>DATLEB010000223.1:0-11278 GCA_035525615.1 Kofleriaceae bacterium | reverse complement strand
CCGGCGCCCCGCTAGAACTCAAAACTTCGCGGGCAGGAAATCGAGGCCGAGCCAGAGCAGGCCGTGGGCGATCGTGAGGAGCGTCGCGAGCCAGAGGGTCGCGCGGAGGCCGTCGATGACGAGCCACTTGCGCTTCTCGGTGATCCGTAGCGTCGCGATCAGGAAGCCGAGGTTGATGAGCAGCGGCAGGACGAACCAGACCGCGCCGAAGGTGGCCAGGTTCAGCACGGGCTTCAGCAGCCAGTACATGCCGACGTTCATGACGCCGAACAGGCCAGCTACGAGCGGAATCGCCCAGCGAGGCTCGATCTTGATCTTGGGGTTCTTACGAGTCGCGACAAAGAAGACCGCGATGAACCCCAGGAGGCGGATACCGAGCTTCAGGAGCAGCCAGGTCATGGGCTGGAGGATGGCACCGGACGGCTCGATGTGCCAGGGAAGTCGCGGGGATCGGAGCGCTCCCGTGATACTTGTCGACGGGTCGTTACATTTGCTTGGACATTTGTACCTGGACGTTTACATTTGTACTCATGAGCCGTTCGAACCCCACTCGCCGACGTCGCCGCGAGATGTGGCTCGGACTGACGGGGCTGGCGGCGGCACTTGCGGCTCTCCCCCTCCCCACTCACGCGCATAGCCCCGAGCTCGCCGCGACCCTCGCCATCGCGTCGGTGGCGCTGCTCACCGGTCATCGCTGGGGCCTCGCCGTGCTCGTCATCGCCGAGATCTTCCTGATCGGAGCGGTGTGGCCGCTCGCGTTTCTCGCCAAGCCGCCGAGCGTGCCGGCGCAGATCGCCGTGTTCGTCAGCTGCATCGGTGCCGTGCCCGGCCTGGCGTCGCTGGGTCGCGCGGCGGCCGAGATGGTCGAGCTGGTCGGCGCGCGGCGCACGACACGCGCGCGCCGGTTCGCCCACGCGGGGCTGCTGATGCTCGCGCTCTTCGCGTGGCTCCTGCCACTGTTCTAGACGCGCGCAGGCTAGTTGCGCCCGAACAGGCGCGAGAAGAAGCCGCGCTTCCGGGTGGGCTCGTCGTCGGGGGGCGACGAGCGGAGGGTGTTGCCCGGCAGCACCATCCCGATCGGCTCGCCGTGCTGGATGATGATGACGTTCGGGCAGATGCCGCGGCTGCCTGCCTTCGCGAACTCACCGGCGGCGATGAAGCGCAGCATGCCGCCGTTGAGCGGCGTCTTACCCAGGCCGGTCACGAGCAGCACGCCGCGGCGTGGGACCGCCGCGCCGAGCATGTCGTCGCCGAGGCGCATCGCCAGACCCTTCATGAACGCGACGTCGAGCAGCTTCTCGGCCGCGAAGAAGCTGTCGCCGACGGAGAGCAGCTTCACGCCGGCGACCTCCATCTCCTCGATCTCGACCTTGTGGGAGCGCAGGTTGGCCAGCGCCGCGGCGTGATCGACCGGCGGATCGCCCGAGTCGTGGCGGATGAGCGCGAGCGTGGCCTCGCCGTCGTGGCCGTAGCAGACCAGCGGTGCGACGGCCTCCGGCGGCAGCTTCTCGAAGAGCGGCCGCGTGACGTAGTTGCCGCCCTCGGCCTCGGCGCGCGAGCGCAGCGTCGGCAGGATCGGGCCCTCGCCGCTGACGGTCGGACGCGCGAGCGTATCGAGCGTGTCGAGGAGCACGCGCATGCCCTGCTCCGCGCCCTCCTCGAGCGAACGCTGCGCGCGGTTGCCGGGCAAGAGCATCGATCCGGTCCTCAGCTTGAAGGCGAACGGCACCGAGCCGTGATCGGTCACGACCCACGAGCCGCCCGCGCGCGCGCGGATGACCTCGCCCGTGACCGCCATCAGCTCGAACACGGTGGTCCAGTACTCGATCTCGTTGTCCTCGTCGGGCGCGGCGCCGAACGTGCCCGCGTGCTCGTCCTCGAGCGTGGCGAGCGCCTCCTCGGGATCCTCGGTGTCGAGCCGCTCGCACACGATCGCCGAGAGCGCGGCGAACATGTGATCGGCCAGCTCCTCGGGGTCGCGATCCGACGAGAGCCTGGTGCGCTGCATCGTCGCCATGTCCTCGAGGTGTGCGCCCACGGTGCCGAGCGCGTCGACGAGGAACTGGGGCGCGCCCATGATCGGCGTGTACACGATCGCGGCGACCTTCAGCTCCTTGGCCTTCGCGATGTGCTGCGCGTTGAGGACGCGGGCGAGCGCGAAGAGCACCGACAGCTCGGGCTCCTTCTCGATCTCGCTCACGCTCCGGTGATCCGTCTGCACGAGGAGCGTGCCCTCGGGCGACTCCCCCATCACGTCCACGCGATCGATCGAGCTGTACATGCGCGTCTGCGTACCGCCCGCGGGCACGATCCATCAACTCGCATTCCGGCGGCTGCCGAATCGCGAGTGGTTACCGCGACTACCTCGTGATCAGCCGACCCAGGCGCGCGCGTTGTCCCAGATTCGCTGCCACGGCGAGGTCGCCCACGCGCGCGGGCGCCACGTCGGCAGGTACGCACGCGTCGCGCGCTCGGGATGCGGCATCAAGATCGTGACGCGTCCCGACGGCACGGTGAGCGCGGTGATGCCGCGCGGCGAGCCGTTGGGGTTGGCGGGATAAGTCGTCGCGACGTGGCCGTGGCCGTCGACGAAGCGCGCGGAGACGAGGCCGTCGCGCTCGAGGGCATCGAGGTCGTCGTCGGCGCGCGGCTCGACGCGGCCCTCGCCGTGCGCGACCGGGATCGGGATGCGCGAGCCGGCCATGCCGGCGAAGAAGAGCGACGGGCTCGGCGTGATCTCGACGAGCGAGAGGCGCGCCTCGAACTGCTCGGAGCGGTTGCGCACGAAGCGCGGCCACCGCTCCGCCCCGGGCACGAGCTCGCGCAGCGCCGACATCATCTGGCAGCCGTTGCAGACGCCGAGCGTGAAGGTGTCGGTGCGCGCGAGGAAGCGCGTGAGCGTCTCGCGCGCCGCCTTGCCGTAGAGGAGCGACTTGGCCCAGCCCTCACCGGCCCCCAGCACGTCGCCGTACGAGAAGCCGCCGACGGCGACGAGGCCGCGGAAGCGATCGAGCGCCAGGCCGCCGTGCAGATCGGTCATGTGCACGTCGACGGCCTCGAAGCCGGCGACGGTGAACGCCGACGCCATCTCGACGTGCGAGTTGCAGCCCTGCTCGCGCAGGATCGCCACGGCGGGGCGCGCGCCTCGGGACGACCCGATGATGTATGGCGCGGCGACCCGCTGCTCGGGGTCGAACGTGAGCGCGGCGGTGAGGCCGGGGTTGGCGGGGTCGAGGCGCGCGGCCTGCTCCTCGTCGGCGCACGCGGCGTCGTCGCGTAGCTGCGCGATGCGGTGCGTGGTGTCGGACCAGAGCGCACGCAGGTCGTGGCGCGAGCGGTCGAGCAGGAGGTGGCGCACGCCGCCGCCCACCATCTGGATGCGCTCGCCGGGCCGCGCGGAGGCGACGTTCCACACGGCGTCGCCCAGCCCGAGCCGGCCGAGCCGCGTCATGACGTGACCGAGGTGCTCGGGGAGCACGGCCAGCACGGCGCCCGGCTCCTCGTTGAAGAACACGGCGAGGGGATCCGCGCCGTCGGGCGCGCGGATGTCGAGCGCCGCGCCCGACGCGAACGCCATCTCGAGCAGCGCGATCAGGAGGCCGCCATCGGAACGATCGTGATAGCCGACGAGGTACGGGCGCAGCTCCTGCACGGCCGCGAAGAAGTCGCGGAGCAGCGCGGGGTCGTCGAGATCGGGCGCGGTGTCGCCGAGCTGACCGTGGACCTGCGCCAGGCATGATCCGCCGAGGCGGCGCTTGCCCGCCGAGAGGTCGACGCACACGAGCTCGACCGAGTCCTGGCGCGCGCGATCGAAGTCGACCTGCGGCGTGAGGACCTTCGACACGTCGGTGACCGGGGCGGCGGCCGTGACGACGAGCGTGATGGGCGAGACGACGGCATGCGCGCCGGCGTCGTCCTTCCACACCGTCTTCATCGACATCGAGTCCTTGCCGACGGGGATGGCGATGCCGAGCGCGACCGCGAGCTCCGAGCCGGCGGCGCGCACGGCCTCGTAGAGGCGCGCGTCCTCGCCGGGCCAGCCGGCGGCGGCCATCCAGTTGCACGACAGGCGCACGTCGGAGAGACGCGCGATGGGCGCGGCGGCGATGTTGGTGATGGCCTCGGCGATGGCGAGGCGCGACGCGGCGCCCGCGGACAGGAGCGCGACCGGCGGGCGTTCGCCCATCGCCATGGCCTCACCGGTCATCGACACGTAGTCGGTGGCGGTGACGGCGACGTCGGCGCACGGCACCTGCCACGGGCCGACCATCGGGTCGCGCACGACGAGGCCGCCGACCGAGCGGTCGCCGATCGTGACCAGGAAGCCCTTGTCCGCGACGGTGGGCAGGCGCAGCACGCGCTCGAGCGCGCTCTCCACGGTGACGCCGGTGAGGTCGAGGGGCGCGAACCGCGTGGGCTCGGTCTTCGCGTCGCGCACCATGCGCGGCGGCTTCCCGAGGAGGACGTCCATCGGCATGTCGACGGCGGGCGCGCCCAGGAGCGGATCCTCCACGCGGAGCTGCTGGGGCTCGGTGGCGTGGCCGAGCAGCGCCCACGGCGCGCGCTCGCGGGCGCAGATGGCGCCGAAGTCGGCCTCGCGACCCGGCGCGAGCGCGATCACGTAGCGCTCCTGCGCCTCGTTGCACCACAGCTCGGCCGGCGACATCGCGGGGTCGCCGGCGGGGATGGCGCGCAGATCGAACGTCGCGCCGCGGTGGCTGCCGTGCGCGAGCTCGGGGAGCGCGTTGGAGAGGCCGCCGGCGCCGACGTCGTGAACCGAGACGATCGGGTTGTTCGCGCCCATCGCCCAGCAGGCATCGATCACCTCCTGGCAGCGGCGCTGGATCTCGGCGTTGTCGCGCTGCACCGACGCGAAGTCGAGATCCTCGTGCGACGCGCCCTGGGCCATCGACGACGCGGCGCCGCCGCCGAGGCCGATGAGCAGCGCGGGGCCGCCGAGGACGACGAGCGGCGCGCCGACGGGAACGTCGCCCTTCTGCACGTGCTCGGCGCGGATGTTGCCGACGCCGCCGGCGATCATCACCGGCTTGTGGAAGCCGCGGGTCTCCGTGCCGCGCGGGCCGGGCACGTCGAGCTCGAAGGTGCGGAAGTAACCGCCGATCGCGGGGCGGCCGAACTCGTTGTTGAAGGCGGCGCCGCCGAGCGGGCCGTCGATCATGATGTCGAGCGCCGAGGCGATGCGGCCGGGACGCGACTCGGGGCGCTCCCACGGCTGCACGGCGCCGGGGAGGCGCAGGTTCGAGACGGTGAAGCCGACCACGCCGGCCTTGGGCTTGGCGCCCATGCCGGTCGCGCCCTCGTCACGGATCTCACCGCCCGAGCCCGTGGCGGCGCCGGGGAACGGCGCGATCGCGGTCGGATGGTTGTGGGTCTCGACCTTGAGGAGGATGTGCACGGGCTCGGCGTGCGGGCGGTACACGCGATCGCCGTCGGGGAAGAAGCGCTGGCCGTCGGGGCCGGCGAAGACGCACGCGTTGTCGGAGTACGCCGAGAGGACGCCGTCGGGCGACGCCGCGGTCGACTCGCGGATCATCTGGAACAGCGAGCGCTCCTGCGGCGCGCCGTCGACGAGGAACGTGGCGTTGAAGATCTTGTGGCGGCAGTGCTCGCTGTTCGCCTGCGCGAACATCATGAGCTCGACGTCGGTGGGATCGCGGCCGAGCTCGGCGTAGGCGCGCGCGAGGTACTCGATCTCGTCGGGCGCCAGCGCGAGGCCGAGCGCCCGGTCGGCGGCGGCGAGCGCGGCGATCGGGTCGGCGCCGAGGGCGACGCGACCGAGCGGTCGCGGGGCGCCCGCGGCAAAGAGTGCGGAGACGTCGCCGTCACCGGCGAGCACGCTCTCGGTCATGCGGTCGGCGAGCGCGCCGTGAAGCGCGGCCGGATCGACGACGGTGCCGGCCACGGTCCAGCGCACGCCGCGCTCGACGCGGCGCACGGCATCGAGGCCGGAGGTGTGCGCGATGTCGGTCGCCTTCGACGACCACGACGAGATGGTGCCGAGGCGCGGCACGACGAGGAGCGTGACGAGCGACGCCCCGTCCACCGCGGCCGGCGCGCGCCTGGGTCCGTACGTGAGCAGGCGATCGAGCAGCGCGCGCTCGTCATCGGTGAGCGCGCGCGAGAGCTGCACCAGATGCACGTGCTCGGCGGCGATCGCCGTGATCCCGGGGTTGCCGCGCTGCACGCGCGCGAGCTGCTTGGCGAGGCGCGCGGCCGAGAGCGCCGGCGCGCCCCGAAGAACCAGCGGCGCCGTCATCCCCACTATTGCGCTCCCAGCGCCGCGGCGATTCGCGCGACCGGCTCGCGCGTGTCGGGCTCGAAGGTTTGCCCGGTCATCAGCTCGTAGCTCTTGATGTAGCGCCGGGCCGCCTCGACGCGCACGTCGTCGGGGAGCGGCGGCGGCGGACCATCGCCCGTGTACTTCGCCTCCTCGGCGAGCCAGCGGCGGACGTACTCCTTGTCGAGGCTGCGCGGCTCCTCGCCGCGCGCGAGCCGCGCCTCGTAGTCGTCGGCGTACCAGTAGCGCGACGAGTCCGGCGTGTGGATCTCGTCGATCACGATGACGGTCCCGTCCCCCGTCACGCCCATCTCGTACTTGGTGTCGGCGAGGATGAGGCCACGCTCGGCGGCGCGCGCCTGACCGAACGCGAACAGGCGCTCGGCGATCGCCGCGGCCTGCTCGAATTCCGCCGGCGTCACCTGCCCCATCGCGAGGAGCTCGTCCTTCGACACGCTGATGTCGTGGCCGCCCTTGGGCGCCTTGGTCGACGGCGTGAGGATGGCGCGCGGGAGCTGCTGGTTCTTCTTCAGCCCCTCGGGGAGCGCGTGCCCGCAGAACGTGCGCGCGCCCTGCTCGTACGCCTTCCAGATCGACGTCGAGGTGACGCCGGTGAGGTACGAGCGCATGACCAGCTCCACGGCGAGCGGGCGCGTCTCGCGCGCGATGCACACGTTGGGATCGGGCGAGGAGACGACGTGGTTGGGCGCGACGTGCGCGCTCTCCTTGAACCAGTGCTGGGCCATCTGGTTCAGGACCTGGCCCTTGAACGGGATGAGGCCGATGACCACGTCGAACGCGCTCAGGCGGTCGCTGACGACGATGACGCGCTCTCCGCGGCCCTGGTCGATGTAGCAGTCGCGAACCTTGCCGTCGTAGCGCGTGAGCTCGCCGCGTCCCGCGAGGCGCGTGAACGCCGTCTTGTCGAGGACTCGAGGGAGCTGGGCGCGAAGCGTGGCGTCGAGGTCAGCGGCTGCGCTCATGGTTACAGGCTCCCGAGTGCGCGATGCAGGATCGCCGGCACGTGCCGGAGGTGGTGGTCGAGATCGAAGCAGCCGTCGAGCTCGGCGGCGGTCAGGTGCTTCGCGACGTCGGGGTCGGCGCCGAGCAGCGCGCGGAAGCGGCCCGGGGGCGCCAGCTTTCCGACGGTGGCACCCTCGGCGAGCGCGGCGTGCGCGCAGCGCTGGACGAACACGTACGCCTCCTGGCGCGCGAGACCCTTGCCGACCAGCGACAGGAGCACGGCCTCGGAGAAGCACAGGCCGCCCGACGACTCGAGGTTGGTGCGCATGCGCTCGGCGTGGACGACGAGGCCGGAGACCAGCGTCGTGGCGCGCGCCAGCATGAAGTCGGCGAGGATCGTGGCGTCGGGGAAGCTCACGCGCTCGACGGACGAGTGCGAGATGTCGCGCTCGTGCCACAGCGCCACATCCTCGAGCGCGGCGCCGGCGTACCCGCGCAGCAGGCGCGCCAGGCCGGTGAGGTTCTCGCTGAGGATCGGGTTCTTCTTGTGCGGCATCGCGCTCGAGCCCTTCTGGCCCTTGCCGAAGCCCTCCTCCGCCTCGCTCACCTCGGTGCGCTGCCAGTGGCGGACGCCGAGCGCGATCTGCTCGATCGCGGTGCCGAGGAGCGCGAGGGCGCTCAGCACCTCGGCGTGGCGATCGCGCTGCACGATCTGCGTCGCGACCGTCTCGGGCGCGAGCTGGAGCCGCGTGAGCGCCTCCTCCTCGATCGCGGGATCGAGGTTGCCGTACACGCCGACGGCGCCAGCGATCTTGCCGACCGCGATGACGTCGCGCGCGCGGGCGACGCGCGTGCGCGAGCGCTGCACCTCGGCGTACCAGCGCGCGAAGGTCAGCCCGGCCGAGACCGGCTCGGCGTGGATGCCGTGCGAGCGGCCCATCATCGGCGTCTGCGCGTGCTCGCGGGCGCGCGCGCCGAGCGCGGAGGCGAGGCCGTCGATGCCGGCCAGGATCTTGTCGAGCGCGCGCACGCTCTGCAGCGCGAGCGCGGTGTCGAGGACGTCGGAGGACGTCATGCCGAGGTGGAGCCAGCGCGCCGGCTCGCCCGCGAGCTCCTCGACGTGCGTGAGGAACGCGATGACGTCGTGGCGCGTGGTCTGCTCGATCTCGAGGATGCGGCGCGCGTTCAGCTTGCCCTCGGCCTTGGCGCGCACCGCGACGGCGGTGCCGATGGGCACCCGGTGGCGATGCTCCATCGCCTCGCACACGGCGAGCTCGATCTCGAGCCACAGCGCGAACCGCGCATCGTCCGACCAGATCGCGGTGAGCTCGGGACGACTGTAGCGGTCGATCATGTGACTTACCCGCCGCTTGGGTACCAAGGCGCCGCGTCGGTGGCAAGGGTGGCGCCGTGTCCTGCTACCATCGGTTCGGTGCCTCTGGAGCTTGACCGGACGGAGACCGCGGCGGGCGGGCCGCGTGCGCTCGCGGCCGCGTCGTCGAGCGCGGTCGGACCGGGCACTCGTCTCGCGCACTTCCGCATCGAGAAGCTGCTGGGCCAGGGCGGGATGGGCCAGGTGTGGCTGGCGACCGATCTCGCCCTCGACCGGCCGGTCGCTCTGAAGCTGCTTCCTGCGGAGACGGCCGGGGATCGCGACCGGCGCGAGCGGCTGGTGCGCGAGGCGCGCGCGCAGGCGCGGCTGGTGCACTCGAACGTCTGCCACATTTACTTCATCGGCGAGGACGAGGGTCGGATGTTCTTCGCGATGGAGTACGTCGACGGCGAGACGCTGTCGCAGCGACTCGAGCGCGGACCGCTACCTCCCGACGAGGCGGTCGAGCTGACGCGCATGGCGGCGGCGGGGCTGCGGGCCGCCGACGAGGCCGGCTTCACGCATCGCGACATCAAGCCGTCGAACCTGATGATCGATCGCCACGGCGTGTTGAAGGTGATGGACTTCGGCCTGGTGTCGTCGAGCCCGGGCGACGTCGTCGATGTCGACGGCGCGCCGATCGCGGCGTCGGCGCTGGTCGGCACACCGCTCTACATGGCGCCCGAGCAGGGCCGCGGCGAGGCCGTCGACCGGCGCGCCGACATCTACGCGCTGGGAGCGACGCTCCACCACATGATCGGCGGGGCGCCGCCGTTCACAGGCGATTCGGCGGCGCAGCTCTTGAGCCGCCACGAGACCGCGGTGCGGCCGAAGCTCACCGAGACCACCGGGAAGGTGCGGCGCACCGCGACGCTGGCCGACGACGTGGTGGCGCGCATGATGGCGAAGCGCGCCGCCGACCGCTACCAGACGTACGACGAGCTCCTCGCGGCGCTGGATCGCGCGAGCACGGAGCGCACGCGGCCGGCCGGCATGATGGCGCGCGGCGTGGCGGCGTTCGCCGATCTGATGATCGCGCTCGTGATCGCATCACCGCTCATCATCCTGATGCCCGAGCTCGAGGAGAACATCTGGGTGCTGGCGGTGTGGGTGCTGTTCTATCCGTTCGCGCTGTCGCGCTGGGGGTCGACGCCGGGGCGGGCGCTGCTCGATCTCGAGGTCGTGAGCGAGCGCGGCTTCGGGCGCGTCACGTTCCTCCAGGGCGCGCTGCGGTTCCTGGCGCAGTACGGAGCGGTGGTGGTGGGCGGCGCCATCGCGAACGTGGGCGAGCGCGTCGACAACGGCTGGGTGCGCGCGGGCGCGTCGGTGCCGATCGCGATCGGGCTGGCGTACGTGGGCATCTCGGTGCTCGTGACGGCGACGCGGTCGATGGACAAGCGCACGCCGTGGGATCGCGCGTCGGGGACGCGCACGTGTTACCGGCGCGGAAGCCGGACCGGTGGGCGCGCGCTCGCAGCCGGATCGTCGGTGGCGGCGGTCGTGGTGCTGGCGTGCGTGGCGTGCGTGGCGGCATGCGAACCGCCGCCGCCGGTGCCGGTGTACACGACGACGCCGCGGCCCATCTTCCGGCCGCAGCACGTCGAGCCGGCGCACGTGGACGCGTCGATGTGGGGCGAGCTGATCGACGCGCGCGACGACCTCGTGTTCGACGGCGGACGCTTGCATTTCGAGCTACGTCACGATCAGGGGCGCGTGATCCAGACCGTGCGCAACGACTACGCCGTCGAGGTGACGCTCAACTGGGGCGTGCGCGACCTCGACAATCTCGCGCTCAGCGGCGACGAGTTCGGCGGCGTCACCCTGCCCGCCTCCGCGGTCGCCGGCGGCCCGGGCGCGACGGTCGTGCTCACGCACTTCACCGTCTCGGTGCCGGCGCGGCAGTTCTGGCGCGTGCTCGACTTCCGCGCGCGCTTCGGCGATCCGGCCGCGCGGCCGCGCCCGTATTCGTACGCGCTGCCGTTCGGCGTGGGTCAGGAGCGGCGCGTGATCCAGGGCTTCGGCGGCGGGTTCTCGCACACCGGCTCGCAGTACTACGCCGTCGACTTCGACGCGCCCGAGGGCACGCCCATCCTCGCGGCGCGCGACGGCCTGGTGGTCGCGGCCAACGCGCTGTCGTCGGGGCACGGCGCGACGCGCGACTGGCAGGACTACACGAAGATGAACTTCATCCTCGTGCGCCACGACGACGGCACGCTGGGCGAGTACCTGCACCTGCAGCACGGCGGCGTGCGCGTGAAGGCGGGCGCGCGCGTCAACCGCCTCGACTTCATCGGGCTGTCGGGGAACACGGGGTTCTCCAACATCCCGCACCTGCACTTCCACGTGATGACGGCGGCGCCCGGCGGCGTCGACGCGCAGTCGTTCCCGATCGAGTTCGAGATCGCGCCGGGCGTGCGCGCCGCTCCGGTGGAGGGGCGTGCGTACCGCGCGTACGAACGCCCGGTGAGGTAGTGACGCCTGCGGCAGCGTCGACACCCGCTATCGCTTGCGGGCGCGGGCGGTGCAGAGGAGGTTGCCGTCGAGCTCGAGCCAGGTGGCTTCGAGGGCGAGGCCGCCCCAGTCGGTGAGCGGCTCGATGCGGGCGGTGCCGTCGGCCGATGGCCAGACCTGGACCTCCTGGAAGC
>DATLEB010000166.1:0-39167 GCA_035525615.1 Kofleriaceae bacterium | reverse complement strand
CGGCGGCCTCGTCGTGCGCCTGTGGCAGCTGCAGGTGCTGCGCGGCGACCGCTACTACCACGAGACCGTCGAGAACGTGGTCCACGAGCGCGACCTGCCGTCGATCCGCGGCCGCATCCTCGATCGCAACCTGGCGCCGCTGGCCGACAACCGCCCCGCGTTCAACATCTACGCGACGCCCAGGAGCTTCACGCCCATCGTCGCCGCCGAGCTGCGCCGCCTGCTCGGCCTCTCCGACGAGGAGATGGAGACGGTGTCCGCGCGCATCGAGGCCGGCCGCAAGCGTTCGTCACGCCAGGCCGTGCTCATCCTCGAGGATCAGGTGCGCGAGCGCGCCGCGCGCGTCGAGCAGGAGCGCTTCCGCCTCGCCGACATCGAGGTCCGCCACGAGCCGTACCGCGACTATCCGCAGGGCGACCTCGCCGCGCACGTCATCGGCTACATGAGCCAGGCCACGCCCGGCGAGGTCGAGGGCTCGAGCGGCGTGCGCTACGAGGCCGACGAGCTCGTCGGGCGCTACGGCCTCGAGTTCATGATGGAGAACTACCTGCGCGGCAAGAAGGGCAAGGAGCGGTTCGCCGTCGACGCCCGCGGCCAGCGCCTCGACGAGGCGACCGCGCGCGGCCTCATCAAGGGCGACCGCATCGTCGAGCCGGTCGCCGGCTACAGCCTCGTGCTCACGCTCGACGCGCAGCTGCAGAAGATCGCCGAGCGCGCGGTCGCGCCGCACTCCGCCGCCGCCGTCGCCGTCGTCGAGATCAAGACCGGCCGCGTGCTCGCGCTGGTGTCGAAGCCGTCGTTCGATCCCAACGTCATGACCGGCCACCTCACGAAGGCCGAGGCCTACCGGCTCAACAACGATCCGCGCAAGCCCTTCATCGACAAGACGCTGCGCGCGCAGTACCCGCCCGCGTCCACGTACAAGTTCGTCACCAGCATCGCCGCGCTCGAGGACGGCCTGGCGCAGGAAGAGGAGCAGGTGACGTGCAACGGCCACTTCGAGCGGTCGGGCACGCAGTTCGACTGCACCGCGTCGCACGGCAAGCTCGACTTCGTCGAGGCCATCCAGCACTCCTGCAACATCTACTTCTGGACGCTGGCCGAGCGCATCGGCATCGATCGCATGGCCGAGGTCGCCAACCAGTACGGCTTCGGGTCGCGCACCGGCCTCGGCCTGAACGGCGACAGCCCGGGGCGCGTGCCCACGCGCGCGTGGTACGAGCAGCGCACGCGCTTCAAGATCGGCTACACGATCAACAGCGCGATCGGGCAGGGCGACGTCGAGGTCACGGTGATGCAGCTGGTGATGGCGTACGCGGCGCTCGCCAACGGCGGCACGCTGTTCGTGCCGCAGCTCATCGATCGCGTGACGCGCGCCGACGGCGGCACCGTCATCCAGTACGACCCGCAGGTGAAGCAGACCATCAGCACGCCGCCCGAGATCCTCGACCTGTGGAGGCGCGGCATGTGGAAGGCCGTCAACGAGCTGGGCGGCACCGGCTGGGACCACGCGACCAGTGACATCGTCTCGATCATGGGCAAGTCGGGCACCGCGCAGGTGCGCGCCAAGCGTCCCAAGAAGGACGAGCCGATCGTGAGGGGCTGGCATCCGGGCACCGACCACGCGTGGTTCGCGGGCTGGGCGCCGGCCGAGTCGCCGGAGGTCGCGATCGTGGTCCTCATCGAGCACGGCGGGTCGGGCGGCAAGGTCGCGGGGCCGGTGGCCAAGGCCATCCTCGAGGGCTGGTGGACGAAGGTGCGGGCGGGGACGTCGGAGCCGGAGCCGGAGGTGAAACCATGAGCTTCCTCTCGGACCGCGGGTTCGACCTGCCGCGCGCGCAGGTCGGCGTCTCGCGCTGGCGGCGCTTCCGCGCGTCGGTCGACTGGCCGCTGGTGCTGGTCGTCCTCGCGATCGCGTCGATCGGCCTCCTCAACCTCTACAGCGCGACCAACGGCACGCGCCACGCCGGCAAGTTCGACCAGCAGCTGCGCTGGATGTTCGTGGGCGGGATCGCGTTCGTGGTGGCCACGATGGTCGACTACCGCGCGATCGTGCGGCTCTCGTTCATCGCGCTCGGCCTGGCCACGTTCGCGCTGCTCGTCGTCGACATCGTCGGCCAGGGCGCCAAGGGTAGCGAGCGATGGATCCGCATCGGGATGCTCGGCGGTCAGCCGTCGGAGCTGGCCAAGCTCGCCGTGATCCTCGTGCTCGCGCGCCTCATGCAGGAGACGGCAGGCGCCGCGCCCAGCTGGCAGTCGATCGTGCCGCGCATCTGCGCGCTGGTCTTCCCGGTCATCCTCATCGCGATCCAGCCCGACCTCGGGACGGCGAGCCTGCTCACGCTCATCATGCTCACCGTCGGCTTCCTCGCCATGCGCGACCTGTGGCCGATGGTCTACACGCTCTTCGTCATGGTGCTCGCCGTCCCGATCCTGTGGGAGACGATGCACGAGTACCAGAAGACACGCGTGCTCGCGTTCCTCGATCCCAGCGCCGATCCGACCGGCTCGGGCTGGCACACGCGCCAGTCGATCTTCGCGGTCGGCTCCGGGAAGATCACCGGCAAGGGCTTCGGCGAGGGCACGCAGAACCAGTTCGACTTTCTCCCCGAGCACTGGACCGACTTCCCGTTCTCGGTGTGGGCCGAGGAGTGGGGCTTCCTCGGCTCGCTGGTCTTGCTCGCGCTCTACGGCTTCCTCATCGTGTGGATCCTGAACGTCGCGATGAACGCGCGCGACCGCGCCGGCTCGGTCCTGTGCATCGGCATCGCGGCCATGACCTTCTGGCACGTGGTCGTGAACGTCGCGATGGTGCTCGGCATGGCGCCGGTCGTGGGCGTGACGCTACCGTTCGTGAGCTACGGCGGCAGCTCGCTGCTCACGTTCTTCATCGGCATGGGCATGGTCGCGAGCGTGTCGCTGCGCAAACACGGCTACTGAACGCGCGTGCGCAGGTAGTGCGACGGCGGCACGCCGAAGCGGCGCTTGAACTCGCGCGTGAAGTGCGCGGCGCTCTCGAAGCCGACCAGCGACGCGACCTCGCCGGCGCGCGCGCCGTCGGCGACCAGCAGCGAGCGAGCGCGCTCGAGGCGTACCTCGCGCAGGAACTTCATCGGGCTGACCCGCGCCACCGACGAGAAGCGGTGCGCGAAGTGCGACGGGCTCATGGCCGCGTGACGCGCCAGCGCCTCGACCGACAGCTTCTCGGTGTGCCGCTCGCGCATGAGCTGCATGGTCGAGACGATGCGCGCGGCGTCGGCGGCGTGGCCGACACCGCGCCGGACCGCAGCGGCCGCGTCGGAGCGCAGGAGGCGGAACAGGATCTCGTCGATGGCGAGCGGCGCGAGCAGCTTGCGGTCGAGCGGATCGCGCTGTGCGCGCAGGAGCCGCTCGATCGCGCCGGCGATGTCGTCGTCGACGGGCTGGATGAACGCGGGGACGCTCTCGGTCACGGGCGGCGCGCCGGCCTCGGCCACGGCGAGGAGCGCGCGAGCGACGCGCTCGGGCCCGAAGCACAACGCGAGGCCGAGGTACGGCCGGTCGGGCCCACCGGTGGTCACGCGGATGTCGTGCTCGACGTCGCGGGTGATGACGAGGAGCGTGCTCGGGTCGACGGCGAGGTCGTGGCCCTCGATGCGGATGTGCTTGGTGCCTTGCAGCACCACGCCCAGCGTCACGCCGAAGGTGACCGCCTTGTTGACCACCGCCGGCTGGTCGAAGCGGTAGAAGCACATGTCGTGGAACGGCACCTGGTCGGCCGGTGTGTCCGCGGTGAGCTCGAGCACCAGGTCGCGCACGCGACGCAGCGGATTGACGGGAAGGGGAACAGGCAGGCGCAGCGGCGTGACCGACGAAGCCATGGACCGCCAGTGTAGGGCACACCCGCGGTGCCGGATCGCCAGCGCTGGACCAGCGCAGGAATAGACAAGTCTCTCGCAGCGCCGGCTGGCGCCGACGCCGGTTCGCAGGCGCAGACAAGCCATTCGCAGGGCGCGCAGCGGCGCGCGCCGTGAGCGCGACCCATATCGAGCGCATGACCAAAGCATTCGACGCGAAGATCGTTCTCATCACGGGCGGCGGCACGGGCATCGGCGCCGCCACCGCACGACTCCTCGCCGAGGCCGGCGCGAACGTCGTGATCACCGGCCGGCACGAGGCCACGCTGAAGGAATCGGCGGCGCAGCACCGCGACATCGACTACATCGTGGCCGACGTCGCCAGCGCCACCGACGCCGCGCGCACCATCGAGGAAGTGAAGCGGCGCCACGGCCGCCTGGACGTCCTGGTCAACAACGCCGCGATCCTCGAGATCGCGCCGCTCGCCGACGCCTCGGCCGAGCACGTGCGCCGCACCCTCGACATCAACGTGGTCGGCCTCATCGAGACCACGCGGCTGGCGCTGCCGCTCCTGCGCGCGTCGAAGGGCGCGATCGTGAACATCGCGACGGTGATCGCCGACCAGCCCTTCCCCAACATGTCGGTCTACTGCGCGAGCAAGGCCGCCGTGCTGGCGCTGACCCGTTCGTGGGCGCAGGAGCTCGCCGCCGACGGCGTGCGCGTCAACGCGGTGAGCCCCGGGCCGATCGAGACGCCGATCTTCGGCGCCGACAAGCTCGGCATCTCGGCGGCGCAGCTCGACGAGATGGCGGCCGGGATCGTGAACCTGGTCCCCGCGCGCCGCTTCGGCAAGCCCGACGAGGTCGCCCACGTCATCGGCTTCCTCGCCTCGTCGGCGGCGAGCTACGTCACCGGCGCGCAATACACGGTCGGCGGCGGCATCGAGGCGTGATCAGGGAGTGATCAGGTCCTGATCACTTCCACGGGTCGTCGCCGCCGGAGCCGCCACGGTTGCCGCGGCGCCCGTCCTCCATGAGCTCCTCCATCGCGTCGTCGAGCGCGCGACGGTCGTCGTGGTCGAGCGAGTCGATGCAGTTCTCGACGAGGTCGAGGCTCGCGGCTTCGGTCAAGCAGCGCACCGCGATCGGCGACCAGCGGTGGCTCACGCACTGGCCGACGATCACGGTCTGCACGCGCCCGGCCATGCCGACGAGCATCGCCATCTCGACGTCCTTGGGAGCGTCGCGGCGGAGGAGCTCGAGGGCGTGCGCGGTCATGCGCGTGCAGCCCTCCTTGTCGCCGGCGAGCTCCGGCAAGACCGGGCGCGGGCACGCCGCGAGCTCGTCCTCGGTCTGCGCCTCGAGGAGGCAGCGACCTTCCTTCTTGCTGACGCGCTCCTTCTCGCAGAGCGCCTTGATCTCGAGGATGGTGGGCTCGCGCTGTTCGCGCGGCGCGTAGTTGCCGAGCCGCACCGCCGCGAGGCGCTCGGCGACGACGCGGCAGTCAGCCGCCGGCGGGCGGACGCAGCGCTCGGACCAGCACTCGAGGCCGGCCTCGCACGTGCCGTCCTTCTTGCACGCGGTGCGCTCCTCGCCGGGGCGCGGGACGATGTCGTAGGTACACGCGGCCAGACCCGCGACGACGAGGACGATCACCCACCGCACGCCCCGATGTTACGGCATCTGGCCGCCGTTGGCGGGATCGCAGACCTGCCAGGCGTACGCCTCGCACGTCATGGGATCGACGCCCTGCGCGAGGCACGCTTGCCGCTCGGCCTCGACGCACATCGGATCGGGTCCGGGCGGCGGCGGCTCGTTGCTGCAGACCTGCTGCGCGTAGGCTTCGCACGTCATCGGATCGACGCCTTGCGCGAGACAGTCAGCGCGCACCGCCTCGACGCACATCGGGTCGGGATCGCCGCACGGCGGATCGTCCGGTGGCTGGCCGGGATCGCGACATTGGTCGTCGGCGAGCGCCCAGCACGTCATCTCGTCGATGCCGGCGGCGACGCAGTCGTCGAAGACGCGCTGGTGACAGGCGGGGTCGTTGGGATCGCCAGGATTGCCCGGGTCACCGGGATCCATGCCGCCGAGGCAGCGGTTCTCGATGAGCGCCGCGCACTCGTCGGGCGAGAGGTTCTGCGCGTAACACTCCTCGATGGTGTCGCGCAGGCAGGATTGGACGGCGGGATCGCTGAGCGCGCTGGACGAGTCGTCATTGCTGACGATGTCGCAGCCGCCGAGCGTGGCCATGGCGAAAAGTGCCAGGCCGAGGCGGGAGCGGAACATGGACGGACCTCCGTGCTGGTGTGCCCCGGTAGAGCCCGGCATCGCCGAAAACGGCTCAGCGCCCGCGCGCGTTCGACGCTATTCGTTCGACTTGTCGGAGCCGCGCAGGAGGCGGGCGCGCACGCGCTCGTGCTGGCGCGCCTTGTACGCCTCGTGGCTCTGCGCGCCCGATTCGTTCGACACCGCGGTCTGCTTGTCGGCGACCTGGAACTCGGTGAGCACGAACACCACGTGACTGTCGTCGGGGCCGAGCTCGAGGTTCGGCACGAGCCGCTCGAGGCGCAGCGGTAGGTCGGCGACGAAGTTGATGATGCGGTACTCGGGGCCCGAGAACTCGTTGGTGGGCGGCGCGCCGGCGCGCTCGTCGTCCTGCACCGGAGCCGTGAGACCGGCGAGGCGGGGGCGGCGCTCGAGCACGTCGTCGAGATCGATGAGCTGGTTCACGGACTCACCGGGCACGACGTAGTTGAACGGGATGAGCTGGCGCGTGAGCGTGGCGAGCGTCGGGATGAGGTCCTCGTACGTCGGCACGATGAGGCGGAAGCGCAGCTTGTCGTAGATGTTGGCCGCGAGCGTCGACACCTTGGCCAGCAGCTTGGTGATCTGCGAGTCGCGCGGCTTGCGGCTCCACTCGAACTCGGCGACCGCGCAGCCGGCGGCGCGCAGATCCTCGACGACGCGCACGACCTTGAGCTCGATCTCGCGGAAGATCGCGTCGTCGGAGACCGACAGGCGGAGCAGGGCCTGACGACCGGCGAGGTGATAGATGATGTGCATCACCTTGAGCACCACGCAGGCGGCCTGCTGGTGCGGGCCACTGCGCGACGCCATCAGGAAGAGGTCGCGCGCGGCGACGTCCTCGGCGACCTCGTCGGGCAGCCCCAGGTGGTAGACGCGCGTGAGGTAGTCGACGGCGTCGGCGCGCACCGCCTCGAGCCGGTTCATCTCCGAGTCGGACGCGGGGTCCAGCTCGCACAGGCGCAGGAAGCGGTCGACCGCGGCCTCGTCGTGAAACGCGAGGCTGTGCCAGTCGACCACCGAGTCGCCGCGCAAGAGCAGGCGCACGGACTCGAGGTCGTCGAGGTCCAGATCGTCGAGCGTCGGAGGACGCCCGACCCGGGGCAACACGCTCGGACCCGGCACGGGACGATTGTACACGTCTACGGCAGGAAGCAGGGGCCCACGACGTCGGAGCAGACCGGCGTGCACGACCATACTCCCGCGTCGCAGGTGCACGCCGTGGCCATGCAGGCGGCGCAGTTGGCGTCCATGGGACAGTCCATGCGACATCCGAGCGGTGCGGGTTCCGCGCACCCTGGAGCCGCGCAGACATTTGCGCAGCCGTCGAGCTGGCCGGGCGGGGTGTCGTCCGCGCAGACCTGGCCGCGGTAGCAGGTGAGGGACGGATCGCAGGCCATCGGGTCGGTGGCGTCGCACTGCGAGGGCGGGGCGCACGTACACGTGGAGCAGCCGTTCTGGCGGAGCGGGACGGTGCCCATCGGGCAGGCGGGGCACTCCATCGGGCACATCGAGTCGACCAGCAGGCGGCCCTCGTTGCAGATGGCGAAGTAGGTGCAGCACGCGGCGCCGTTGGGGTCGGCGGCGTCGGACCAGGTGCAGACCCCGTCGAACTCGCAGGCCTGGAGGTCGAACTGGCGCAGCTGGACCTCGTCGCACGAGCGCAGCGTCGGGCCGGCGGTGAGGACGGGCTCGTCGGCGGCGACGCAGCCCGCGAGCGCGAGCGCGGCGGCGATGGCGAGCGCGAGACCGTGGCCGCGGTGGATCATCGGCGGACCTCGAGCGCCGCGCCGAGCGTCCAGCCGGCGAGGACCGCGGCGGCCTCGGTGTCGACGCGCGCGATGACGCCGCGGCTCGTGCCGAGCGCCGCGACGGCAGCGACGTCGACGTCGGCGATGCGGCCGACGAGCGAGAGCTCGACGGCGCCGTGCGCGTAGAGCGCCGAGAGGGTGCGCGAGCTGACGGACATCGGGTCGGAGGCGGAGGCGTGGACGGAGAGGTTGCCGAGCTCGCCGTCGACGGAGAGACAGGTCGTGCGCGTGCACAGGATGGCGAGGTTGGCGTGCGCGGCGACGAGGATGGGCGTGAGCGTGCCGAGCGAATGCTCGATGCGCGTCGAGGCGGCGGTGACGCCGAGCGACGCGGCGCCGGAGGTGAGCGAGAGCGCGACGCCGAACAGCGTCGAGGTGGAGTCGTGGACGCGAGCGAGCGCGCGGGCGGAGACACCGAGGGGAGAGGAGACGGAGAGGGCGGGAGAGGTGGAGGTGGAGCGGAGGAGGGAGGGGCGAGTCGGCGCGGAGGAGGCGGCGGAGGAGACGGCGGACGAGACGGCGGAGGCGGAGGCGGGTTCGGGGACGGTTTCGGTTTCGGTTTCGGTTTCGGTTTCGGACACGGAACCGGAGCCAGAACCAGAGCCAGAGCCAGAGCCAGAGCCAGAACCAGAACCAGAACCAGAACCAGAACCAGAACCAGAACCAGAACCAGAACCAGAACCAGAACCAGAACCAGAACCAGAACCAGAACCAGAATCAGAACCCGTTCCCGATCCCGTTCCCGTTCGCGATCCCGAACCGGATCCCGATCCCGATCCCGATCCCGATCCCGATCCCGATCCCGAACCCGATCCCGATCCCGATCCCGATCCCGATCCCGATCCCGATCCCGATCCCGATCCCGACCCCGATCCCGATCCCGATCCCGATCCCGATCCCGATCCCGATCCCGATCCCGATCCTGGGGCGCGCGCGCCGGGTGACGTTCCGGGCTCGCGGAGTAGGGTCACGGCGACGAGCGCGATGACGCGCGGTGCGAGCGAGGCGGGGACGTCGGCGAGATCGACGCTGCGTGACGCGGTGTGCTTGCCGGCGTCGGTTCGCACCAGCGCGGAACCGTCGGGCGAGCAGGTGACGTGGACCGACCCCGTCGAGCGACGAGAGGCCGCCTGGTCCTCGAGCGCGATCGCTGCGGCGAGCGCCGCGCTGTCGAACGCGCATGAGGTGACCTGGATCGTCGGCGCCGGAGGACCCGGCGCGGGCTGGGCGTGCGACGCGCGCGCGATCTGCAGCACGAGAGCGGCTGCCAGAGCCGCGCACCAGGTCGATGATGGAAAGGTGCCCGAATCAAGACGGCGATCCCGCGTCGCCGAAGCGACGACGTGGGCGACGGACGGTCTCGATCGCGACTCGCGTGAGGCGGCTGCCCCACGTGGAGGCGCTGCGGACTCGCGTGAGTCGCCGGCTCCACGTGCGGACGATGTGGCGCGGCCCGCCGAGCGCGATGGTCTCGCCCGGTGCCGCGGCCGCATCACTCGGTGCGACCGGCGGCGGCGAGCGCGCGCGTGCGGCGCGCGCGCGCTTCGTCCTGCACGGCGCGCGGGCTGCCGATCGCGAGGGTCCTGGCGAACGCGGCGGCGGCGCGATCGGGATCGCCGAGCTGATCCTGCGCGATGCGGCCCAGCATGAACGCGGCGAGGCCGGCGCCCGCGTCGTTGCCGGCGTCGTCGAGGAACCGCTCGAGCTCGTCGGCGGCGTCGATGGCCTTGCCCCTGGCGAGCAGCGCATCGGCGCGCGCGATCGCCGACTCGGCGGCGGGCACCGAGGTGGCGGGCACGTCGACGGACGCCGTGGGGGGCGAGCGTCCGTCGACGGCCACGCTTCGATCCGCGCGCACGGGGGGCGCCGCGACACGCGCAGGCCCGACAGGCGCAGGCGCGACAGGCGCAGGCGCGATCGCGACCTGCGCCGGCACCTCGAGCGCCTCGCCGGCTGTCAGTCGCACGATGCGGCCGGGCACGCGCTCACCGCGCACGAGCACGACGCCGCGCTCGACCTTCACGACCAGGTGCGTCTCGGCGCGCTCGACGACGAACGCGGTCCCGACGACCTCGACGGTCGCGAGATCGGTCTCGATCACCCAGCGGCGTCCACCGCCGGGGTTCACGTCGAAGTGGGCCCAGCCCTTGCGCACGGCGGTCACGAACTTGTCGGTCTCGTTGGCGAGCACCTCGAGCTCGCTCGCCGCCGCGAGCGCGACCACCGAGCCATCGTCCATCGCGATCGAGCGCTCGGCCGCCGGCTTCACGCGCACACCGGGATCGAGCGTGAGATCCGCGCTCGTGATCGGCCCGCGCGCGCCGCCGCCGCTCGCCACCGTCGCGCCCGGCTGGCTCCCGACGGCGGAGCCCTGCACGCGGCCCGTCGCCAGTTCGCCGCCACCGGCCGACGCCTGCGCACCGCCGCCACCCGTCACCGACCCTCGACCTGCGTCGCCCGACCCGGCCATCACCACGACCGCGACCGCCGCCGCCGCGGCCATCGCCGCGATCGCCACGCCGATGCCCACCACGCGCCGCCGCCGCGCCGGCGCGTCGGCGCGCGCTTCCTTCACGCCGCGCCACACCTGCGCGATCTCCGCCTCCTCCATCGCAGGCGCGAGCTTCTCGTCGAGGCGCCGGCTATCCACGGGGCACCTCCGCCACCGCGTTCGCGATCTCGGCCTCCGCCTTCACGAGGTATCGCTTCACCGACGCGAGCGAGCACTCGCACGCCGTCGCGACCTCCTCGAGCGAGTAGCCCACCACGTGTCGCAGCACCCACGGCACGCGCAGCTTCACCGGCATCGCGCTCAGCCGCTCGTCGAGCATCGCCAGCTCGGCGCGCTCCGGCGGCGTCAGCCCCGGCGCCGCGACATCGACCAGCGACTCCTCCTCGACCGCCGCCCCCCACAGCTTCAGCCGCCGCCACCGCCACCGCCGGTGCACGCGCGACACCGTGATCCGCGCCAGCCACCCGCGCAACGCGCTCGGCTCGCTCAGCGACCCCAGCTTCTCGAACGCGATCAGAAACGTCTCCTGGACGACGTCCGCCGCCTCCGCTGGATCCCGCAACAACCGTCGCGCCGTGCTCGCGACCGAGCCGACATGGCGCCGGTAGATCATCTCCTCCGCCCACCCGTCGCCACCCCGCGCCCGCTCGACCAGCTCGTCATCTCCAACCGCCACACTGGCGGTCGCATCGATGACTCTCAGCCGGGGCGTCCCCACATCCCTAGAGAGCCACGATTCCCGCCAACTGGCTCACCAAATCGGCGGCTTCCCGTGCGCGGCTCAGAGGTGCTTTTGAAGCTCCGCCTCGAGCTTGCTGCGCGGCACCGCGCCGACCGTGGTCCACACCACCTTGCCGCCCTTGAACAGGAAGAGCGCGGGGATGGACGTCACGCGGAGCTGCTGGGCGTAGATCTGGTGGTGGTCGACGTCGAGCTTGCCGACCTTCAGCTTGCCGGCGTACTCGGTGGCGAGGGCCTCCACCATGGGGGCGATCTGCTTGCACGGGCCGCACCACACCGCCCAGAAGTCGACGAGCGTGGGCAGGTCCGACTTCAGGACCTCGCTCTCGAAGTTGCTGTCGGTCAATTCGGTGACGTTCGTGCTGGCCATGGCCCCCTTTGTAACCCCCGCGACCGGGGGGAGCAACCCACCCGACTGGCCTGGCGACAGTTGGCCCCGCTCCCGGAACCGCCTATGATCGGGACCGGTGGCGCGCCTCTTCATCTCCAATACCCGTCTCGAGGCCTGGTCGGCGGAAGGCAAGATCCAGCTCGAGGGAAGCAGCATGGTGCTGTCCGAGCTGGGTCGAGCGTTCTCGATCAAGCCGGCGGTGTTCTTCGCCCGCGTTGCCGGCGGTGATCCCGATCCCCATGACCTGATCGGCAAGGTCAAGGACGAGGACGAGCTGTCCACGATGGGCGCCGATCACATGGCGAGCTCGGTGATCTACGTCGACACCGCGTACGAGGTGGTCGCCGGCTTCATCGGCGCGCCCGCGATCTAGTCGGATTTCTTTCGTGACCGGTCCCGATCCCGCTCGACTGCTCTCGGTGACGCCCTCGCCGGCGTTCTGGGTGGCGCTCATCCTCTACGGGCTGGCGTCGATCGCGTTCCTCGTCGCGTTCCTGCAGAACAAGCCAGGCGTCCTGCGCGCCGCGCGCGCGGTCCTCATCGGCGCGTTCCTCGCGCATGGCATCGACATCGGCTGGCGCGGCGTCGAGCACGTGCATCCGGCGGCGTCGGTGCGCGAGGCGCTCGGCTTCCTGGCCTGGATCGTCGCCGGCGGATATCTCGCCGCGTCGGTCCGCTATCGCCTCGACCTCGCCGGCGCGGTGCTCTCGCCGATCGTGCTCGGCCTCCTCGCCGCGGCGCGCCTGTCGCCGGTCGGCAACCCGACGCAGGGGCTCACCCTCCTGGGGCGCGTGCACATCTCGCTCGCCACCGTCGGCGTCGGCGTGTTCGCGCTGGCCAGCGCGCTCTCCGCGATCTACCTGCTCGAGGAGCGGAACCTCAAGCGCAAGAAGTTCGACGCGCTCTCCTTCAAGAACCCCGACGCTTCACTGAACGCGCTCGACTCCCTCTCGCAGCGGCTCGTGCAGGCCGGTTTCCTGGTGTTCACGGTCGCGATCGTCCTCGGCATCGCGTGGGTCTCGCAGCGCGGCGACTCGATGACGCGCCCCGAGTATCCGGTCGCGATCATCACGTGGATGACGTACGCGGCGCTGGTCGGCGTCCGGCTCGGCATGGGCTGGCGCGGGCGGCGCACCGCGTGGATGGCGCTCGGCGGGTTCGCGGCCGCGTTGTGCGTGCTCGCGATCTACTTCCTGCGCCGGGCGTTCGAGGGGTGACGGCGTGACGGCCGAGCTCTTCGCCGTCGGCATCTCGTGGCGCACCGCCCCGGTCGCCGTGCGCGAGAAGCTCGCCATCCCCGAGGAGGAGGCGACCGCGATGCTGGCCGCGCTCGTGCGCGCGCCCGGCGTACGCGAGGCCATGCTCATCTCGACCTGCAACCGCGTCGAGATCTTCGGCGCGAGCCCGCCCGGCGAGGCCGAGCGCGCGGTCGCCGAGGTGCGGCGTCTCCTGCCGGAGAGCCGCGGCGTCACGCCGTCGTCGGTGAGCTCGGTGCTCTTCGACTACGCGCGCACCGACGCCGTCCGCCACGTCTTCCGCGTCGCGTCGGCGCTCGACTCGCTGGTCGTCGGCGAGGCGCAGATCCTGGGGCAGCTCAAGGACTCGTTCGCCGCCGCCGGCGTGGCGGGCACGAGCGGGCCGGTGCTCGGCCGCTGCCTCGAGCGCGCCTTCGGCGTGGCCAAGCGCGTGCGCTCGGAGACCGCGATCTCGCGCGGCTCGTCCAACGTCTCGTCGGTCGCGGTCGAGCTGGCGGCGCGCGTCTTCGGCGATCTGCACGGCAAACACGTGCTCGTGGTCGGCGCCGGCAAGATGAGTGCGCTCGCGGCGCGTCACCTGCGCCAGGCCGGCGTCGCCGATCTCGTCGTCACCAATCGCTCGCCCGAGCGCGCGCAGAAGCTCGCCGAGGAGCTCGAGGCCACGGCGCGTCCGTGGGGCGAGCTCGAGGAGCTGCTCGTCGCCGCAGACGTCGTCATCAGCTCGACGGGCGCGCGCGAGCCCATCCTCACCGTGCCGCTCTTCAAGAAGGTGGCGAAGCGGCGGCGCTGGCGGCCCATCGTCGTCGTCGACATCGCCGTGCCGCGCGACGCGGATCCCGACATCGGCAAGCAGGACGGCGTCTACGTGTTCGACATCGACGACCTCGAGCGCGTGGTCGCCGCCAACCTGGCCGAGCGCCAGAAGGCGGCCGAGCACGCCGAGCGCATCGTCGCCGTCGAGGTCGGCCACTTCGAGGCGTGGCTGCGCGCCCAGAAGGTGGTGCCGACCATCCGCGCCATGCGCGAGCACTTCGCGCGGGTCGCCGACGTCGAGGTCGAGAAGCTGGTCGCGCAGCTCGCGCGCAAGGAGCTCTCCCCCGGCGAGCGCGACGAGGCCGTGCGCCGCAGCGTGCAGCTCGTCGTCGCCAAGCTGCTCCACCAGCCGCAGATGGCGCTCAAGGCCGACGACGCCGACGGCCTCGCCGCCGCCGTGCAGCGCCTGTTCGCGCTCGAGCTGGTCGAGGGCGCCGCCGCCTCCGAGCCCGAGAGCGACGTGGCGCCCGCGGCCGCGTCGTCGTCGCGCCGCCGCTAGTCGCCGTCAGTCGCCGTAGCGCCGCTGCCGCTCGAGGCGCTCGCAGGTCTGCGCGTCGCCGGCATCGCACGCCTTCTGTTGCCAGCGCCTGGATTCGGCGCGGCTCGCCGGTGCGCCCTTGCCCTCGAAGTGGCGTTGCGCCGCCAGCATGCACGCATCGGCGAGCTTGCCCTCGCACAGCTGCTCCAGCGCGCGCGTCGCCTCCGCGGGCGTGAGCCCCGGGTACGTGTCGTTGAAGTACAGGCTGCCCAGCTGCTCGCACGCGGGTTCGTGTCCCGCATCGCAGGCCTTGCGCATCCACGGCGCGCCTTCGGCGTGGGTCCGAGCGCGGTCGCCGCGCATGTGGCACGCGCGTCCCTTGGTGCCCCAGCCGTCGTCGGGCTCCTCGCAGACGCGCGCGAAGATCGCGAGCGCCTCGTCGCGGTCTTTCCGCGCGTCGGACTCGACGAGCTCGAACGCGAGCGTCATGCAATCGCCGAGGTCGCACGCCTGGCGCAGCAGGCGCATGCCTTCGGCCTCGTCCTGCGGCACGCCCTTGCCGCGCTGGTACATCGCGGCGAGGCTGGTGCAACCGCCGGTGTCGTCGGCGTCGCACGCGATCTTGTAATACGCCGCCGCCTTGGCGACGTCCTTGGTGAAGCCATCGCCGCCGTACTCGACGTGCGTGCCGAGCAACACGCAGTCCTCCGGATCCTGCGGCGTGCACACCGAGCTCGGCGAGACCTTGCGGCGGAGCTCGCGCGTCGGCGCGGCCTCACCTGATCCGGACTCCGCGCCCGGAACCGAAACCGGGTCCGAAACCGAAACCGGGTCCGATCCCGATCCCGATCCCGATCCACTCCCCGTCACCGAAACCGGCGCCGCCGGCGACGCTGCGGGCGCCGCACCGCCGCAGGCCGCGAGGAGTCCCACCAGAATTGTCGCGCGCATGGCCGCCGTCGTATCGGCACCGCTGCTCGGCGTCAAGCGCCGCGCGCGCGTCAGGTCGCGCTCGGTGCGCCGCCGCACGCCGCGAGGATCGCGTCCGCGCCCTGCGCGAGTAGCTGCTCGGCCGCCTCGATGCCGAGGCCCTCCGCGTCGGCCGTCGTGCCTTGCGTGCGCGCGCGCAAGATCTTCGAACCGTCGGGCATGCCGCACAGCGCGTCGACGAACATGCCGCCGGCCTGGTCGGGATCGAACGTCGCGTGCGCGGCGAGGGGCGTCTGGCAGCTGCCGCCCATGCGCGCCAGGAACGCGCGCTCGGCGGCGACCCGCCGCTCCTCCTGTGCGTCGTGCATCGCCGCCACGACGCGCGCGTGCGTCTCCTCGTCGTCGCCGCGGGTCTCGACGCCGAGCACGCCTTGCGACACCGCCGGCAGGCTCACGTCGATCGGGATGAGCTGCGTGATGCGCTCGCCGTGGCCGAGCCGCACCAGCCCCGCCGCCGCCAGGATGATCGCGTCGTGCTCGCCCTCGTCGAGCTTGCGCAGGCGCGTCGGCACGTTGCCGCGCAGCATGCGCACCACCAGATCGGGGCGCCGCGCCAGCAGCTGACACTGCCGCCGCAGGCTCGACGTGCCGATGCGCGCCCCGCGCGGCAGATCGTCGATCGTCTTCCACGGGTTCGCGGCCGCCACGCACAGCGCGTCGTTGGGCACCTCGCGCGTGCTCGTCGCCGCCAGCACGAGCCCGGGCGCGAGGTCGGCCGGCACGTCCTTCATGCTGTGCACCGCGATGTCGGCGCGCCCGTCGAGAAGCGCGGCCTCGATCTCCTTCACGAACAGCGCCTTGCCGCCGACCTGCGAGAGCGGCACGTCGAGGATGAGGTCGCCCTGCGTCTTCAACGTGAGCAGCTCGACCTCGAGCGAGGGCTCGTTCGCTCGCAGCCGAGCCTTCACGTGCTCGGCCTGCCAGAGGGCGAGGGCGCTGCCGCGAGTCGCGATGGTGAGCTTCATCCGTGGCACGGAGGCCATATTGCCGCGCTGCTTCGAGAAGCGCATATATAGGAGAGGCGTTTTCTGGCGGCCGCGTAGCGGCCACAGCTCGTAGCGCTGCCGCCGGGGAACCCGGCGGGGCCGGAACCTCGCGCTTTGCGCGTTATAATTTTGCTCGGGTTCTCCGCCCCTCCTACGATGTAGGCGTGAGGGTCTCCGTCAAACTCCTGAGCGCGCTCGTCCTCGCCTGCGTGCCGGCGTGTGGCGGGCCCATGACACAGGTGCGCACGAAGAACACGCAGCTCACCGCGAGGGTGGACGAGCTGCGTTCCGAGCTGCGCTCCGAACGACGCAAGCGTCGCGATCTCGAGAACCAGGTGTTCCTCCTGCAGGATCGCCTCGAGACGCAGCAGCTGCGCCGCCCGGACGGCGCGCCGCCGCCGCAGCTCCCCGTCGAGGTGCTCTCGCCCGACGACGTTCCCGAGAACGGCCAGCTGGTCGGTACCACCGACGACGGCACCG
The DNA here is from genome assembly GCA_035525615.1 of Kofleriaceae bacterium. Lineage (GTDB taxonomy): Bacteria > Myxococcota_A > Polyangia > Haliangiales > Haliangiaceae > UBA2376. The sequence goes on along the minus strand of DATLEB010000166.1, from coordinate 22,566 downwards.
CCATCATCTACATCGACGAGGCGACGTCGCCGCCGGTCGAGCTCGACGACCGCGATCTCGCGGGCAACGACCGTCCCGCGCCGCCGCGCCCGCGTTCGCGTCCTCGCACGTCGCACGCCGCGCGCGCGCCCTCGCCGCCACGCGCGCCCCTCCGCGATCTGCCGACGTCGACCGAGCTCGTCGAGCCGGGCGCTGGCGCCGGCAGCGCTGCGCTCGACGACGAGGGCGGCGATCCCGCGCTCTCGCTCTACCGCCGCGGTACCGCCGCGCTCAAGGCGCGCGAGCACTCGGCCGCCGTCGCCGCGTTCCGCGACCTCGTCGCGCGCTTCCCGCAGCACGACTACGCCGACAACGCGCAGTACTGGCTGGGCGAGGCCTTCTACGATCAGAAGGACTACGCGCGCGCCATCACCGAGTTCCGCGCCACGGTCTCGCGGTATCCGCGCGGCAACAAGGTTCCCGACGCGCTCCTCAAGATCGGGTTCGCGTACCAGGCGCTGGGCGAGACCGACAAGGCGCGCGCCGCGCTCGAGCAGGTCGTTTCGCTGTACCCCGGATCGTCGCCCGCCGCGATCGCGGCAGCGCGCCTGGAGAAGCCCTGATGATGAACTCACTTCGCGTCCACCTCGTCCTCGGAGGCGCGCTCGCCCTTGCCGCCGTCACGCCCGCGTTCGCGCAGCCCGAGGTGAGGGACTATAGCGATACGCCTCCGCCGGCGGCGCCCGCACCGGCGCCTGCGCCCGCGCAGCCGCAGACGATCATCATCGGCCCCGACGGCCAGGTCGTCACGCCGCCGCCCGCGGCGCCGACCGGCGTCATTCACTACGACGGCGTCTTCACCGGGCCCGGGGGCGGCGGCGACGAGGAGACCAGCGTCGAGCTGCACGGCGGTCCGACGCCGGAGCTACACGTGGTCCGGCGCGGCGACACGCTGTGGGACATCTGCTGGTACTACTTCAACGACCCCTGGCAGTGGCCGAAGGTCTGGTCGTACAACGGGCAGATCAGCAACCCGCACTGGATCTATCCGGGTGATCTGGTCCGCCTCCTGCCCAAGGGCTTCCTCACCGCGGCGCCCGTCGATCCGGGCCTCGAGCCCGAGACCGATCCCGACGCGCGTCAGCCCGACGTCGTCACGCCGCAGCGCCGCCTCGACGTCGCGGTGCGCCAGGTCGCGTTCATCGACAAGAAGCACCTCGACTCGAGCATGTTCGTGGTCGGCGCGGTCGAGGACAAGGAGCTGCTCTCGACCGGCGACGACATCTACGTCAGCTATCCCGCGTCGCAGGTCCCCAAGGTCGGCGATCGCTACTCGGTCTACGCCGAGGACTCGCGCGTCGAGCACAGCGGCAAGGTCCACGGCAGCTACGTGCGCATCCTGGGCGAGCTTCAGATCACCAGCGTGAAGCAGGGCAAGCGCGCGCAGGCGCGCATCACCGACACCAACAGCGAGATCGAGCGCGGCAACCGCGTCGGCCCGCTCATGCGGCAGTTCAAGTCGGTGCCGCCGGTCCGGAACGAGGTCGACCTGCAGGGCTCGATCGTCGCGATGCTCACGCAGAGCCAGCTCATCGGTCAGGGCGAGGTCGTGTTCATCGATGTCGGCAAGGACAGCGGCATCAAGCCCGGCAACCGGCTCTTCGTGGTCCGCCGCGGTGACGCGTTCGACCCCGACCAGCCCGAGCAGATCGGCCAGGACGATCGGGCCTTCCCGGCGCGCACCCTGGGCGAGGTCGTGATCATCCAGGTCGGCGCCTCGCTGTCGGTTGGCCTGGTCGATCGAGTGACCGAAGAGATGGGCATCGGCGACCTCGTGATGATGCGCAAGCAGTAGCGGTCTTGTAACCATCCGGAATCACGGGCTCCGGAGCGACGCCCCTTGACTCGGGCCCCAGCGGTCGCTAAAGGCTAGCCCCTCGTGACCAGCAGCCGGACACAGTGCCTGGAGCCGGGTGCCGACGGTTTTCCGCGCCGGTTGGTCGGGTTGCGTCCGGCGATCCGGGAGCTCCACGTGGCCGGAACGATTCGCGATCTGGCTCCGGCCGTCGCGATCGTCGGTTCGCGCGCCGCGTCTTCGGCCGCCATGACCATCGCTCGCGAGCTCGGCGCACGCGTCGCGCAGCGTGGTGGCGTCGTCATCTCCGGAGGCGCGATCGGCGTCGATACGGCCGCCCACCTGGGGGCGCTCGAAGGCGCCGGCCCCACGACCGTGGTGCTCGGCACCGGGGTCGACATCATCTATCCGGAGCGCAACGCGCGGCTGTACGCAGCGGTCGTCGAGCGCGGTGGCGCGCTGGTGTCGATGTTCCCGATGGGCACGCCGCCGCGGCGCGACACCTTCGTGCGCCGCAACCTCGTCATCGCCGCGCTCTCCGACGTCACGGTGGTCGTCGCGGCGGCCAACACGTCGGGCTCGCTTCACACGGCGCGCGACGCCATCAAGCTCGGTCGCGCCATCGCTGCGGTCCCCGGTACGCCGGGCACCGACGCGCTCGTCACCGCCGGCGCCGCGATCGTCGAGAACGCGGCGGATCTCGACCGCATGCTCGACGGCGACCCGCGCACCCTCGAGCGCCCGGCGCTCGCCGGTGACGCCGCCCGCGCGTGGGACGCGCTCGACGTTCGCTCGCCGCGCGACGCGGGTGACGTCGCCCAGGCGCTCGGCGTGAGCATCCCGCGCGCGCTCGCCCTCCTTAATGATCTGCAGGCCGCCGGCTGGATCCTCGCGGTCCCCGGTTCCGCCTACGTCCGTGCTTCCTGAAGGGGTCTCCGTGGCCGAGAAGACAACTCATAGCGACGCCAAGACGAAACGCCCCGCCCCCAAGGCGAAGGCCCCGGCTGCGCCCAAGGCCAAGGAGGCGGCCAAGCCCAAGACGGCGATCGCCGCGAAGATCGAGGCGCGCATGGCGGCCAAGAAGGCGGCCGAAGCCGCGGCCAAGAAGCCGTCCGCGAAGCCGGATGCCAAGCCCGCGAAGCCGGAAGCCAAGGCGGCGAAGCCGGAAGCCAAGCCCGCGAAGCCGGAAGCGAAGGCGGCGAAGGCGGAAGCCAAGCCCGCGAAGCCGGAAGCGAAGGCCGACGCCAAGGCCGACGCGAAGATCGAGAAGGCCGACGCCAAGCCCGCGCCCGCGAAGAAGGACGGCAAGGCCAAGGTGAAGGCGCCCGAGTCCTGGACCAAGGGCAAGGGCGGCAAGAAGGCCAAGAAGGACACCGCCGAGGATCAGGCCGCCTACGAGGAGAGCATCAAGCCGGTCAAGGCCAAGAAGGTCAAGCCGGGCTCCGCGCTCGTCGTCGTCGAGTCACCGGCGAAGGCGCGCACCATCGCCAAGTACCTGGGCGCCGGCTACACCGTGAAGGCGTCGGTCGGTCACGTCCGCGATCTGCCCAAGTCGAAGATCGGCGTCGACGTCGACAACAAGTTCGAGCCGGTCTACGAGGTCATCGACGGCAAGAAGAAGGTCGTCGCCGAGATCCGCAAGGTCGCGCGCGAGGTCGAGAAGGTCTACCTCGCATCCGACCCCGATCGCGAGGGCGAGGCCATCGCGTGGCACATCGCGGAGGAGCTCAAGCCCGTCAACCGCAACGTGTCGCGGGTGCTCATCCACGAGATCACGAAGAAGGGCGTCACCGCGGCGCTGCAGAAGCCGCAGCCGCTCGACATGAACAAGGCGTACGCGCAGCAGACGCGGCGCATCCTCGATCGCCTGGTCGGCTACGAGATCAGCCCGATCCTGTGGAACAAGGTGCAGCGCGGTCTGTCGGCCGGTCGCGTGCAGTCGGTCGCGGTGCGGCTCGTCGTCGAGCGCGAGGACGCGATCCGCGCCTTCATCCCCGAGGAGTACTGGTCGGTCGAGGCCACGTGCCTCGGTCCGCAGCCGCCGCCGTTCGAGGCGCGCATCTGGAAGTGGCTCGGCGAGAAGGCCGCGCCCAAGACCCAGGCCGAGGCCGACGCCATCGCCACCGAGCTGCGCGCCGGCGACGCGCTCGTCGCGAGCGTCGAGAAGAAGGAGCAGCGCAAGCGTCCGCAGGCGCCGTTCATCACGTCGCGCCTGCAGCAGGATGCGGCGCGCAAGCTGCGCTATAGCGCCAAGCGCACGATGGCGCTGGCGCAGCGCCTCTACGAAGGTGTCGAGCTCGGGGCCGAGGGCCCGACCGGCCTCATCACCTATATGCGTACCGACTCGACGCGTATCTCCGACGACGCGATGACCGCGCTGCGCGGGTACATCAAGGAGACCTACGGCGACGACTACCTCCCCGCCGAGCCGAACACGTACGGCAACCGCGAGCGCGCGCAGGACGCCCACGAGGCGATCCGCCCGACGCTCATGGAGTGGACGCCGGAGAAGGTGCGCGACGCGCTCGTCGCCGCCGCCAACCCCGAGGCCAACGAGCTGGTGCGCCTCTACACGCTCATCTGGCAGCGCTTCGTCGCGTCGCAGATGGTGCCGGCGGTCTACGACCGCACCACGGTCGACCTCGATCGCGGCAAGGCCGTGCTGCGCGCCACCGGCCAGATCATGAAGTTCGCCGGGTACACCAAGGTGTACGAGGTCTCGGAGACCGACGACGAGAAGACGGAGGCCGCCGAGGCCGCCGACCACTTGTTGCCGCCGCTCGAGATCGGCGATCGCGTGAAGCTCACCGTGGTGCGCCCCGAGCAGCACTTCACGCAGCCGCCGCCGCGCTTCACGGAGGCGTCGCTGGTGAAGGAGCTCGAGGAGGACGGCATCGGCCGCCCGTCGACGTACGCGTCGATCATGTCGACCATCGTCGACCGCGGCTACGTCGAGAAGAAGGAAGGCCGCTTCTTCCCGACCGAGCTCGGCATCCTCGTGAACAGCCTGCTCGTGGTGTCGTTCCCGCGCATCGTGAGCATCGACTTCACGGCCAAGATGGAAGCCGACCTCGACCACGTGGAGGAGGGCACGCAGGACTGGCACGCGCTCCTCGCCGACTGGTACGACCCGTTCAAGGACGACCTCGAGAAGGCGAAGGTCGAGATGCGCGACGTCAAGCGCGAGGAGATCGCGACGGACTTCGTGTGCGAGAAGTGCGGCAAGCCCATGGTCATCAAGTGGGGACGCAACGGCTCGTTCCTCGCCTGCCAGGGCTACCCCGAGTGCCGCAACACCAAGGAAGTGGTGAAGAACCTCGACGGCACGTACGAGATCGTGCCGCCGCAGACGACGGACGAGATCTGCGAGACGTGCGGGGCGCCCATGACCCACAAGCGCGGTCGCTTCGGCGCGTTCCTCGCGTGCTCGCGCTACCCGGACTGCAAGACCACCAAGCCCATCTCGCTCGGCGTGAAGTGCCCGCGCGAGGGCTGCAACGGTCAGCTGGCCGAGAAGCGCTCGCGCCGCGGCAAGCCGTTCTACGGCTGCTCGAACTGGAAGTCGAAGGGCTGCGAGTTCGTCACGTGGGATCGCCCGATCCCGCAGGCCTGCCCGTCGTGCGCCGCCAAGTTCGTGGTGAAGAAGGAGAACAAGCGCGGCATCCTCCTGCGGTGTTTGACCTGCGACTGGAAGTCGGGCGCCGACGAGAGCGAAGAGGGCGTCGTGACGCCCGGCGCCGCGCCCGCGCCGGCCGCGTGACGTCGGTGCTTCGCGTCGTCGGGACGCTGGCGGCGGTGGGCCTGGCGCTCGCCGGGGGCGCGCGCGCGGACGCGCGTCTCGACGCGCGTGTCGAGAACAGCGCGCTGGTCGGCGTCGGTGTCGGCTCGGCGGAGTACGTCGTGTTCGAGGACCCCGGGTACTCGGGGCTGCAGCTGAGCGCGTTCGCCGGCCTGCGCATCAGCGCGCACGGCCATCTGGTGCTCCGCGTCTCGCACTACGGCGGCGTGCAGGACGATTCGTTCGAGGCGTACGACCACGACCACAGTCACTGGCGGGTCGTGCCGGCGGTACGGCTCGGCAGCCGGTACGTGTGGGGCGAGCTCGGGCTCGGCGTCGCCCGCGACTCGAAGACGCGCAGCGACATCATGATCACCGAGGACGACACGATGCCCACGCTGGGCGCGATCTTCGGCTTCTCGCCGGCGCCGCGTGCGTGGCCGGTGCGGCCGCACGTCGAGACCGGGTTCGGCCTCGGGCCCGGTCTCACCGCCTCGATCGGACTCGCGGTGGTATACCAGCCACGGAACCGGTGACCTGGCGCGAAGCAGATGTGACCGTCGTCGGCGGCGGCATGGCCGGCTCCGAGGCGGCGTGGCAGCTGGCCGAGCGCGGCCTGCGCGTCGCGCTGGTCGAGCAGAAGCCGGCGGCGATGTCGCCCGCGCACCAGACGCCGCTGCTCGGTGAGCTCGTCTGCTCGAACTCGCTTCGCTCGAACGAGCTCGACACGCCGGCGGGGTTGCTCAAGCACGAGCTGCGCGTCGCGGGCTCGATGGTGATCGCGCAGGCCGACCGGAATCGCGTGCCGGCCGGGCAGGCGCTGGCGGTCGAGCGGTTCGGGTTCGGGCGCTCGATCACGGTGGCGCTCGCGATGCACCCGAACGTGCGCATCGAGCGGCGGCCGCTCGAGGAGCTGCCGGCGGGGCCGGTGATCGTGGCGACCGGGCCGCTGACCGGCGGGCCGCTGGGCGCCGTGATCCGCAAGCAGCTGGGCGGCGACCGCATGTACTTCTACGACGCGATCGCGCCGATCGTGGCGGCCGAGTCGATCGACATGGATCACGCGTTCCGCTCGTCGCGCTGGAACGTCGAGAGCGCGTTGCCGGCGGGTGAGGTCGGCGGCGATGCGGGCGAGGCGTCGGCGGGGGACTACGTCAACTGCGCGATCGACAAGGAGACGTACTACGCGTTCGTCGACGCGGTGCTGGCCGGCCGCAAGGTCACGCCCCACGAGTTCGAGGAGCCGAAGTACTTCGAGAGCTGTCTGCCCATCGAGGTGATGGCCGAGCGGGGCAGGGAGACGCTGCGCTTCGGCCCGATGCGCCCGGTGGGGTTGACCGACCCGAAGACCGGGCGCTGGCCCTTCGCGGTGGTGCAGCTGCGCCCCGAGAACCAGTACCTGACCGCGTACAACCTGGTCGGGTTCCAGACGCGGCTCGCGTATCCCGAGCAGCAGCGCATCTTCGCGATGGTGCCGGCGCTGGCGAAGGCGGAGTGGCTGCGCTTCGGATCGATCCATCGCAACACGTACGTCGATGCGCCGCGCGTGCTCGGGACGTCGTTGCAGCTGAAGAGCGAGCCGCGGCTGCGGCTGGCCGGGTTGCTCACGGGCGTCGAGGGCTACATCGAGAGCTGCGCGATGGGGCTGGTGTCGGCGTGGATGCTCGCCGACGAGCTGGCCGGGCGCGAGCCCACGCCGCCGCCGCCCACGACGCTCATCGGGGCGCTCTACACGCACGTCACCGCCCCGCGCGAGGGCAACTACAAGTACGCTCCGACCAACGTGAACTTCGGGCTCCTGCCGCCGGCGACCATCAAGACGCACCCCAAGGACAAGCAGGGGCGGCGGACGTTCCAGATCGAGCGCGCGAAGCGCGACGCCGAGACGTGGGCGGCGGCCGGGCTCAAGCACCGGAGGGCGGCGTGACGCGATTGATCGGCAAGACCGCCGCGGTGACCGGCGGCTCGAGTGGCATCGGCGCCGCCGTGGCCAGCGCGCTCGCGCGCGAGGGCGCCACGGTGGTCTCGTTCGCGCGGCGCTTCGCGACCAAGGCGCTGACGGAGCGGCCGTCGGCCGGCGAGGTCGTGCAGGTACAGCTCGACGTCACCGACGAGGCGGCGGTGCGCGCGCGCTTCGCGGAGATCGCGTCGTTCGGAAGTCTCGACGTGCTGGTGTGCTCGGCGGGCGTCGGTGCGTTCGCGCCCGTGCACACCGCGGGTACGGCCGATCTGCGCGAGATGCTCGACGTGCACGTCATCGGCACCTTCCTGTGCGTGCGCGAATCGCTGCGCCTCATGCAGCCGCGGCGGAGCGGGCACCTGATCGCCATCGGCTCGCACGCCGCGGAGCGCGCGTTCGCCGACTGCGGCCCGTACACCGCCGCGAAGGCCGGCCAGCTCGGCCTGATGCGCGTCGTCGCCGAGGAAGCGCGCGGCTACAACATCCGCGTCACCACGGTGATGCCGGGCGCCGTCGACACGCCCATCTGGGACGACCGCCCGGGCTTCGACCGCTCCAAGATGATGAAGCCCGACGACCTCGCCGGCTTCATCGTCGCCCTCGTCGCGCGCCCCGCGATCTCCGTCGAGGAGGTCGTCGTGACCCCGCCCGCCGGCGCGCTGTAGCGGGTGGAGCGCGCCGCGATCGGCGCGGCGTCGCAACGTCACACGCGGAGGCGATGGAGCGGCAAGGGCGAGCGCGCGGGGCGACGGGTACGAACGCGAAGGCGACGGGGTCGGAGGCGGCGGAGGGCGCGGGTGGCGGCCAGGCGCGGGGCGGCCGCGAGGGAGGAAGAAGGTCGCGCACGTCGCGCGCGAGGAGCTCGACGCGGCGAACCCACTGCACGTCACGTGGCGGATCGCCGAAGGCGTGCGGTCGCTGCGGCGCGAGGCGGTGCTCGAGGTCGTTCGCGCCACGCTGGGGAAACACGCGAACCGTGATGACTTCCGCGTGGTGGAGTTCAACGTCCTCGGAAATCACCTGCACCTCGTCGTCGAGGCGGCGGCTGTTTAAGGAGCGCTATCACGCGCGCGTGCTGCGGCGAGACACTCGCGCGCTACTGGGTGGACCCGTTCTCGAGCGCGCCGTGGTTCGACGGCTGGAGGGAGCCGATCCGGAACGACGCGGACTGGCTGACGCGTCTGCGCAAGCGGCCGCGCCCGACGGCGCAGCCGCGGAGCTGGCTCCTCCGCGTGGGCTGGCGCAGGCGCGGGCTGCTCGCGTTCGACGAGGTCCCCGGGCGGTAGCGCCGCCCACGAAGTTCGCGATTCGATTGTCGCGACTCAGCCGAGCGGCCAGGGCAGGCCGGTGTCGCCGAGGAGCATGGCGCCGATGATGAAGGCGACGCCGTAGAGCTGGATGAAGAACGAGTCCTTCGCCTTCGCCCAGTGAACGACGAGGAAGATGAGCGACGCGAACGGCAGGAAGAGGCACGCGAGGCCCCAGAGCACGCTCTCGCGGAACGTCGCCACCAGGAAGGTGATCCCGCCCAGGAGGAGGCAGATCAGCCCGACCACAGCAAGGATCGTCGCGAGGATGCTCAGCATGAGGATGAGTGTGCGCACGACCGAGGCGTCACGCTAGTGGATTCGCGAACGACGTCCGGGAGGGCGTCGAATGCGAGCAAGTGCGCGCGCGGCGGCGCGTTTCTCGACGAGGAACGCACCTGAATCGACGACGACGGCGAAGTCCGGCACGTCGGGGAGCACGGGCGGCTCGTGGCCACGGACCCCGCCACGGCCGCCCACCCGCCGGAATGTTGTGCACGTGTTGCGATTGCTCGTACCGTCGACGAACGACCACGATGGACTGGGATACGGCCACCAAGGGTTTTCGCGCGTACCTGAGCGTCGAACGGAGTTATTCGCCCCGGACGGTCGAGACGTACCTGCGCGACGTCACCGCCTTTCGCGCCTCGGTCGCCGGCCCCGAGGTGAAGAAGCCCCTGCCGCTCGCGCGCCTCGACGCCATCGCCGTCCGGCACCACCTCGCCGACCTCTTCGGCACCAACGAGCCCGCGACCATCGGCAAGAAGCTGTCCGCCCTCCGGACGTTCTTCCGCTGGCTCCATCGCCAGGGCGTCATCGAAGGCAACCCGGCCGCCGCGCTCCGTGGCCCGAAGAAGAAGCAGTCGCTGCCGCGCGCGCTCGACGTCGACGACGCCTTCCGCATCGTCGAGGCGCCGACCACCGCCGCGCGCCCGACCATGCGCAAGCTCTCCCAGTCCGAGGCCGCGCGCGCCGCCGACTTCCGCCTGCGCGACGCCGCCCTCTTCGAGGTGCTCTACGGCGGCGGGCTCCGCGTCTCGGAGGCATGCGGCCTCGACGTCGGCGATCTCGACAAGGATCGCTACGGCTCGCTCACCGTCACCGTGCGCCGCGGCAAGGGCGGCAAGACGCGCATGGTGCCGCTCGGCGACGCCGCCGCACGCGCGCTCACCGCGTGGCAAGCGGTGCGCGGCACGTACACGCGCTCCGCGGCGCTCTTCGTCGGCTCCACCGGCGGCCGCCTCACCACGCGCAGCGCGCAGCGCCTCTGCCAGGCTTGGAGCATCGCCGCCGGCGTGACCGCGCGGCCGACGCCACACGCGCTCCGCCACTCGTTTGCCACGCACCTCCTCGACGGCAAGGTCGATCTGCGCTCCATCCAGGAGCTGCTCGGCCACGCGAGCCTCTCGTCGACACAGATCTACACCAAGGTCTCCCTCGACCACCTCATGACCGTTTACGACGCGGCCCATCCCCGTGCTAAGCAGTCAGGTGATGACTGATGGCTCGGCGCGAGACGAGAGACGCATCCGCTCCACCACGATCCTGACCGTCCGCCGCAACGGCGCGGTCGTGCTCGCGGGCGACGGACAGGTGTCGTTCGGCAACACGATCATGAAGGCCGGCGCCCGCAAGGTGCGCCGTCTCGGCGAAGGCAACGGCAACGCCATCGCCGGGTTCGCCGGCTCCGCCGCGGACGGCCTCGCGCTGTTCGAGCGCCTCGACTCCAAGCTGCGCGAGCACCGCGGCAACCTCCGCCGCGCGTCGGTCGAGCTGGCCAAGGACTGGCGCTCCGACAAGGCGTTGCGCCGCCTCGAGGCGATGCTGCTCGTCGCCGATCGCGAGGCCACGTTCCTCCTCTCCGGATCGGGCGACATCATCGAGCCCGACGACGGCATCGCTGCCATCGGCTCGGGCGGGCCGTACGCGCTCTCAGCCGCCCGCGCGCTCTTCGCGCACACCGAGATGCCGGCGCGCGCCATCGCCGAGGCCGCGATGGGCATCGCGGGCGACATCTGCATCTACACCAACCGCTCGCTCACCATCGAGGAGCTCTCGTGAGCACCCCCAAGCCCCTCACCGAGGCGCAGCTCACGCCGAACGCCATCGTCGCCGAGCTCGACCGCTACATCGTCGGCCAGAAGGAAGCCAAGCGCGCGGTCGCCGTCGCGCTGCGCAATCGCTGGCGCCGGCAGCAGGTGCAGGGCGAGCTCAAGGACGAGATCTCGCCGAAGAACATCATCCTCATCGGACCGACCGGCGTCGGCAAGACCGAGATCGCGCGTCGCCTCGCGCGCCTCGCGCGCGCGCCGTTCCTCAAGGTCGAGGCCTCCAAGTTCACGGAGGTTGGCTACGTCGGCCGCGACGTCGACTCGATCGTGCGCGACCTCGTCGAGGTCTCGGTCAAGCTCGTGCGCGACGAGGAGGCCGTGAAGGTCCGCGGCCGCGCCCGCGAGGCCGCCGAGGAGCGTCTCCTCGATCTGCTCCTCCCGCGTCCGGCCGGCGCCGGTCGCGCGTTCACCGACCGTCCCGGCGAGCCACCGTCGCCCGGTGACGCCGCCACGCGCGACAAGCTGCGCGCCATGCTGCGCGACGGCCGCCTCGACGACCGCGAGGTCGAGGTCGACATCTCCGAGGAGGGCGCGCCGCCGTTCCTCAACGTGCTCGGCGGCGGCGGAGGCGGGCAGGGCCTCGACGAGATGATGGGCAACCTGAAGGACATGTTCGGCGGGCTCGGCCGCAAGTCCAAGCGCCAGCGCCTCAAGGTCCCCGACGCGTGGAACGCCCTCACCGAGGAGGAGGTCGACAAGCTGGTCGACAAGGATCGCCTCACGCGCGAGGCCGTCATCCGCGCCGAGCACCACGGCATCGTCTTCCTCGACGAGATCGACAAGATCGCGTCGTCGCACGAGCGCGCCGGCGCCGACGTCTCGCGACAGGGCGTGCAGCGCGACCTGCTCCCCATCGTCGAGGGCTCGACGGTCAATACCAAGTACGGCCCGGTGAAGACCGATCACGTGCTCTTCATCGCCGCCGGCGCCTTCCACATGGCGAAGCCGTCGGACCTCATCCCCGAGCTGCAGGGTCGCTTCCCGATCCGCGTCGAGCTCGAGCCGCTCACCGCCCACGACTTCGTCCGCATCCTCACCGAGCCGCGCAACGCGCTCACCGTGCAGTACGCCGCGCTCCTCGCCACGGAGGGCGTCACGATCCTGTGGACCGACGAGGCGGTCGAGGAGCTGGCGCGCATCGCCGCCGACGTGAACACGCGCACGGCCAACATCGGCGCGCGTCGCCTCCACACCGTGCTCGAGCGCCTGCTCGACGACCTGCTCTACAACGCGCCCGACATCGGCGCGCAGACCATCCCGATCACGAAGAGCTACGTCGTCGAGCGCCTCGGCGCCGTCGCCGCCGACGACGATCTGGCGAGATACGTCCTGTAGCTGATTCATCTCGTCTCGCCGTGGTACGAATCCGCGGTGGAAGAGCTGATCGCCAAGGCCCGAGTCCTGGTCGAGGCGCTCCCCTACATCTCGCAGTTCCGCGGCAAGACCGTGGTCGTGAAGATCGGCGGCGCCGCGCTCGAGGATCCCATCCTCCGCAAGCGCTTCGCCGAGGACCTCATCCTCCTCGACTGGGTCGGCATCGACCTCGTGGTCGTGCACGGCGGCGGCAAGCAGATCACGCAGATGCTCGACCGCGTCGGCCAGAAGGCCACGTTCGTCGACGGGCAGCGCGTCACCGACGCGCCCACGCTCGAGGTCGTCGAGATGGTGCTGGGCGGCTCGCTCAACCAGGAGCTGGTGCGCCTGGTCAATCACATGGGCGGCGCCGCGGTCGGCATCACCGGCTGCGACGGCGGCCTGGCGCGCGCCACGATCACGCGCCCCGAGCTCGGCCTCGTCGGCGAGGTCACCGCCGTCGATCGCACGGTGATCGATCGCCTGATGACCGACTACATCCCGGTGGTCGCGCCGCTCGCCACCGGCCCCGACGGCAACGCGCTCAACGTGAACGCCGACGTCTTCGCCGCGCGCCTGGCGCAGGCGCTGGGCGCCGAGAAGCTCGTGCTCCTCACCGACAGCGCCGGCGTGCTCGACGGCGAGCGCCGCCTCATCTCGAGCCTCACCGACGCCGACGCGCGCGCCCTCATCGCCCAGGGCGTCATCTCGGGCGGCATGATCCCCAAGGTCGAGCAGGCGCTGACCGCGCTCGCCGCGGGCGTGCACAAGATCCACATCATCGACGGGCGTCTCGAGCACGCGTTGTTGCTCGAGATCTTCACCCGCGAGGGCGTCGGCACCCAGGTGGTGTCGACGCGAGACCGAGTCGAGACGCCAGGAGTGACGCCATGACGCTGACCGCTTCCGATCTGCTCGCCACCGCCGACCGCACGTTCATCAAGAACTACCGCCAGCAGCCGATCGTGCTCGCGCACGGGTCGGGCGCGGATCTCTGGGACGTCGACGGGAACCACTACCTCGACATGACCGCCGGCATCGCCGTGTGCTGTCTCGGTCACGCGCACCCCGAGCTGACGTACCGCATCGCCGAGCAGCTCGGCCGCATCACGCACGTGTCGAACCTCTACTGGAACGACAAGCAGATCCTCGCCGCCGAGGCGATCACCAAGCGCTCGTTCGCCGATCGCGTCTTCTTCTGCAACTCGGGCGCCGAGGCCAACGAGGGCGCGGTCAAGCTGGTGCGCCGCTACCAGCACGTCGTCGCCAAGCAGCCGGAGCGCACCACCATCGTCTCCACGCACGGGAGCTTCCACGGCCGCTCGGTCGCCACCGTGTCGCTCACCGGTCAGCCCAAGTACCGCGAGGGCTTCGGTCCGCTCTTCGAGCCGGTCGAGTTCGTGCCGTTCGGCGACCTCGACGCTGCGCGCGCCGCGCTGTCGAAGCCGACCGCGTGCGCGATGATCCTCGAGCCGATCCAGGCCGAGGGCGGCATCATCGTCCCGCCCGCCGGCTACCTCGCCGGCCTCCGCGCCATCTGCGACGAGACCGGGACACTCCTCATCTTCGACGAGGTGCAGACCGGCACGGGCCGCACCGGCAAATGGTGGGGCCACGAGCACGAGGGCGTGACGCCCGACGTGATGACGCTGGCCAAGGGCCTCGGCGGCGGCGTGCCGATCGGCGCGGTGTGCGCGACCGAGAAGGCCGCGGCCGGTCTCGCGGCGCAGGCCGGCGGCGCCGTGCCGCACGCGTCGACCTTCGGCGGCAACCCGCTCGCCACCGGCGCCGCGCTCGCGGTGATCGAGATCATCGAGCGCGACGGCCTGCTCGCCAAGGTCGCCGCCACCGGCGAGCACCTGGGCGCCGCCCTCGCCGGTCTGGTGCGCGAGCATCCGACCGTCGCGCTCGAGGCGCGCGGCCGCGGTCTCCTCCGCGGGTTGCGCGTGAAGGAGAACGCCGCCGGCCTCGTCGCCAAGGCGCGCGAGCACGGCGTCCTCTTCTCGCTCGCCGGCGCCGACGTCGTGCGCTTCGCGCCGGCCTATGTCGTCACCACCGAGCAGATCGACCAGGCCGTTGCCACGCTGGGCAAGGTCCTCGCGCAGTAGGAACGCCGCCATGCCGCACTTCCTCACCCTCGGTGGGCTTCCCCCCGCCACGATCACCAGCCTCCTCGACGCGAGCGCGGCCTACAAGCAGCAGCGACCGCACGCGCCGCAGCCCTGGCTCCAGGGTAAGACCGTCGCGGTCGTGCTCGAGAAGGCGTCGACGCGCACGCGCGTCGGCTTCGAGGTCGCGATCAACGAGCTCGGCGGCCACCCGATCATCCTGTCGACGTCGGGCTCGCAGCTCGGCCGCGGCGAGCCGGTCGAGGACACGGCGCGCGTGCTCGGCCGCATGTGCCACGGCATCGTATACCGCACGTTCGGTGACGAGCGGCTGCAGCGCATGGCCGCCGCCTCCGGCGTGCCGGTGGTGAACGCGCTCACCGACCAGGAGCACCCGTGCCAGATCATCGCGGACCTGCTCACGGTCCGCGAGCGGCTGGGCTCGATCGACGTGCGCTACGCGTGGATCGGCGACGGCAACAACATGGCGGTGAGCTGGATCCACGCCGCGGCGGCGTTCAAGCTCACCCTCACGCTCGCCTGTCCCGAGGGCTACCACCCCGATCCGGACGCGGTGGCCGACGCGCGCGCCGCCGGCGCGACGGTCAACGTCGTCGCCGATCCGGTCGAGGCGGCGAAGGGCGCGGACGTCATCATGACCGACGTGTGGGCCTCGATGGGACAGGAGGAGGAGGCGCGTGCGCGTGCGGACGCCTTCGCCGGCTATCTCGTCGACGACGGCCTGTTCCTGCACGCGTCCGGGCGCGCCATCGCGCTCCATTGCCTGCCCGCGCACCGCGGGGAGGAGATCGCGGCCTCGGTGATCGACGGACCTCGCGGCGCGGCGATCTGGGACCAGGCCGAGAACCGGCTGCACACCCACAAGGCCATCCTGGAGCTGGCCTTCACCGGACGCGCGCACGGGCCCTGAGGGCGCGTGATACGCTCGCCGCGGTCCGGATGAGCAGCGTTCCAACTGCGATCCCTGACGTCGGCGAGACCTCGCAGCGCCTTCGACAGAACCCCACGTTCGACCCGCTCAAGGCGGGGTTCGGCACGGAGGAGTACTTCGTGTGGTCGCGGTTCGACGGCACCACGACGATCAAGGATCTGATCCTGATGACCGGGTTGCCGACCGAGCGCGCGATCGAGATCGTGCGCGCGCTCTACACGCGCGGCGCGATCTCGCCGGCCGTGACCACCGGACGCGCACCGACCACGCCGTCGGTCGCGCCGCCGCCTCCGACGAGTGGACCGCGCGCGACCACGCCGCCGCCGTCGATCGCGCGCACGCGCACGGCGGTGCCGGGGACCGCGCCCTCGATTCCGCGCGTGCCCACGCCGCAGTCATCGCCGCCGCCGGTCGGACGCACGCCGACGGGCGAAACCTCGCGCAACGCGCGCCTCACGACCACCCCGGGCGTGGGCGCGTCGACGCCGATCCCGCCCCTCGACGCGCCGACCGACCAGGAGCGGACCGCGCTCGACGAGCCCGGCGTGTTGCCGCTCGAGGATCGCCGCCGCGTGCTGTCGGCCTTGCGCCTCGTCGCCGCCGGCGATCCGTGGGCGCTGCTCGGCGTCGCGCGCGGCGCCGACAAGAAGGCGCTCAAGCGCGCGTTCTTCGAGCGCTCGAAGCTCTTCCACCCCGACCGCTTCTACGGAAAGTCGCTAGGCGCCTATCTGGGCCGGCTCCACATCGTGTTCGAGGCGTTGTCGCGCGCGCACACCGAGCTCACCGACGAGGGCGCGGCGCGTCGCGCGTCGGGCAACGGGCCGGCGACCGCGCCCCAGACGCCGGCCGAGTACGCCGCGGAGCTCTTCGATCGCGCGTGCATCGCCGAGGTCTCCGGTGATCACACCCAGGCCCTCAAGCTCTTCGCCGCCGCCGTGAAGCTCGACGGGCAGGCCCGGTATCTCCGCCGCGCGGCTGTATGCGCGCTTGCCGCCCGCGAGCTTCGCGCCGCCGAGGACTACGCCAAGAAAGCGGCGGCGCTCGAGGGCAGCGACCCGTCGACGGCGCGCATCCTCGGCAAGGTGCTGCGCGAGCTGGGCAAGCTCGAGTCCGCCGAGGAGGTGCTCGTCATGGCGCTCGCCATGAAGAGCGAGAACGACCAGCTCATGAAGGAGCTGGCATCGGACCTCAAGGCGGTCCGGGCCGACCTGACCCGCTCCATCGGTTAGCAGGCGGGTAGTACCCCCCCGCAACTGGCCAAGACCCCCGAAATCCTGCGAGACTATGGGCACATGCCTACGGAGAAGGTAGTCGGCATCGATCTGGGGACCACGAACTCGTGCGTGGCGATCGTGGAGGACGGAACTCCGGTCGTGATTCCCAATCGCGGCGGCTACAAGACCACGCCGTCGATGGTGGCGATCGCGGAGAACGGCAAGCGGCTCGTCGGGCACATCGCGAAGCGTCAGGCGATCACGAACGCGGAGAACACCGTCTACGCCGCCAAGCGTCTCATCGGTCGCAAGTGGGGCTCGGCGGCGGTGCGGCAGTCCCTCGAGACCGTGCCCTATCGCATCGTCGAGGGCCCGCACGACGACGTGCGCATCATGCTGCGCGATCAGGTCTTCTCGGTTCCGGAGATCAGCGCCTACATCCTGCAGGAGATGAAGCTCATCACCGAGGAGTACCTCGGCGAGGAGGTCCAGAAGGCCGTCGTCACGGTGCCGGCGTACTTCAACGACGCCCAGCGCCAGGCCACCAAGGACGCCGGCCGCGTCGCCGGCCTCGAGGTCATCCGCATCATCAACGAGCCGACCGCGGCGGCGCTGGCGTACGGCTTCGGCAAGTCGATGGAGCGTCGCGTCGCGGTCTACGACCTCGGCGGCGGCACGTTCGACATCTCGATCCTCGAGATCGGCAACGGCGTGTTCGAGGTCATGTCGACCGCCGGTGACACGTTCCTCGGCGGCGAGGACTTCGATCGCCGCATCATCGACTGGCTGGTCGCGGGCTTCCAGCGCGAGCACAAGATCGATCTGCGCAAGGACAAGATGGCCTTGCAGCGGCTCAAGGACGTCGCCGAGAAGGCGAAGTGCGAGCTGTCGAGCGTGCGCGAGACCGAGATCAACCTGCCGTTCATCATCTCGACCGGCCGCAACGAGGCGCTGCACCTGCAGACCACGCTCTCGCGCGACAAGCTCGAGGAGCTGACCGCCGATCTCGTCGAGCGCACCATCGACATCTGCGCGCGCACGCTCGAGGAGGCCGAGGTCTCGAAGAGCGACCTCGAGGAGGTCATCCTGGTCGGCGGCATGACGCGCATGCCGCTGGTGCAGTCACGCGTCGCCGAGTTCTTCGGCCTCGAGCCATGCAAGGGCGTCCATCCCGACGAGGTCGTCGCGCTGGGCGCGTCGATCCAGGCCTCGGCGCTCACCGACGAGAAGCACGAGATCCTGCTCCTCGACGTCACGCCGCACTCGCTCGGCATCATGATCGTCGGTGGCTACTTCCACAAGCTCATCGAGCAGAACACCACCGTGCCGACGTCCAAGTCGCACGTGTTCACCACGGTCAAGGACAACCAGACCTCGGTGAAGATCCTGGTGCTCCAGGGCGAGAGCGACCGCGCCGAGGAGAACGAGCTCCTCGGCGAGTTCGTGCTCACGGGCCTGCGCCGCGCGCCACGTGGCGAGGTCGAGATCGAGGTGACGTTCCACATCTCGGCCGACGGCATCGTGTCGGTGACCGCGCGTGACCTCGAGACTGGCCTCGAGCAGTCGATCACCGTGACCGCGACCAGCGGCCTCACCGAGGACGAGCTCAAGAAGATGGTCGAGGCCAACAAGGACTACATGGTCGAGGTGCGCAGCGGCCAGGAGTTCGACCGCGCGCGCCACAACGCGGAGAAGGTGCTCGACGAGGTCGAGGCGCTCTTCCCGCGCGTCTCCGACATCATCAGCGGCTCGGACTTCGGTCAGGACGCGGTCAAGAAGGCGCGCGGCGTGATCGAGCGTGTGCGCGGCGCCATCGCGCAGAAGGACCTTGCGGCGTTGACCGAGGGGACCGAGGCGCTGAGCCGCACCCTCAACATGTTCCGCGGGGTGGTGTCGAAGACCGGAGCCTGAGTGGAGCTACCTGGGGACATCGACGGTCTGGTCACCCGTGGGCTCGACCGCTATCGCGCCGGCGACGTCGACGGCGCGCTCACGGCCTGGGAGGCCGCGCTCGCCATCGATCCCACCGAGCCGCGCGCGCTCGGGTACGTCGACTACGTGCGCCAGAACTACGACGAGCTCTCGGGCGGCAGCACCGAGGCGCTCTCCGAGATGCTCATCCCGTTCGGGCTCGCGCGCAGCGACGACGACGAGGGCGACGACTACGAGATCTCGATCACCGGCGGCGGTGAGCTCGACGACGAGGCGGTGGTGGCGGCAGAGACCGGCCACTTCAAGGCCGTCGATCCACTCGCCGAGCGGACCGTGGCCGGTCCGCGCGCGGGCGCGGCGGCGTGGGCGCCCCCGGCGATCGACACCGCGCCCGAGCCATCGATCGACGACGGCTGGGGCCTCGACGCCGAGAGCGAGCCGACCTGGTTCACGGGGCCGGCGAAGAACGCGCTCGCCTTCGCGGTGAGCGCGACCGCCAACGTCGACGAGTCCACCAACGCCGGCCGCGCCTGGGGCGATGTCGGCGACGACGATCGGACGCGCGACTTCGCGCACGCCAAGATCAGCTTCCCGCCTGCGTTCTCGCTCGAGGTCCCGCTCCTTCCGCCCGAGCTCGCCGGCGATGTCGCCCCCGAGCTCGCCAACGATCCGGCCAAAGATCCTTCGGGCGAGTCCGCGCTCGATCTCTCGGGTGAGTCGACGCTCGAGCTGAGCCGCGCCGTCACCAACGACTTCGGCATCGACTTCACCGGCGAGCGCACCACCGAGCGCGCCACCGCGAAGATCGGCCCCGAGATGCTGATGAGCCTCGGCGTCGCGCCGGTCGCCGAGCGTCGCGCCGGCTCCGAGGAGATGACCACCGAGGGATGGCCACACGCCGGCTTCGATCTGGCGGCGCCCGCCGCGCCCGCCGCGCCGCCCGCGCGGCCCCCGCATCCGGCCGTCGAGGAGCCGGTCGTCGAGCCGCTGCCGCCCACCGAGCGCTTCGACGATCAGGGCACCGCCGACCTGAAGGTGAAGATCCGCGCCGTCGCGGAGGACGACCGCCGGCCGATCGAGATCGAGGATCTGCACCTGCCGCCGCCCCGCTCGTCGACCAATCAGGTCGACGACGAGTCGCGCGACGAGAGTCGTGACACCGGTGGCCGCGCGCTCACCGCCGACGAGGACATCACCGCGCGCCTGTCGTCGGAGATCGACCAGGGTGCGCCAGCGCGCGAGACCAACGACGATCGAGCCCGCCGCCGCATCACGATGCTGCTCGAGCGCGCGCGCAACGCCGCCGACACGGAGGATCACTCGACCGCGGTCGCGGCGATCGACCTGGCGCTCTCGGAGGCGCCCGACGTCGCGGCCGCGCAGAAGCTGGTCCACCGGAGCCGCGACCTCATCCTCGATTGCTACTACCGCTTCTTCGGGAACCTCGACAAGGTGCCGGTCCTCGCCGCTCCGCTCTCCGAGCTGACCCGGCGGCCGCTCGACACGCGCGCCGCCTTCCTCCTGTCGCGCATCGACGGCACGCTCACCTTCGAGGAGATCCTCGATGTCGCCGGCATGGGGCGACTCGAGGCCTGCCGGCACCTGGCGCACCTCCTCTGGCGCGGCATCATCTCGACCTGACACGGCACGCCCGGCGCGAGCGCCGTGCCTGCCGGTCAGGGTTCGACCGCGCCGCGCGGCGCGGCGAGGTCGAGCGGATCATCGCTTCCCTCGGCCGCCGGCGGCTGCCGCCGCCGCCGACCTCGTCGCTGTCCGGAGCGCGCGGACTCCCGCGCGCGAGGCAGCCATGCGACATTGCCCAGGTGCGCGTCACCCGGGTCACCAACGAGGTCAGCGCGCTCGGCGGAACGCGAGCGGCACGGCTGCGCGTGCTCGCCGGGCCCGATGCCGGGCTCGAGCTCGAGCTGCCGCCGGTCGGCGTCGTCATCGGCGCCGATCGCGGATGCGACGTCGCGCTCACCGATACCTCGGTGTCGGGGCGGCACTGCACGGTGAGCCCGTCGCCGAGCGGCTTCGCGATCTCGGACCTCGGTTCGCGCAACGGCACGTCGATCGACGGGGTCGCGGTGCAGAAGGTGACGGCGCCGCCGGGTGTGATCCTGCGGCTCGGCCACACCCTCATCCAGCTCCTGCCCGCCGACGAGGTGGTGTCCATCCCGCCGTCGACGCGGGCCCACGTCGGCGCGCTCTGGGGCGACAGCCCCGGGATGCGCCAGGTCTTCGCCATCCTCGAGCGGGCCGCGCAGAGCGACGCGTCGGTGCTGTTCCTCGGCGAGAGCGGCACCGGCAAGGAGCTGGCCGCGCGCGCGGTGCACGACGAGAGCCCGCGCCGCGACGGACCGTTCGTGGTGTTCGACTGCGGTGCGGCGACGGAGACGCTGATCGAGAGCGAGCTCTTCGGTCACGTGCGCGGCGCCTTCACCGGTGCGGCCGCCGATCGCCAGGGCGCGTTCGCGGCGGCGCACGGCGGCACGCTCTTCCTCGACGAGATCGGCGACCTGCCGCTGCCGCTCCAGCCGAAGCTCCTGCGCATGCTCGAGGCCGGCGAGGTGGTGCCCGTGGGCGGCCGCAAGCCCGAGAAGTACGACGTGCGCGTGGTCGCGGCCACGCACCGCGACGTGTTCGGCGAGGTGGCGCGCGGCGGCTTCCGCGGCGACCTCTACTACCGTCTCGCCGTCGTCGAGGTCCACCTCCCGCCCTTGCGCGCGCGCAAGGAGGACCTGTCCCGCCTGGTCGCGATCTTCCTCGAGCGCGTGGGCGCGGCGGCGCTCGTGCCGACCATCGGCGGTCCCGCGTTCGAGCGGCTGTCCTCGTATCACTGGCCGGGCAACGTGCGCGAGCTGCGCAACGTGATCACGCGCGCGGTCGCGCTCGGCGGCGGCGGCAAGACGTTCAACGAGCTGCCCATCCTGCTCCGCCCGACGGCGCAGAACCCCGACGCCGCCGAGGTGATCCGCGCCGACAAGCCGTTCCACGACGCCAAGCAGGCCATCGTCGATCGCTTCGAGCGCGAGTACCTGACTGACTTGCTCCGCCGCAGCGGCGGCAACCTCTCGGCGGCGGCGCGCCAGGCCGGCCTCGAGCGCAAGTTCCTCTACAAGGTGCTCGAGCGCGCCGGCCTGCGCCAGAAGTCGAGCGCGTCGTCGCCCGAGGATGCCGACGACGACGGCGACGAGTAGCCGGGCGCGCTCAGCAGCTCAGAGGCCGTCGCAGGCCATCGACGCGCCGCACGTGCCCATGCCGCCGTTGTCGTTGCCAAGGCACGAGCCGGCGGTGCAATCGTCGTCGAAGCGGCAGGTCGTCCCGTCGGCCAGCGTCGGTGCGCACAGATCGGACGCGCCGCTGGTGTCGCAGTAGAGGCCGGCGCCGCACTCGTCGCCATCGGCGCAGGCCTCGCCATTGCCCGGCCGCCGCGCGCACACGCCCATCGTGACGTTGCCCTCGAAGTCGACGCGGTCGCCGTCGCAGAGCGTCGAGACGCAGTCGGCGTCGTTGGCGCACTCGCCGGCGAGCTCGACCAGGCCCGTGAACGGCGACGAGCACGAGCCGGCCAGGCCGCCGCGCAAGGTCGCCGGGAAGTCGGCGCACTCGACGACCGCGACCGCATCGATGCAGCGCCGCGTCTCGTCGCCGTCGTAACGGAGGCGACCGTCGGCGACCGAGTCCTCCATGACCGGGATGAAGAGCTGACCGAGGAAGCCGAGGTAGAACGCCTCGCACTCCTCGAGCGTCGACGCGCCCAGGAGCTGGTCCTCCAGCTCCTCGACCGTGCAGCACTCGACCATCTTGGCGCACGTCGCGGCGCCGAGCTCGGCGGCGAGGTCCGACAGCGGGACCGGATCACCGCCGCCGTCGCCGCCGCCACCGTCGTCGCATCCAGAGAGCACCGAGACGATCACGAGACAGGCTGCGCGCTTCATCCCTCCATTGACGGACGGAAACGCCGCGCGTTCCAGGGAGACAAACGTGAGACGGCTGCGCCCCCGCCTAGTACCT
>DATLEB010000151.1:0-26650 GCA_035525615.1 Kofleriaceae bacterium | reverse complement strand
ACATGAGCAATCGACATCGCCATCACGAGTCCAGCGACGGCGCCGGCGCGTCGCACGGCGGACATGCAGCGCCCGGCAAGCGCTCACGAACCGCGAGCCTGCCGGCGCGGCCCAAGGCCGACGCGCCGGCGCGCGACGACGACGATGACGCCATCGGGCCGGGCGATCTCGAGGCGCTGCCGCCGGTGATCGCGCGCATCATCGATCTCGCGGCGCGCGACAGCGGGACCCAGCTCATCGTGTCGAAGGGGCGTTCGCAGGGCGTCCACCTCTACGGCAAGGCAGTCGTGGTGACCCCCGAGGGCCGCAAGATCGCCGACGCCGAGATCAAGCAGGTAAACGGTGGCACCACCGTGCTCATCACCCGCGCCTCGATGGACGTCATCGACACCAACGAGGGCGTGGTGCGCTTCGAGGACGACAGCTTCGGCGGGTGAGCGCGGGCGGCCGGGTGGTATCGTCCGGAGGGCGTGTCAGGCGAGAGCGACGAGACCTCCAACAGCACCAGGACCCTGGCGGCGGGAGATCTCGCGCTCGACCCGACGGCGCGGTCTCCGGGCAACACGCCAGGTTCGAAGCCGCGTGGCGACGACGGAGACGGAGACGACGACGCCGAGCTGGCACCGGGCACGCGTTTCGGGCGCTACGAGATCGGCGACGTGCTCGGCAGCGGCGGCATGGGCGTGGTGTACGCCGCGCGCGATCCCGAGCTCGACCGCGCGCTGGCGATCAAGGTGCTGCGACCGCTGGCGTCGAGCGTGCGAGCGCGCGAGCGGCTGCTCGACGAGGCCCGCGCCATGGCCAAGCTTCGTCATCCCGGCGTGGTTCCGGTGTTCGACGTCGGCGCCACCGCGCACGGCGTCTACATCGTCATGCCGCTGCTGGCCGGCGGCACGCTGCACGATTGGCTCGTGGCAGCGGCGCGGCCGTGGCGCGAGGTCCTCGATCGGTTCGCCGCGGCCGGGCGCGGACTGGCGGCGGCCCACGCGGCCGGCCTCATCCACCGCGACTTCAAGCCGCGCAACGTCATGGTCGGCGACGCCGGCGAGGTCCTGGTCGGCGATTTCGGAATCGCGGCGCAGACCGATCGCAGCGAGCCCGGCGAACGCACCGATGTCGACGGCGCCGCGGTGGCGCAGGTCACGTCGATCGCCGGCACGCCGGCGTACATGGCGCCGGAACAGGCGCGCGGCGACGTGCTCGACGCTCGCGCCGATCAGTACAGCTTCTGCGTCAGCGTGTGGGAAGGCTTGTGCGGTGGACGGCCAGACCCGGAGCAACTACGCAACCGCAGCGCGTTGTCGGAGCGCGGCCGCGCGACGCCGGCGTGGCTGCTCGACGCGCTCCGTCGCGGCATGGCGCCGTCACCCGCGGCGCGGTGGCCGTCGATCACGGCGCTGCTCGATCATCTCGAGCGGCGACGACGACGGCCGCGCCGTCTGGCCCTGGCGGTCGTCGCGCTGACGCTGGTCGGCGGCGCGGCGAGCGCCGCGGTGGTGGTCACGGGTGGCGGCGAGATCGACCGGTGCGCTCGCACCGCCGCGCCGCTCGACGCGGTGTGGACATCGGCGCGACGCAACGCCCTCGCCGCGGCGCTCGGTGCGGTCGATCACCCGGCGGCGCGGACCACCGCGGACCGCGTCGTCGCAGACCTCGACGCCACGACCGCCGCCTGGCGTGCAGCGCGCCAGGGCACGTGCCGCGCGACCTGGACCGAGGGCGCGCAGTCGGCGGAGCTGCTCGACCTGCGCATGCGTTGCCTCGACGGCCAGCTCGCGAGCCTCGACGCGTTGCTGCGCGTGCTCGGCGACGCGCCCGACGGTGACACCATCGACAAGGCCCCCGGCGCCGTCGCCGCGTTGCCCGACGTCCACGCCTGCGACGACGAGCAGGCGTTGCGCCAGGCGTACCCGCTGCCGTCGGATGCCGCGGCGCGCGCCACGCTCGCCGCGCTCGAGCCGCGGATGGCCGAGGTCGACGCGCTGATCAGCCTCGGCCGCGGCGCGCGCGGGCTCGCGGCGAGCACGCCGCTGCTCGCCGAGGCGCGCGCGCTCGGTCATCCGCCGCTGCTCGCGCACGCGCTGCACAATCACGCGGCGGCGCTCAACGCCGAGGACCAGCAAGAGCTCGCCATCACCACGTTCCGCGAGGCGGTCCAGGTCGCAGCCACCGCGCGCGACGACCAGCGCGCCCAGCAGCTGTGGACCGCGCTCATGTACTCGCTCACCGAGTCCGGACACGCCGACCAGGCCCTGGCCATCGTCGAGACCGCGAAGGCCGCGGTGGCCCGCGCGGGCAACGCACCGACCGCGAGCGCCCGCCTGCTCAACAACGAGGGCACGGCCCTCGAGCACGTGGCCCGCTACGACGAGGCCCGGGCCCGGCTCGAAGAGGCGCTGGCGTTGCTCCGACCCCTGGGAGCCAGCGGCGAGCGCGATCTCGTGATCGTGGTCACCAACCTGGCCCGCGTGCGCGGCATGGTCGGCGACGAGGCGGGCGCGACCACCGCGACCGCCGAGTCCGTCACGCTCTCCGAGCGGGTCTACGGTCACGATCATCCCCTCACCATCGGCGCGCTCACCGGCAAGGCCAGCGATCAGCAAAAGCACGGCGACCGCGCCGGTGCTCGCGCCACGATCGAGGACGCGCTGGGCCGTGCCGAAGCGCGACAGGGCCCCGATCACGCCCAGACCGCCGACGTGCGCGGCCGGCTCGCCATCATCCTCATGTCCGAGGATGACTTCGCCGCGGCGTTGCCCATGGCCGACCGTGCCGTGGCCGTGCTCGAGAAGAGCGGGGACGTCGTCTCGACCCACGCGCTCTTGCACAACCTCTGTAGCCACCTCATCGATGGCAACCGGCTCGAGCAGGCGCTGACGATGTGCAAGCGCGCCGCCGACGCGGCACGACGCATCGGCCCCGACCATCCCTACGTCGCGCTCGAGTCGATCCAGGTCGCCGACACGCTGGTCGCGCTGACCCGCTACGACGACGCCGCGCCGCTCTACCGCGACGCGCTGACCGTGGTCGAGGCCGCGCTCGGCCCCGAGCACGTCTTCGCGATCATGGCGAAGAACGGACTGGCCCGCACGCTGGTCGAGCAAGGGCGCGGCGCCGAGGCGATCGCGATCATGCAGGACGTGCTTGCGGTCCTCGCCAAGGGTTCACCCGATCCGTCGTTCGTGCCGCAGGGTCGCTTCACCCTCGCGCGCGCGCGCTGGGCCGCCGGGCAACACGCCGCGGCGCGCGCCGACGCCCGCGCCGCGCTCGACGGCCTGCGCGCGATCAACGCGCCGCCTCAGGTGACGGCCGAGCTCGAGACCTGGCTCACCGCCCACGCCCGCGAGTTGCCCTGAACAGGGACAGCCCCCGGAACGATCAGCGACGGTAGTCGGTCGGATCGAGGGCCACGCGGCGGAGCCAGCGATGGACCTGCCAGCGAGCCTTGCCGGTGGCGCGCGCGACGGCGCTGATGTTGCCGCCGTGCTCGGTGAGGAGCGTGATCAGCTGCTCGCGCAACGTCGCGTCGGCCTCGTCGAGGGGCGCCTCGTCCGCAGGCTCGGTGCGAGCGGGCGCGCTGGCGCGGACGGCGCGAGGCAAGTGAGGCAGATCGATCGTGCCACCGCCGGCGAGCGCGGCGGCCGCGGCCAGCGCCATGCCCAGCTCGCGCACGTTGTCGGGCCAGTCGTGCTGGAAGAGCGCGCGCGCCGCCGCCGGTGTGAGCGCCGCGTTGCGCGCCCCGCTGGCGGTGAGCAGCGCCGCGATCAGGATGGCGACATCTTCGCGGCGATCGGCGACCGTGGGCAGCTCGATGACCAGGCCGGTCAGTCGCGCCAGCAGGTCGCGTCGAAAGCTGCCGTCGGCGACGCGCGCGGCGAGATCGACGTGCGTCGCGGCGACCACGCGTACGTCGATCCGCACCGGCATCGACTCGCCGATGGGCACGACCTCGCGCTCCTGGAGCACGCGCAGGAGCGTGGCCTGCGCCGGCGGCGGTAGATCGCCGATCTCGTCGAGGAGCAGCGTGCCGCCGTCGGCGGCGCGCACGTGGCCCGCCCGATCCTCGACGGCGCCGGAGAACGCGCCGCGGCGGTGACCGAACAGCTCGGCCTCGACCAGCGTCGCGGGCAGCGCGCCGCAGTTGACCGCGACGAACGCGCCCTTGCGGCCCGAGCGAGCGTGAATGGCCCGCGCCACGACCTCCTTGCCGGTGCCGGTCTCGCCGCGCAGGAGCACCGGCACGGTCGAGCTGGCGGCCGTCGCTGCGCCGGCGAGCTGCTCGGTGAGCGGCCCCGAGAAGGTGACGATGCCGGGCAACGGCGGGGGCACCTTGTCGGCGGCGAGATCGTCGCCGCCGGCGACCGGCGCGACCGCGTCGCGGAACAGGATGAACGTCGCGCCGAGCTCGACCACATCGCCGTCTTCGAGCTCGGCCCGGGTCACCGACTTGCCGTTGACCACGCTCCCGTTCTTCGAGCCCTGATCTTCGAGCAACCAGCGGCCCTGGACGCGGCTGAGCTGCGCGTGGCTCTCGGACATCGCGCTGTCGGCGATGCGCAGCTCGAGTCGGCGGCGGCCGCCCGACGTGCGGCGTACGTGCTCGCGCCGCTTGCCCCGGCCGAAGGTCACCACATCCACGGCGTCGAGCAGATGACGCGTCGACGGCTCGAGAGGGCGGTCGCACGTGAGCGCGACGATCAACTGCGGCTGCGCGCCCGGCGCATCACCGGCACGCCCACGCGGCAAGGTCACGGTGTCGGAAGCGCCGCCGCTCATCTCGGATGATTCTACATGCGCGAGCGAGCGCCGCCGGGGTGCCTGGCGAGGCTTCCCATCTCTGCCGGGCGTGCACGTGCCATCACCTCGCCTGTCACTGGACACCGTGCCTGTCACGCGTGTCACCCCCGCGTCGGGTCGCGCACTTGCGAGGCACGTGCCTGGCCTGCGGCTTGCTGAAACCAGCGCCGTCGCCAATGCACGACTTCCTCGGCCAGTCGGTGGGCAGCTACCAGATCACCGGCAAGATCGCCGAGGGAGGGATGGGCGTCGTCTACCGCGCCGAGCACGCGCTGCTGGGCCGATCCGCGGCCGTGAAGGTGCTCCTGCCCGAGCTGTCCTCGAACGCCGAGGTCGTCACGCGCTTCTTCAACGAGGCGCGCGCGGCGACCGCGATCCGCCACCCCGGCATCGTGGAGATCTTCGACTTCGGCTACCTGCCGAGCGGCATGGCGTTCATCGTCATGGAGCTGCTCGACGGCGAGCCGCTGTCGCGCCGCCTCACCCAGCGCGGCCCGCTCGACGAACGCACGGCGCTCGTGCTCGTGCGACATCTGGCCAGCGCGCTGGCCGCCGCGCACGCGCGCGGGATCATCCACCGCGATCTCAAGCCCGACAACATCTTCCTCTGCCCGGACGCGGACCTGCCGGGCGGCATCCGGCCCAAGCTCCTCGACTTCGGCATCGCCAAGCTGACCGACGTCGGGCAGCCGGATGCGTCGCGCACGCGCACCGGCGTGATGATGGGAACACCGACGTACATGGCGCCCGAGCAGTGCCGCGGCGCCGGCGAGGTCGATCACCGCGCCGACCTGTACGCGATCGGCTGCGTGCTCTACGAGATGCTCACCGGCCGGCCGCCCTTCGTGGCGGAAGGTGTGGGCGAGCTCCTCGCGGCGCACATGCTCGCACCACCCGAGCCGCCGTCGCGGCTCGTGCCGTCGCTGTCGGCGCGCGTCGACGCGCTCGTGATGCAGCTGCTGGCCAAGCGGCCCGACGATCGCGTGTCGTCGGCGTCGGACCTGGCGCGCTTGCTGGGTCAGGGCTCCGCGCCGCCGCTGGCCGCCGACGTCCCGGCGATCACGCCGACGCCGATGCGGACGCCGACGCCGATGCCGACGCCGACCACGCTCGGCGGGGCCGCGAGGGAGACCGCGACGGCGCCATCGCTCACGCGCGGACTGTGGATCGTGCTGGCCAGCGTCGCGCTGGTGGTGAGCGGAGCGATGGCGGTGATCACGCGGCCCTCGAGTGCGCGGCCCGGTCCGAGCGCGAGGTCGACGCCGACTCCGACTCCGACTCCGACCCCGACCCCGACTCCGACGCCGACTCCACCGCCGACGCCGACTCCGACTCCTGAGCCGATCGCGAGCCCCGTCGACGCCGGCGTCGACGCACTCCCCGCTCCCCTGCTCGCGCCGCCGACGCGGCGCATGCCCACCCATCGAACGGAACCTCACGATGTCGATCCAAGCACCAAGCGTCCGCTCCCCACGCCTCCGCTCCCGGTGGGGCCCGTCGATCGCGGCGACTAGCCTCGCCCTCGCCGCGCTCGTGATCGCGCCGCGCATCGCGACCGCGCAGAACGCCGACGCCGAGGCCTTGTTCAGCGAGGCCGACCGCCTCGAGAGCAAGGGCCGGCTCGACGAGGCCTGCGACGCCTTCGAGGCGTCCAACCGGATCGAGGCGCGCGCCGGCACGATGATCCGCATCGGCCAGTGCCGCGAGCGACAGGGCCGCCTGGCCTCGGCGTGGTCGGCCTACAAGGACGCGCTGACCCGCGCCAAGGATCCGGTCAAGCGCCGCATCGCCGAGGCAGCGCTGGGCTCGATCGAGCCACGGCTCTCGTACCTCACCGTGCTCGTGCCCGACGCCAACCGCGTCGACGGTCTGGTGCTGACGCGCAACGACCGCGAGCTCGACCCGGCGCTGTGGAACCGCGCCGCGCCCGTCGATGGCGGTGTCTACACCGTCAGTGGCCGAGCGCCAGGCCACGAGACCTGGGCCACCACCGTCGAGGTTGCGGTCGACGGCGATCACACCTCGGTCGAGGTCCCGCGCTTCAAGGAGCTGCGCGCGCTGGTCGTGCCCGGCGGCGACGCGGGCGGAGACGCGATCGACACCGGCAAGATTGACGCTCACGATGACGACGACAACGACACCGCATCGTCGCGCTGGACCGGCCGCCGCAAGGTCGCGCTCGGCCTCGCCGCCGGCGGCGTGATCGCGCTCGGCGCGGCCGGCGTGCTCGGACTCCAGTCGCAGTCGCTCGAGGATCGCGCGAACGCGCTGTGTCCGGATGCGCAGGGCTGCGCCAGCTACCTCGAGGCCCGCGACGCCCACGGCCGTGCGGCCTCGCGCGCGCTCGGCGCCAACATCGCCGGCGCGACCGGCGTCGCGGTGCTCGCCGGCGCGGCCTTCCTCTGGTTCACCGGCGCCCCGCGCGCCGCTTCCTCGCGGACCGCATGGCGGCCCGCAGCCGGCCCGAGCTTCTCGGGCATCGACGTCACGGTGAGGTTCTAGATGGCGCGCTCTCGTAGCTCACTCCTCGCGGCCGGCCCTCGCCTCGTCGTGCTCGGTCTGCTCGCCGCTTGCTCGGTGCCGCCGACCACCTTCACCCCCGAGGAAGACGGCGGCAGCGCGGGCCCGCCGTCGCTCGTGCTGACCCCGACCAGCGCGACGGTCGGCGAAGGCGCCACGGCGATGTTCACGGTCGCGCTCAGCGCCGAGCCGGCGAGCCGCGTGCACGTGTCGCTGGCCTCCGCCGACGACAACCGCCTCGGCGTCATGCCGGCGTCGATCGATCTCGATCCCGCGTCGTGGGCGGTCGCCCATGCGGTGCTGGTCACGGGCAAGTCCGACGCCGACACCGAAGACGAGCTGGTCGCGATCACCGTGGACGCCGACGCCGACGCCATCGCCGACGGCCGCGTGATGGTCACGATCGAAGACGACGACGACCTCGGCATCGTGGTCACGCCACCAGGCGGGCTCCAGGTCGACGAGGGCATGGCCGCTCCGCTGATGGTGCGCCTCAACGCGCCGCCCACCGGCGACGTCGATGTCGCGGTCGCCTCGTCCGACCTCTCGATCGCGACCGTCAGCCCCGACACGCTCCACTTCACGATCGACACCTGGAACCTCGATCAGACCGTCGTGGTGAACGGCACGATCGATGGCGACAGCGATCACGAGGACGCCACGGTCATGCTCGCGGCGACTGATCTCGATCCGGTGCCGGTCGCGGTCCAGGTCGTCGACCGCGACGTGCAGGGCATCGTGACCTCGACGCCCAACCTGGGCACGCGCGCGGAGGGCACCACCGTGACCTTCGGCGTGACCCTGCGCTTCCAGCCGACCACGGGGATCACCGTCGCGGCCGGCACCAGCGATCCGTCGGTGGCGACCGTCACGCCGGCGTCGCTGGCCTTCGACAGCGGCAACTGGAACACGCCGCACGTGGTGACCGTCACGCTGCCGGAGGACCTCGACACCGTCGACGAATCCGCCGAGCTCGAGCTCACCGCTCCGCCGCTCATCGCCCGTCAGGTCGGGGTCTCGGTCACCGACGACGACGAGCCACGCATCGAGGCCTCGCTCGGCTCGGTCACCCTCGTCGAGGGCGGCATGCGCGGCGTCGACGTGAAGCTCGCCTACCAGCCCGAGGCCGCCGTGACCCTGGCCGTGACCACGCTCGATGGCCTGGTCGCCTCGGCGAGCCCGGCGATGGTGACCTTCACGCCCGGGAACTACGCACAGGCCCAGTCCGTCGTCGTCACCGCCGTCCAGGAT
Organism: Kofleriaceae bacterium; assembly: GCA_035525615.1. Classification (GTDB taxonomy): domain Bacteria; phylum Myxococcota_A; class Polyangia; order Haliangiales; family Haliangiaceae; genus UBA2376. The sequence goes on along the minus strand of DATLEB010000151.1, from coordinate 18,082 downwards.
CTCGATCCCGACAACGAGAGCACGGTGCTCCGCCTGGCCTCGACCACGGATCCGTTGAGCCGCGATCTCGTGATCGCGGTGACCGACGACGACCAGCAGTTGATCGACACCACGACCGGCTCGATCACGCTGGGCGAGGCCGGCACCGCGACCTTCGGCGTGCGTCTGCACGCGATGCCCGCCGCCGCCGTGACGGTGAATCTCAGCTCGGGTGATCCGACCGCCGCCGCCGTGACGCCGGCCTCGTTGACGTTCTCCAGCGGCAACTACGCGGCCGAGCAGACCGTGACCGTGAGCGGTGTGCACGACCTCGACCTCGCCGCGGAGACCGTGACCATCAACCTGGCCGCGAGCGCGATCCCGTCGGCGCTCGTCACCGCGATGGTGTCCGACGACGACACGCAGCGCGTGCTGGTGTCACCCGGCGCCATCTCGGTCAACGAGGCCGGCAGCGGCACCCTCAACGTGAGCCTGCAGTTCACGCCCGCCGGCAACACGACCGTCGATCTCACCTCGCTCGACACCGGTGTGGCCATCGTCAGTCCGGCCAGCCTGAGCTTCACGCCGGGCAATCACGCCACGCCGAGATCGATCACGGTGAGCGGCGTCAACGACGTCGACGCGATGGACGAGACCACCACGATCGTCGCCAGCTCGAACGACGCTACCAGCGGCATGGCCGCGGTCACCGTCAACGACGACGATCCGCTCGGTATCACCACATCGGTCACCACGCTGACGGTGGGCGAGGGAGCCCAGGCCACGTTCGGCGTGCGTCTGACCGCGCAGCCGCCGGCGACCACGACGGTGATGCTCGCCTCGAGCGACGGATCGGCCGCGACCGTGGCCGGCACGACGCTCACCTTCACCACCGGCAACTGGAACAGCAACCAGACCGTGGTCGTCACCGGCATCGCCGACGTCGACCCGCTCGACGAAGCGGTCACCGTGACGCTGACGTCGTCCGGGCTCGCGACGCGCACGGTGGCGGTGACCGTCGCCGACGACGATCCCCAGGGCATCGTCACCTCCGCCGGTGCGGTCACGCTGACCGAGAGCGGCAGCGCGAGCTTCGACGTGCACCTGGCCGCCATGCCGGCCACCGCCGTGACGGTGTCGGTGGCGTCCGCCGACATCAACGCCGCCACCGCCGCACCGGCGACGCTGACCTTCACGCCCTCGAACTACGCGACCGACCAGGCCGTCACGGTCAGCGGCGTCGATGATCTCGACATGGCCAGCCACGCGGTCGCCATCAACCTGACCTCGTCGGGCCTCCCCACCCGCACCGTGACCGCAATGGTGAACAACGTCGACGTGCAGGCGATCCAGGCCACACCGGGCGGCACCATCACGGTGAACGAGGGCGGCACTGCCGCGGTCGGGTTCCGCCTGGCCTTCCGTCCCACGGCCGCCTCGACCGTCGTGACCTTGTCGCCGGCCGCCGGCGTCGGAGTGACGCCGGCCACCCTGACCTTCACCCCGGCGAACCACGCCACGGCGCAGAGCGCGTCGGTGAGCGGCACGCAGGATGCCGATGCCGCCGGCACCAGCACCTCGATCACCGCGTCCGCGGCGTCGATCAGCCCGCTCACGGTGCCGGTGACCGTGGTCGACGACGATCCCTTGCTGCTCGAGCTCACCCTGCCGTCGGTGATGATCGGCGAGGCCGGCTCGGCCACGGTCGGCGTACGTCTCACCGCGCAGCCGCCGGCCACGACCACGGTCACCGCGAGCTCGAGCGACCCGGGTGCCGCCACGGCGCTGCCGGCCACGCTCACCTTCACGACCGGCAACTGGAACACCTACCAGGACCTCACCATCGCCGGGGTCAACGACACCGACGTGGCGAGCGAGGGCGTGACCGTCACGGTGTCGAGCGCGCCGCTGCCATCGCAGACCATCGGCGTCACCGTCAGCGACGACGACGTCGTCGACATCGTGCCGTCGGTGAGCAGCCTCGTGCTCGACGAGCCGTCGAGCGGGAGCTTCACCGTCGTCTTGGGGCATCAGCCGGCCGCCGGCCTGACCGTGACCGTCGCGTCCACCGATGGCACCGCCGCGACGGTGGCGCCGGCAACGCTGTCGTTCAACACCCTCAACTGGGCGACCGCGCAGACCGTCACCGTCACCGGCGTGTCCGACGCGGATGCCGATGCCGAGAGCGTGACCATCAACCTGACCAGCCCGGGCGCACCGGTGTCGGGCGCGGTCGAGGTCACCGTCCGCGACGACGAGCTGATCCTCTCCGACCTGAGCGTGCAGATGGGCTCGGCCATGGGCGGCACCTCGCTGACCGCGACCGGCGCCGGCTTCACCCCCGCGACCACGCTCGCCCTTGCCGCGCGCACGCTCGTGAACGTGTTGGTGCCATCGGCCACGCAGCTCACCGGCACGACCCAGAACGGCTCGCGCTTCGTCGACGCCGTCGCCACCAAGGGCGCGGTGACCGCGACCATCCCGCGCGCCTACTACCACGGCACCTGGGAGCCGGCGTCGACCGGCGTGTGGGGCGGCCCCCTGTACGCCGTGGTTGCGGCGGGGACATCATCGGCGTACGCGGGGACCGCCGGCGGCGTCTTTCGCTCGACCGACAGCGGCGCGACCTGGACCGCGGCGAGCAGCGGCCTCGTCGTGAACGGCGCGACCTACGGCCTCGCCGTCGATCCCCAGAACCCGCAGCGCCTCTATGCGACCAGCGGCAGCGGCCTCTTCGTCACGACCAACGGTGGTACCAGCTGGGCCGTCGCCGGCGGGCTGACGCAGTCGACCATGTGCGTGTCGGTGGCGCCCTCGAGCTCGTCGGTGGTGTACGCGTGCGGCAACACGCACGTCCAGCGCTCGCTCGACGGCGGCGCGACGTGGTCGGCGGTGTATGCGCTCGACGGGACCAACAACATCGCCATCTCGGCCCAGGACCCCAACGTGGCCTACGTGTCGTCGCAGTACGGACTGTACAAGACGGTGAACGGCGGCAGCTCCTGGTCCCAGGTCTACGCCAGCCCGGTCGGCTGGGTCGCGATCGATCCCAGCAACGCGTCGATCGCGTACATCACGTACTCGACGACCGGGGCGTGGAAGACGACCAACGGCGGCACGTCGTGGTCGCCGCTGAACACCAACGGGTTGACGCCGACGCGGATGTTCGTGCACCCGACCACGCCGGCCACGGTCTACGCCACGACCTGGAACGGCGTGTACCGGTCGATCGACGCCGGCGCGTCGTGGTCGCAGGTGTCGAACGGCATCCCGTCGTTCGCGAAGGACGTCTACGCCCTCGCGTTCCGGCCGGGCAACTCGAGCGAGATGCTCGCCGGCACGCGCGAGACCGGCATCTACAAGACGACCAACGCGGCGGCCAGCTGGAGCGAATCGGACATCGGCTTCGCCGCGTACACCACCTCCTTCATCGCGCCGCATCCGACGATCGCCGGCACCGTGTTCATGTCGGTCAGGAGCCTCGGGCTGTGGAAGTCGGTCGACCATGGCGCCACCTGGACGCTCGCGAGCACCGGCCTGCCGGAGACACCCCAGCGGCACAGCCCGATGTCGATCGTCTTCACCCCCGGCACGCCGTCGACGATGTACGCCGGCATGCCGGGCAGCAACACCAGCGTGTACAAGTCCACCGATGGCGGCGCCAGCTGGCTTCCGTCCGCCAACGGCATCCCGACCGACCGGCTGATCCACGCCATGACCATCGATCCTGCGGCGCCGGCCACGGTCTACGCAGGAACGTGGGATGGCGTGTACCGCTCGACCAACGCGGGCGCGAGCTGGTCGCTCCTGAACAGCGGCCTCACCAACCCGTACGTGGCGGCCCTCGCACCCCTGGGCGGCGCGATCTACGCGGGTACGCAGACCGGCGTGTTCCGCTCCGCCGACGGCGGGGGCACGTGGTCGCCGGTGAACACGGGGCTGCCCTCGAACCTGGGCGCAGCGCGTCTGGTGGCCGACCCGACCGAGGGCGCGCTGTTCGTGCAGACGTACAGCGAGACCTACCGCACGACCGACGCCGGCGCGACCTGGACGTGCGTCGCCACCGGGTCCAGCGATGTCGCGGTGGACCCGACCCGATCAGCCACGGTGTACATCGCCGGCGCCTACCATCCGATCCCGGTGCGTCGATCGCTCACGTCACTCGCGACCCTGGCCAGCTTCGCCGACGGGATGCCGTCCACCTTGATCAGCGCGATCGGCGTCGATCGCACCGGCGGCACCGTGTACGCGGCGGCGCACGGCCGTGGGCTGTGGCGCGTCGGCGGTCCGTGACGTTCATGCGCCTCGCGCGCTCGTCGTCTCGAGCGGCGCCGTCGCTCAGGGCGACTCGATCACCAGCGCGGCGTCGCTCGCGATCACGTACTCGCGGCCGCGGATGCGGTCGCGGACCTGGATGTAGAGCCAGCCGTCGCTGCGGAAGTGCGGGTAGAGCGCGTACTGGCCGGGGCCCATCGTCGTCACGCGGCGCGACTCGCCGCTGAGCATGTCGACGATGTACGTGTTGGCGGCGCCCTGCTGCCGCAGCGCCACGAACGCCGGATCGCTGGCGCTGGCGTAGCCGAGCTCGGACCAGTCGTTGGCGCCGACGTAGTGGTGATACGTGAGCCAGCGCTCGTCGTAGCTCCAGCCCGGCTTGGCGCCGCGCACGCAGTAGCGCGCGACGATCGGCGCGTTGATGATGTAACCGCCGCCGCCGTTGGACGTGTACGTCACCTGGCGCACCACGAAGCCGCTGCCGCCCTGCATGCCGGTGCGCCCGATGACGAGCTTCGCCGACTGCGACATCTCCATGTCGCCCTCGTACGGCGTCGACAGCGAGACCTGCGACTTGGCGACGTAGTCGGTGCCGTTGTGGACCATCGGCGTGAACGTGTTGCGCGAGTTCGAGTCGAAGCTGGTGCTGGGATCGCCGCCGGTCACGTTGTGGCCGCCGTTGTCGCTCGAGAACTGGCCGTGCACGGTGAAGTAGTCACCGCCGTTCACGCGGCCCAGGTGCTGGTAGAGGCCGACCTCGCCCAGCGTCGTGCACTGCGGCTCGTTGAACGAGATCGACGTCGGGTTGGCCGTGAGCACCGCCTGCGTGCAGAACTGCGCGCCGCCGCCCTGGAGGATGAAGCCCGAGTTGTCGGGGAAGAAGCCCGGGTCGTAGAGCGCCGGCGTGGGGATCTCGACGCCGCGCTGGAGATCGATCACGGTGGACATGCCGCTGCCGCCGTTGCCGCCGTGCGCGACGAAGCGACCGTCGGCCGAGCTGCGCGTCCAGAAGTTCGACTGGTAGTCGAGCTCGCGGAGGATGCGGACCTTCGAGCCGGGCAGCGCCGCCGTCCATCCCATCGACCACGTGTTGGCCGTCGAGAGCGGGTACGTCGAGAGGCAGTCGCGCGTCGTCGCCGCGCCCTGGCACCCGTACATGTTGAGGTTGGCGTCCTCGTTCACCTGGCGCCAGCCGGTGGTCTGCATCGCGGTCACGTGCGCGGCGATCTCCGGACCGATCATCGTGGTGCACGGCGGCGGGATGGGATCGCTCGGGATCACGTCGTCGAGGTTGGGCAGATCACGCGCGAACCACTCCGCGACGAGATCGAACTCGCCCTGCGTGAACGGCGTGCGCTCGCCGCGCGGCATCCACACGCGATCGGTCCACTCGTCGAACTCGACCTGCCACGCGTCGCCGTAGGCGAGGCGGAACACGTACTCGAACCACTGCAGGCCGGCGCCGGTCGCGTAGATGCCGATGCGGCCGGGGTGCCACAGGTTGTCGGTCTCGCGCAGGCAGTTGACGATCGTCATCGCGGCGGCCGGCGTGGTCGGCGCGAGATCGGTCAAGCACGCGGCCTCGCCCGCGTCGGTCATCGCGTCCCAGTTGCGCAGGTACGCGCGCGTCAGGCCGTGGCACGCGTCGCACATCTCGGCGCTGCCCTGGCCGAGGAGCGCCGACGCCATCTGCGCCAGCTCCAGGTCGGGGAGCGTCACCGGGTTGCGGAACGCGGGCGGGATCGCGGCGTCGATCGGTGCATCGATCGGGGTCGCGTCGATGCCGTCATCACCACTGCCTCCGCCACCACATCCCGCCACCAGCGCCACGACCAGGACCGAACGACAGGCATAGTTCATGGGGGCCCGAGCATCGCCTTCCCGGCCGCCATGTCAAACTCGAAATTCCGTGGCAACCCGCTACGTTCGGTGATCGTGCGCACGCGTTACACGTTTCTGCTCGGTCTCGTGGCCACTGGCTGCGCGCGGAAGCCGCTGCCTCCGGACGCGGCCTCGTCGACGCCGAGCCCGGTGCCCGCGGTGGTCGCCCCGGCCGACGCCGGCGCCGCCAGGTGCACCCCGTTGAAGACCTTCGACGGCACCGATCCGGCGAACCTTGGTCTCACCGTGTGCACCGAGCCGGCGGCGCCCGGACGCGAGGGCCACCTCCTCATCACCGTCCGCCGCGCCGCCGACGGCCGCGTCCTTTGGAGCGACTCCGCCGACGCCGTCGCGCAGCAGCACATCCTGGGCGGTGACCAGGATCCACCGGCGCTGCAGATCGTCATCGTGCACCACGTCGAGACCGACGACGACGACGACGACGAGAACGATGACGAGGACGCCTACTACGTCGTCGACTTCGAGTACGCCCGCGGCGCGCTCGTCGAGGTCAACCGCTTCCGCGACTCCGGCGACTGAATCAGCCGAGATCCGCGACGCGCGTGATCACCAGCGGCCGCTCCTGCCCCGAGCGCAACGTCGCGCGCATCGGCGGCGACCGGTAGTCGGTCACCTCACCGCTCGCGTCGGGGCTCGTGGTCTTGTAGCCCACCACCTGCACCCTCGTGCCCGGCTCGAGCACCTGCTCGAACGCATCGATCGTCGCGCGCCCCGACGCGCGTACCCGCTCGCGCACGTCGGCGGCGACGCCGTCGCGATCGAAGCGCACCGCCGGATAATCGAGCGGCTCGCGCGGCAGCACCAGCCAGCGGGCACCGCCGCCGCGCACGAGCACGCGCTCCCCGCGCGCCCCGACGAGCGCGAAATCGGTCGCGGCCTCGTGCACCCAGCGGCCACCGAACACGCCGAGGTCGAACACCAGCCGCCGGTACACGCCGTCGGCCTCGACGAGCACGCCGCGCAGCGGCTCCTGGGCCTCGATCACGCCGTGCACCGTGACGAGCGCGCCCTCCTCGCGCGCGCTCACGTCGGCGAGCGCGATCTCGCGCCCCGCCAGCCGCGGCAGCGTGCGCCCCAGCATCAGACGCCCGAGCCGCGCCGCCGCCGGCACCCAGCGGCGATCGTGGTCGAGGAGGTGCGTCCGCTGTACGACGACCAAGCGCGCAGTGTACCGTGCGCGCCGATGGAAACGGCGTTGACCAAGGTATCGCCCACGATCGTCGCGGCCTTCGAGAGCTCGCACCGACTCTCCGTGCGCCAGCGCAAGCGATGGATCGAGATCATCCTGTCGTTCGACGCGCGCAACACGTACGCCGTCTACGACGACGCCGGCAATCCGGTGTTGAACGTCCAGGAGCAAGGCAAGGGCATCGGCAACTTCTTCAAGCGCCTCTTCCTGGCCTCGATGCGCCCGTTCACGTCACACGTCGAAGACCTGCGCTCGCAGAAGCAGGTGCTCAGCCTGCGCAAGCGCTTCCGCTTCTTCTTCCACCGCCTCGAGGTGAAGGACGCCGACGGCAACGCGATCGGCGCCATCCAGCGCCGCTGGACCTGGTTCCGCCGCAAGTACACCGTCGAGGGCGCGGGCGGTCAGGAGGTCGCGACGCTGTTCGGGCCGCTCTTGCGCCCGTGGACCTTCGAGATCCGCCTGCCGGAGAACCCCGACCAGGAGGTCGGCATGATCCAGAAGAAGTGGAGCGGCCTGGCGAAGGAGCTCTTCACGCAGGCCGACAACTTCTGGATCGAGATGGGCACGGTCTCGGACCCGGCCCTGCGCTCGCTGCTCTTCTCGGCGACCGTCCTCATCGACGTCGTCCACTTCGAGCGCAAGAATTAGATCAGGTCGCCGGCTTGGTCTGCGCCCCGCCCTCGCGGTCGACGGCCATGCCCATCACCGAGTAGCCCTTGTCGACGTAGACCGTCGTGCCCGTGATGCCCGACGCGAGCGGCGAGCACAGGAACGCCGCGGTCGCGCCGACGTCGGCGGCCGTGATCGGCTCGGTCAGCGGCGCGTTGCGCGACGTGTAGTCGATCATCACGTCGATGAAGCCGATCGCGCTGGCGGCGCGCGACGCGTACGCACCGGCCGAGATCGTGTTGACGCGGTGGCCGTACAGCCGCCCGGCCTCGTACGCGAGCGTACGCGTGTCGCTCTCGAGCGCCGCCTTCGCCGACGACATGCCGCCGCCGTAGCCCGGCACCACGCGCTCCGACGCCATGTACGTGAGCGACACGAACGCGCCGCCCTTCTTCATCACGGGCGCGAACGCGGCGACCATGGACGTCATCGAGTACGCCGACGCCGACACCGCGGCGAGGTAGCCCTTGCGGCTGGTCTCGAGCAGCGGCTTCTTCACCTCCGGGCCGTTGGCGAGGCTGTGCACGACGATGTCAACGCCGCCCTCGCCGAAGTCGGCCTTCACCTGCGCCGCCACGCCGTGGATCGTGAAGTCCCCGCACTCGCGGTAGCGGCGGGACTCCTTCAGCTCGGCCGGCACCTCGTCGAGCCGATCGTACTCGGCGTCGAGCGGGTACACCTTCTCGAACGCGAGCTTCGAGCCGTCGCTCATCACGAGCGAGGCGTCGAACTTCCCGCGCGCCAGCATGGTCGTGAAGATGCCGAGCGCCGGCGGCCACGTGCCGAGGCAGATCGTGGCGCCGGCCTCCGCCATCGCCTTGGCGATCGCGAAGCCGAAGCCACCATCGTCGGCGACGCCGGCGACGAACGCGCGCTTGCCGCGCAGGTCGATGTTGAGCATGTGCGGGTCATCGCCTGCACACGCGCGCAGGTCAAGCCGCCCCGGCTACGGGTGCACCAGCACGAGGATGCGGCGTCCGCCCGCGAGCTCGACGTCGAGATAGCGACCGGGCTCGGCCTGCGCCCAGCGCGCCGCGAGCGTGATGCTGTCACCGGCGACGCCGTCGACCGCCGCGATGCGCTCACCCGGCCGCAGCCCGAGGAGCGGCATGGGATCCGCGCCGGCGGCGCGCCGCGAGACATCGACCACGGTCGCCTCGTCGGGCGTGGCCACCTCCACCGCGGCCGCGCTCTCGCGCACGACCCGCACCTCGCGCCGCGGCGCCGCGATCAGCAGCACGAGCGCACCCAGCAGCCCGACCACGAGTGAGCGGTACACCATCATGCCCGTCCATAGATCAAGCGCGGTGCCAAGCGCCCAAGGCCGCGACGACACGTTCACGGAACCCCCGCGCGCGCCACTGCGACGCCGGTGCGACACCGCCGTGTGCCAGCCTGGCAACGCGATCCCGGATGTCGGATTTGTTTCCGAAAAGTCGCGACATGCCGCGAACCAAACTAGCCTTCGGAGTGGGAAACCTGGCCCGCGATCGGGCCGCAAAGGGAGGAGACCCACTTGCGCACCAATCGAATCACATCTATCGCATCGGCTCTTTTGATCTCGGCGTTCGCTGGCTCCGCGTGGGCGCAGGACGGCGAGGAAGGCGGCGAAGAAGGCGGCGAAGAAGCCTCCGGCGACCCGTGTGGCGGCGAGGCCGCCGCCGAGGGCAGCGCCGAAGGCATGGCCGACGAATCCACGCCCGTGAGCGAGGCCGCCGACGGCGCCACCATGGAGGGCGGCGCACCGCCCATGATCCTGCCCACGGGCAAGATCGGCGTGCACGTCACCCTCGGCATCAACCTGTCGACCGACGCGGTCGCCAAGCCGATCGCCATCGCGCCCGACATCTGGTACGGCGTGATGCCGAAGCTCGAGGTCGGCGTCGTGCACTCGAACTACGGGCTCAGCGGCTTCTGGTTCCAGCCCGGCGGCGGCATCTGTGTCACCGGTGAGGAGAACGGCTGCGGCAAGCTGTACGACGGCCCGGTCGGCCTCATGGCCAACTTCCTCGTGTCGGAGAGCGCGAGCATGGATCTCGCCGTGAACGGCGGCATCGTGATCGGCAGCTTCGATCCCCTGCCCCTCTCGCTCAAGGTCGGCGTGAAGGGCCGCTACAAGTCGGGCAAGATCGCGGTGCACTTCAACCCCGCGATCGCGATCGGCCTCACGGAGCGCGACGGCAACAAGGAAGAGATCATGGTGCCGGTCATGGTCGGCTACGCGGTCAACGAGAAGCTGCACGCCGGTCTGCAGACCGGCATCGCCGGCCCGCTCGACGGCTTCGGCGACGCGTTCTTCGTCCCGGTCGGCCTCGGCGCGCTCTACGGGCTCAACGACAAGATGAGCGTCGGTGGCGCGTTCAACTTCGTGAACCTGGCCGGCAAGAACGGCGGCGCCGACTTCCGTACGCTCGACCTGATGTTCATGTGGCACAACTGATCGCCGCGCCCTGAAGGGCGCGCGATTGTTGTAGCTACTCCTCGAGCTGCTCGGCGAGATACGCTGTCTCGCCGAGCTGCTTGATCAGGCCGAGCTGAGTCTCGAGCCAGTCGGTATGCTCCTCCTCGCCGACGAGGATCTTGGTGAGCATCGACTCGGTGGCGTTGTCGTTGAGCGCGCGGCACTTGGCGATCCAGTCGTTCAGGCTCTTGATCGCCGCGTACTCGAACGCCACGTCCGACTCGAACTGCTCCTTCACGTTCTCGCCGACGCGCAGCTTGTTGAGGCGCTGGAGGTTGGGGATGCCCTCGAGGAAGAGGATCCGCTCGATCACCTGATCGGCGTGCTTCATCTCGTCGATCGACTCGTCGCGCACCTTCTTGGCGAGGCGCGCGAAGCCCCAGTTCTTCAACATCTTGGCGTGGATGAAGTACTGGTTGATCGCGGTGAGCTCGTTGGTGAGGAGCTCGTTCAGGAGGTCGATGACCTCGGGATGTCCCTTCATCAGGCGCGCCTCTCAGCAGGGCCGAGCAGCGCGTGACGCCAGGAAAAAGAAGTGCCCGAAATCAGGCGGCGTCGCGCGGCTCGGACTGGAGGCGCGACCTTACCGAGACGAGTCCGCGGGGGCAATCACCCGCGCCGCCACGATCGCAGCCACGACCGGCGCGCTCGAGGCGATCTTCGATCTCGGGGATGCACGCGCCGCAACCGGTGCCCGCGCCGCAGTGGCGACCGATCTCCTCCACGGACTCCGCGCCATCAGCGATGGCAGCATCGAGCTCGCGGTCACGAACGGCATGGCAGAGACAGACGATCACGTTGCAGCTCCGAGTTTGAAAGTAACTTTCAAGCCCAAGTCCGTCAAGGGTGATCAGAATACGCGGGCACCCGCGGGATCCTTCCCGCGGCCCAACTCTCCGGATTGACCGCGGTTTCAGGCTACGGGGCGCACGTCACACCCCAGCGGGTGCAGGTGCCAGCCGACCACGCTTCGCAGGTGTGGTGCAGTCGATCCGCGGGGTTGTACGCGCACGCGTTCGTTGGGGTGCAGGCGGCGCCCGGCGCTCCCGCGCAGACGCCCTCGACGACCGCGCTGCACGTCCGGTAGCTCTTGCTGGCGGCGTCGTAGAGGCAGCCGTCGGTCGGTGCGCAGCGGGCGCCCAGATGGAAGCACGTCCCTGCGCCGCCGGAGAGGCACGTGAAGTACGCCGCCGCGCCCGGGTGATAGACGCAGCCTGGCGTCGGGCACGCCGCGCCGGTCACCGCGAGGCCGCCACCCGTTCCGACATTCGTCTGTCCCGTGCCCGTGCCCGTGCCCGCGCCCGTGCCCGATCCGATCTTCCCGACGGCGCCGCGGCCTCCGCCCGCCGTCGTCCCCGGACCTTTTGCACCGGGTCCGGCCCCGCCGCCGCCGCCGCCGCCGCACGCGGTCGCGAACACGAGCACGCACGAGACGAAAAGCGCGGAGCGAGAGCCCATCGCCTCGAAGCTACCGCGGCGCCGGCCCCCGTGCCACGTCGCGAGGGCGGGCCGCGCTACAGTCGCCGGCATGTTCTCGTCGCGCCCGCCGCCGTTCGCGCTGCCCGCCGCGTGCGAGGCGGCGTTGCGCGCTGCGTATGCCCGGCCGCCGCGCACGTATCACACGGCCGGGCACGTCGCCGAGGTGGTCGGCGAGTACGAGCGCGTCGCCGACGCGGTCGGCTGGGATCATCCGCGCGACGTGTACTGGGCGATCCTCTGCCACGACGCGATCTACGAGGCCGGGCGCCCCGACAACGAGCAGAAGAGCGCGGCGCTGGCGCGGCGGCTCGCGGGCGTGTGGTTACGCGGCGCGCAGCTCGAGCTCGATCGCGTCGAGGCGCTCATCTTGCTGACGGCGCGCCACGGCGCGCTCGACGCCGCCGCGCTCGGCCGCGACGCCGCGCACTTCGTCGACTGCGACATGGCGATCCTCGGCGCCGCGCCCGCGCGCTTCGACGCGTACGACGACGCGGTCGCGATCGAGTACGCCGCGGTGCCGCGCGACGCGTATCGCGCGGGTCGGCGCCGCTTCCTCACATCGGTGCTGGCGTCGCCGCGCATCTTTCATTCCGACTTCTTTCACGAACGCCTCGATGCCGCAGCGCGTGAGAACCTGGCGCGCGCGCTCGAGAGGCTCTCCGCGCCGGGAGCGTGAGTCGACGCGTGAGTCGACGCGTGAGTCGACGCGTAAGTCGCGCGAGGGAGGCGGCGTTGGTAGGGCATGACCCGCCTCACCGCGCTCCTCCGCCCGCTCGCCACCACCACGACCCTCGCCGCCTTCCTCCTCTCCGCCTGCGGTGGCTACGCCCGCCCCGGGCATCTCTCGAAGTCGATGTCGATGGCGCCGCCGCCGACCTACGCCATGGCCGACGGCTCCGACGAGATGACGCCGGGCACCGAGGAGTACGAGCACCGCGCCGACAACCCGCTCATGGACGTCGCGATGGCGCCGCTGTCGACGTTCTCGATCGACGTCGACACCGCGTCGATGGCCAACGTGCGCCGCTTCCTGCGCGAGAACGAGCTGCCGCCGGCCGACGCCGTGCGCGTCGAGGAGATGATCAACTACTACCGCTATGACTACGCCGAGCCCACCGGAGACCTGCCGCTCGGCGTGACCACCGAGGTCGCGCCGTCGCCGTTCCACGCCGGACGCCTCATCGCGCGCATCGGAGTGAAGGGCAAGTCGCTCGGCACCGAGGCGCTGCCGCCGCGCAACCTGGTCTTCCTCGTCGACACGTCGGGGTCGATGAGCGCGCCGAACAAGCTGCCGCTGGTGCAGGACGCGCTCTCGGCGCTCGCCGATCAGCTCGGCCCGCGCGACACCGTGTCGATGGTCGCGTACGCCGGCTCGGCCGGCATCATGCTCGACCCGACGTCCGGTGAAGAGCGCGGCGCGATCAAGAACGCGCTCTACGGGCTCTCGGCCGGCGGCGGCACCAACGGCGAGGGCGGCATCAAGCTCGCGTACCAGCTCGCGGCCGCGCACTTCGACGCCAGGGGCATCAACCGCGTCATCCTGTGCACCGACGGCGACTTCAACGTCGGCGTGAGCGATCAGGGCTCGCTGGTGCGGCTCGTCGAGGAGAAGCGCAAGAGCGGCGTGTACCTGACGGTGCTCGGCTTCGGCATGGGCAACGTGAAGGACTCGACGATGGAGAAGCTGGCGCAGCACGGCAACGGCAACTACGGCTACATCGACTCGATCGACGAGGCCAAGAAGACGCTGGTGGACGAGGCCGCGGGCACGCTGGTCACGCTCGCGCACGACGTGAAGATCCAGGTCGAGCTCGACCCGGCCAGCGTCGCGCAGTACCGCCTCATCGGCTACGAGAACCGCCTGATGCGCGACCAGGACTTCCGCGACGACACCAAGGACGCGGGCGAGCTCGGCGTGGGCCAGACCGTGACCGCGCTCTACGAGCTCGTGCCGGCGAAGGCCGCCGCGTCGGGCGACCTGTTCACGGTGCGCGTGCGCTTCAAGCGCCCGGGCAACGAGAAGGGCGAGGAGCTGGCGGTCGCGGCGCGCCCGCAGCACGCGCGGCTCGCCGACGCGTCGAACGACTTCCGCTTCGCGACCGCGATCGCCGGCTTCGGCATGATGCTCCGCAAGTCGGAGCACAAGGGTGACCTGACGTGGAAGCGCACGCTCGACCTCGCAGGGTCGGCCGCGGGCACGAACCCGCGCCGCCAGGAGCTCGTGGCGCTCGTCACCAAGGCGGCGCAGCTGGCCGGCGGCGACGGCGCGGCGGCGGCGATCGCGGAGTGATAACGGGCGCGTGACACCGTCTGTCGCGGTGATTTTCGCCGTCCCCGCCCGGGCCCCTGCGGTACCGTCCCGGGAATGAGGGTCTCAGCCGTAGCGATAGCTCTAGCCTTTTCTCCGATGCTGGCGTGCGGGAGCGACGAGACGCCGTTCCCGATCGAGGACCAGTGCAACCCGCTCGGCGCCGGCGCGTGCATGGCGCCGTGGCCGTCGGACGTGTTCGAGGTCGCCGACGACGCCACGCCGACCGGCCGCAAGCTCGCCATCCCCGACGGCGCGCTCCTCACCAACGCCAACCTGGCGCCGATCGATCCCGCGGGATGGAACCGCGCCGACGGCTTCTCGGCGGCGGCGCCGATGATCGCGATCTTCCCGGGCGGCGTCGATCGCACGACGCTCCTCGACCAGACGCACTTCGCCGACTCGCTCGGCGCCAGCTCGCCGACCGTGCTGATCGACATGACCACCGGCGAGCGCGTCGCGCACTTCGCCGAGGTCGACATGACCGCGACGGCCACGCCCGATCGCCAGGCGCTCTACGTGCGCCCGGCTGCGCGCCTCCTGCCCGGTCACCGCTACGCCGTCGCGATCCGCAAGCTCGTCAAGTCGCAGCGCGGCGGCGATCTGCCGGTGCCCGTCGGGTTCCAGGCGATCGTCGACGGCACGACGACGACGCATCCGCTGCTCGAGGCGGCGCGCCCGCGCATGAACGAGGCGCTCGACGTGCTCGCCGCGGCCGGTTTCCCGAAGACCGAGCTCGCCCTGGCGTGGACCTTCACCGTCGCGTCCGACACGTTCGTGCGCGAGCCGATGATCTCGGCGCGCGACCAGGTGCTCGCGCTGATGGACGCGACGCCGACGACGTTCACGATCGACAGCGACGCGCCGGTCGGCGACGGCGCGCAGATCCGCCGCCGCATCGACGGTCACTTCAAGGCGCCGCTCTTCCTCACCCAGGGCGGCGCGTATGCGCCCGGCACCGTGCTCGACGTCGCCGCCGACGGCTCGGTCGTCGCGCACGGCATGTACGACATCCCGTTCACGGTGATCATCCCCGACTGCGCGTACCGCTCCGCGTCGCGCGTCGGCATGATGATCTACGGCCACGGCCTCAACGGCTCGGGCGAGCAGGCCGCGTCGGGCGCGATCCGCGACACCGCCGCCGCCGCGTGCGTCATCACCGCCGGCACCGACATGCGCGGCATGAGCGAGCGCGACATCGGCAACATCGCGCGCACGCTCACCGACCTCAACAACGCGCCCGAGATCTTCGACACGCTGGTGCAGGGCATCGCCAACCACGTCGCGCTCGGGCGCGCGCTCGAGACCACGTTCGCGACGCAGATGTTCCTGTGCCGCGCCGAGGACGCGACCGCGACCGGCTGCACGCAGGGCGCGCAGCTCGCCGACCCGACGAAGCTCTACTACTACGGCCTCTCGCAGGGCCACATCTTCGGAACGACCGTGGTCGCGTACACGCCGAACATCCACCGCGCCGTGGTCGGTGTCGGCGGCGGCAACTACTCGACGATGCTCGAGCGCTCGACCGACTGGCCGACCTACAAGACGATCCTGAAGGGCGCGTACCCCGACGACTTCGACGTCGCGCTCGCGATCAACCTCTGCCAGATGCGCTGGGACACCACGGAGACCGCCGGCGTCGCCGACGTCGTCCTCGAGGGCACGCCACTCGGCGTCACGCCGCGCCAGATGCTGCTCCACATGGCGATCGGCGACGACGAGGTGCCGAACCTCGCGACCGAGTGGCAGGCGCGCACGATGGGCATCCCGGTGCTCGAGCCGAGCCCGTACGTGCCGTACGGGTTGACCGGTACGACCGGTCCGATCGCGAACGGCAGCGCGCTCGTGATCATGGATGGCGGCGCACCTCCCGTTCCCCTCACGAACGAGCCCGCTCCCGAGACCGGCATGCACAACCTGACGCGCACGCAGGCCGCCAGTCGCCGTCAGATCAAGCACTTCTTCGAGACTGGCGAGGTGCGCAACGAATGCGAAGGCGCGTGCATGTGCGCCGCAGGGAAGTGCGACTGATTCACGCGCACGCGCGAACAACTTTTTCGGTTGCCAGCCTCGGTGACGAGGACTAGGGTGAGATCGAAGCGACGAAGAATCTCTCGCCCCCGGAAACGGTACTCGGCAGGAGGATCACGGAGCGAGAGAGTTGGGAAATCCAATCGCACGACACGTGTGAGGGACCAGGCAGCATCACCCCTGCGCCCAGCCAAAGAGGTTCCCGGACCAGTAGGTCGGGACCGACGTCGACGGGTCTTGTCCCGGTGCGCGACGATCAGGACGCTCGAAGATCCTGACGCCAGTGGAAGGTGCGGTGTCTGGCCCGGTTACGCGACGCGACACGCAGCTGACAGGAAAGGGACACAGTCACAAAAACATGCGTAGTGTCACGTGAGAAGGCGGGCTGAACCCCGCCTTCTCGTCTTTTCGGCACGGCCGGCGGAGAGACCAGGGAACACCGAAACCGAAACCGAAACCGAAACCGAAACCGGAACCGAAACCGAAACCCGGAT
This sequence comes from Kofleriaceae bacterium, assembly GCA_035525615.1. GTDB lineage: Bacteria > Myxococcota_A > Polyangia > Haliangiales > Haliangiaceae > UBA2376. The sequence goes on along the minus strand of DATLEB010000151.1, from coordinate 1,295 downwards.
CCGGATCCGGATCCGGGCCGGCTCACGCCAGGCTGCGCACGAGCCCGAAGAGCACGCCGCCGAGCCGGTTGGCGACGAGCTCCAGCCGCTCGAGCAGCGCCTCGTCGGCGTAGCCCCACGCGGCGCACCGTGACGGCGCGCCTGCGTCCACTCAGGGCACTAGCGCTCGGCACGTGTGCGTGCGCGCCGAGGGCCGCGGAGGCGCCCCCAGCAACGGAGAACCACCGACTCGCACGGAGAACCCTCGATCGCGACTCATCGGCAGCGCGAGCGGCCACGCCGCCGCACTGCGCGACATCGGCGGCGCGCGACGTGCGCGCGGCTGCGGCTCGCGAAGGTCGCGATGTCGGCGGCTCGCCGCGCGCGAGTGCGCAGCTGCGATTCGCAGGTGGCGGCTCGCCGTGCGAATGGGGTGTCTCCTTGGTGGTTGGGCGCCGCGCGCGGCCTTCGCGCGCGCCCTGTGCCGAGCGCCAGGAGGACGGTGCTCGATCAACCCGCCGCCCCAGAGGCGGGCGGTCGGGCGGCGCGCGCGTGGGTGTGGGCACTCGTCACTGGTCACGCGCGTGGGCCGCGCTGCGGACGACCCCAACCACCAAGTAGACAACGCCATGTTCACCGCTCACGAGATCGCCATGCAGCTCATCGCCGCCATCCGCCCCCTCGTCGAGGCCGTGCAGCCTCGCGACAAGGACCTCGCCAGCCAGATGCGGCGCGCCGTCACGAGCGCCGCGCTCAACACCGCCGAGGGCGGCCGCCGCGCCGGCGGTGACCGGCTTCACGCCTTCCGCATCGCCGCCGGCGAGGCCGCCGAGGCGCTCACCGCCGCGCGGATCGCTATCGAGTGGGAGTACGCGCCCGCCTCGTACCTACCGCCGGTCGCCGCCCTCGAGGATCGGCTCCAGGCGGTCCTCTACCGCCTCCGCAACCCGCGGCGGTAGCCGTCTCGGCGGCCGGGGCCGCCCACGTGGGCGGCTCCGAAACCGAAACCGAAACCGAAACCGAAACCGAAACCGAAACCGAAACCGAAACCGAAACCGAAACCGAAACCGAAACCGAAACCGAAACCGGAACCGAAACCGAAACCGAAACCGAAACCGAGGCCGCGAGGGGCCTCGGGCGGATGGCTCAGGCGAGCTTGCGCAGCAGCCCGTAGAGGACGCCGCCGAGCCGGTCCGCGACCGCGAAGGCCGGCGCCACCACCGCCTCGTCCGCGTGGCGCAGCGCCCGCGTGGCCGCCAGCGCGGCCTTGACCTCGCGGGCCTCGGCCGCTGCGATGCGCAGGGCGCGGATGCGGT
>DATLEB010000109.1:0-45403 GCA_035525615.1 Kofleriaceae bacterium | reverse complement strand
GGCCGGGATGGTCGCCATCGACAGCTCGACGCCGCGCGCGCGCAACAGATCGAAGCAGCGGTGGAGGTGGTGGAGCGCGCCGAGGCCGAGGAGATCCACCTTGAACAGGCCGAGATCCTCGAGGTCGTCCTTGTCCCACTGGATGACGGTGCGGCCCGGCATGGTCGCGTTCTCGATGGGCACGAGGTCGTGCACGGGCTCGTGACCGAGGACGAAGCCGCCGGGATGGATCGACAGGTGGCGCGGGAACTCGAGGATCTCCGTCGACAGGCGCGCGAGATGATCGAGCATGCTCGTCCGCACCGGGCGTGCGCCACCGGCGGGCTCGCCGAGCGCCTGCTCGAGGGCGCCGGCCTCGACATCGCCCCACTGCGAGAGCAGCTTGGCGGCGCGATCGAGCGCGGTCTCGGGGATGCCGAGCGCCTTGCCGACGTCGCGCACCGCCGAGCGCGGCCGGTAGCGGATGATGTTGCACACCATCGCGGCGTGATCGCGGCCGTACGCGCGATAGACGTGCTGGATCACCTCCTCGCGTCGCTCGTGCTCGATGTCGAGATCGATGTCGGGCGGCTCGGCGCGCTCGAGCAGGCGCTCGGCACGGCCAGGCCGCCGATGATCGATCACCTCGCGCGACTGTCGACGGAGATCCTCGAGTTCCCGCGCCACCTGTCGATCCATCCCGGCGGCTTCGTGCTGGGGCACGAGCCGGTGCACGACCTCGTGCCCATCGAGAACGCGACGATGCCGGGCCGCACCGTCATCCAGTGGGACAAGGACGACCTCGAGGATCTCGGCCTGTTCAAGGTCGACCTCCTCGGCCTGGGCGCGCTCCATCACCTGCACCGCTGCTTCGATCTGTTGCGCGCGCGCGGCGTCGAGCTGTCGATGGCGACCATCCCCGCCGACGACAAGGACACCTACGACATGATCTGCGCCGGCGACACCGTCGGCGTGTTCCAGATCGAGAGCCGCGCGCAGATGTCGATGTTGCCGCGGCTGCGCCCGCGCAACTTCTACGACCTCGTCATCGAGGTCTCGATCGTGCGCCCCGGCCCGATCACCGGCGGCATGGTGCATCCGTACCTGCGGCGGCGGCGCGGCGAGGAAGAGGTCGTCTATCCGCACGCGTGCCTCGAGCCCGTGCTCGCCAAGACGCTCGGCGTGCCGCTCTTCCAGGAGCAGGTCATGCGCCTCGCCGTCGTCGCCGCCGACTACACGCCCGGCGAAGCCGACCAGCTCCGCCGCGACATGGCCGCCTGGCGCCGCTCCGGCCGCATCGAGAAGCATCGCGACCGCCTGATCACGCGCATGCAGGAGAAGGGCATCGCCGCCGAGTTCGCCGAGCGCGTCTTCGATCAGATCCGCGGCTTCGGCGAGTACGGCTTCCCGGAAAGTCACGCCTCGAGCTTCGCGCTCATCGCGTATGCGACGTCGTATCTGCGGCGGCACCACCTCGCGGAGTTCACGTGCGGGCTGCTCAACGCGTTGCCGATGGGGTTCTACTCGGCGGCGACGATCATCGGAGACGCGCAGCGGCACGGGCTCGAGGTGCGGCCGATCGACGTGGCGATCAGCCAGTGGGATTGCACGATCGAGCCGAACGGCGAAGGTCACGCGGTGCGCGTCGGGCTCCGCTTCGTGAAGGGGATGTCGCTCGGCGACGGCGAACGCGTGGCGCGGCTGGCGCGCGAGGCGCCGTTCGCGTCGATGACGGACTTCGTGCGGCGGGCGCGGCTCGACGACCGGGCGTACGCGGCGCTGGCCGAGGCGGGCGCGCTCGGCTCGCTCGCAGCGGAGCGGCGCGATGCGCTGTGGCAGGTGAAGGGCTGGGCGCGGCGGCAGGAGGACAGCCTCGGGCTCGGCGGCGATCCTGCGACCGGGCTCAGGACGGGCTTCGACGGCGATGATGTCCGGTTTCCGGACCTCACGCAGCTCGACACGATCCTGTGGGACTACCGCTCGAGCGATCACTCGACGCGCGGCCATCCGCTCGAGCCGATGCGGAGCTGGATGAAGAGCCAGCGCCTGCCCGACGCGCGCACGGTGCAGCGCGGGCGCGACGGCTCGCGCGTCCAGTACGTCGGCGTGGTCATCTGCCGCCAGCGGCCGTACACCGCGTCGGGCGTGACCTTCATGACGCTCGAGGACGAGACCGGCTTCGTCAACGTCGTGGTGTGGTCACAGGTGTTCGAGGCGTACGCCGTCATCGTGAAGTCGGCGACCCTCCTGGGGATCACGGGCCGCCTGCAGGTGCAGGAGGGCGTCGTGCACCTCGTCGCCGAGGAGCTGTGGATCCCCGAACTGCCACGTCCCATCGAGACGCCGCCCAGTCGCGACTTCCACTGACGGCGCCGGCGACTACTGGCCCATCGGCGGCGGCGGCGGGCGACGGCTGCGCTCGACGAGGGTGCGGCCGTCGGGGACGAGATCGACGAGGTCGTGGCGGGTGGCGGCGAGCACGTCGTTGACCGCGCCGTACGCGCTGTCGTCGATCGCCGCGACGCCGGCGGTGTCCGCGATGCCGGCGAGGATGGCGCGACCGTCGGGGCTGGCGGCGATCGCGATGAACGCGGCGACGAGGCGATCGCGCGTGGCGCGCGGCAGGCGCGGGTGGAAGAAGACGGGCTCGTTCGGCACGGTGCCGGTCTCGGCGAGGACGCGCACGCCCGTCCGCTCGGCGGCGAACGTCGCGGCGGCAACGACGGTGCCCGACGCGAGCTGCGCGAGCGACGCCGCGTGATCGCCGGTGAACACCGGCTGCACCGTGACGCGGCGGTCCTGGAGCAAGCGCGCGGCGAGCAGGTACCCGGTCGTCGACGAGCGATCGGCGAACGCGACCGGCTTGCCGGCCAGCTCCTCGACGGTGGTGATCGGGCTGTCCGCCTTCACGAGGAGCACGGCCGAGACGTCGTGCGAGCCGGAGCGGCCGCGCAGGAGCTGGAGGCTGGCCTGCACGCCGTGCTCCTGGTGCGCGAGCAGGTAGTCGAGGATCGGCAGGATGCCGCCGTCCACGGTCGGCTGACCGGCGAGCTGGAACGCCTCGGCGCGCGTGCGTGTGGCGTGGACCTCGACGGTGATGCCCGATTCCCTCGAGAGCGCGTCGCCGAGGCGGCGCGCGACGTCGGCGTCGCCGTGCGCGGGCGACAGCACGAGCACGACGGGATTGCCGGGCTTGCCGGCCGTCGTGCGCTGGCGGCGATCGACGGCGAAGAACAGCACCGCCGCGACGGCAATGCCGAGGAGGACCACGCCGGCGATCGCGCGCTTCGTGCCTGCTTCAGCCACGCGCCTTCTTCTTCGCGGGCTTCTTCGCCGGCCGGGCGGCCTTCTTCGCGGGCGCGGCCGGTTTCGCCGCGAGCTTCGGCGCGGCGAGCTTCGGCGCGGCGAGCTTCGGCGCGGCGAGCTTCGGCGCCGCCGGCTTCGGCGCCGCCTGCCCGGTGAGCTCGGCGACCGCGTTCACGACGTCGGCGGCGTGACCCTTCACGCTCACCTTCGGCCAGTGGCGCAGCACGGTACCGTCGGCGCCGATGATCGCCGTCGAGCGGATGATGCCGACCATCGGCTTGCCGTACATGAGCTTGTTGCCCCACGCGCCGTACGCCTCGAGCACCTTGCCGTCCGGATCGCTGAGCAGCGGGAACGAGAGGTGGAACTTGTCGCGGAACTTGCAATGCGACGCGATCGAATCCTTGCTCACCCCGACGACGATCGCGCCGAGCTTCTTGAGCGCCGGCACCGCGTCGCGAAAGTCCTGAGCCTCGATCGTGCAGCCCGGCGTGTTGTCGCGCGGGTAGAAGAAGATCACGACGGTCGTGCCGTGCAGATCGTCGAGGGCGAACGTGCCGCCGTCCGACGACGGGAGCGTGAAGCTGGGCGCAGGCTGGCCGACGGTGAGGCTCATCGGCCCCGAACCTATCAGAACATGCTACGAATTTAGGGATGCGCGCATGGTCTGGGGTGCTCGTCGCCGTCGTCGTGGCCTCCGGGTTCGGTGCCTGCGGCGGCAAGGGCTCGCAGGGGCCGGCGTGGCCCAAGAGCGCCGGACGTGTCGAGGTCGATCCCGAGAAGGACGGCGGCGAGAGTCTCGAGCCGCAGCAGGCGTCGCACGTCGCGGCCGTCGAGCGCGCCGAGGACCGGACGCCCGTGATCGACGCTGCGGTCGAGGTGAAGGAGCCGGAGGGCGACAAGCCCAAGGACGCGCCGGCGAAGGAGGGCGAGGCCAAGGAGAAGGCGGCTTCACCGCCCGCGGGTGAGGGGACGATCGAGGTCATCGAGATCAAACCCGAGGACATCCAGGTCGACCGGTGAGCTAGCTCACCACCGGCGACCGTATAGATTCACATCGCGGGTCGTCGCCTCTCTGAGGTGGCGATGGAGCTCGAGGGCAGGTACGAGCCGCCGACCGCCGAGGTCGACGCCGCCGAGGACTACGACCTCGACGACTCCGGGCGATCGCGACGCAAGCGGCGCAAGCGACCGGCGCCCGGCAAGGTCACGCGCACGCTGTCGATGGATGCGCTGCCGGCGTTCGTGCGCGAGTGGGGCAGCGAGCGCGCGCGCGAGGTGCACGAACCTGCGCACGCGCCCGTGCAGGCCGATGGCGGGCGCGTCGCGGCGATGGATCCGTTCGCCGTGCACCTGGTGGCGCGCGAAGGGGTCGCCGGCCACGCCGCGACGCTGCCGCACCTCGAGGCGATCCAGCGCGCGTTCGGCCATCACGACGTGAGCGGCGTGCGCGCGCACGTCGGCGGCGCCGCGGCCGACGCGGCCGACGCGATCGGCGCGCGCGCCTACGCGACCGGCGACGACATCGCGTTCGCGACGTCGCCCGACGTGCGTCAGGCCGCGCACGAGGCCGCGCACATCGTCCAGCAGCGCGCCGGTGTACGCCTCGAGGGCGGCGTCGGCGCGACCGGCGACGTCTACGAGCAACACGCCGACGCGGTCGCCGAGCTCGTCGTGCGCGGCGAGAGCGCGGAGGCCCTCCTCGACGCGATGGGTCCCGCCGGAGGCGTGGCGGCGGACCACGCCGTGCAGCGTCAGGACGGCGAGGGCGGTGGTCGCCGGCGTCGCGGGCGTGCCGCGAATCCCGCGCTACGCGGGCTCACCGGCATCACCGTCGCGCAGCTCGTCGAGGATGGCATCGGCCTGTGGCACGCCGTGATGAGCGGCGAGCCCATGGGCGTCCCGCCGTCGCCATACGCCGGCCTCGTCGTCACCGAGAGCTTCGGTCCGCCGCAACCGGTCGAGGGCGCGATCCACGACTCCGATCTACGGCAGGACGGAAGCGGGCCGCACACCGTCGCGGAGCTGATGGCGCGCACCAGCGCGGGTCCGCCCGGGCAGTTCACGTTCGACGAGCTCGGCCAGTTCACGGATCTGCATCACGGCGTCGGCATGTCGGTGGACTGGTTCACCAGCGCCGCGCTCGCGAGCGGCCGCATCGCCTGGTACTTCGTCCAGACGTACACGTGCGAGGGCGAGGAGATCGCGCGGTATCGGGTCGCGCGCCGCTTCGGCACGTTCGGCATGGAGGTCACGAAGACGCCCGGAGCCGCCGCGACCGGGCGCGCGCGCGGCACCGCCGGCGACGGCGCACGCGGGACCGCGCACTCCGCGCACTCCGCGCCGGTGCAGCGCAAGGGCGGCAGCGACGCCGCCGATCCGGAGGCAGCGCGCGCAGCGGCGGCGCGCGGCGTCGCCGGCAGCGGAGGTGCGCTGCCGCACCTCGCGACGATCCAGGCCGCGTTCGGCAAGCACGACGTCAGCAGTGTCCGCGCCCACGTGGGCGGCGCTGCCGCCGATGCCGCCGGCGCGCTCGGCGCCAGCGCGTATGCGACCGGCAATGACATCGCGTTCGCGGACACGCCCGATCTGCGCATCGCGGCGCACGAGGCGGCGCACATCGTGCAGCAGCGCCGCGGTGCCGCGCTCGACGGCGGCCTCGGACGCACCGGCGACGCCTACGAGCAACACGCCGACGCCGTGGCCGACGCCGTGGTGCGCGGTGAATCTGCCGAAGCGCTGCTCGACGATGGTGGCACCTGCGCGGGCGCCGACACGCTCGGGATCGGCGCGATGGGCCGCGCCACCGGTGAGGACTTCAGCGACGTCGAGGTCCGTCTCGGCGACGTGCGAGGCTCCGGCCACGGGGCGCGCGCCGTGTTCGAAGGCGGACGCGACGTGATCTCGTTCGACGAGGCGGCTCCCCGGGCCGAGCAGGTCGCGCACGAGCTGGTCCACGTCGCGCAGCGCCGGCGCTTTGGCGAGGGAAGCGGCGGCGTTGCGACCGCCGATTCGGCGCCGGAGGTCGAGGCGCGTGAGCTGGCGCCGCGGCTCGCCGCAGGTCACGTCGTCGAAGTGAACGCGGCGCCCTCCGGCCGGGTGCACCTGGACGATGAGGTCGCGGAGACCGTCCACGAGAATCTGAATGGCTGGATCGACGACGAAAGCGCGGCCCTGCGCGCGCTGCGCGGCGACTCGGACATCCCGGGGACGATCGCGGCGTATCAGCGGCTGTTCCACGTCAAGATCTGGACCGACTTCCAGGACAACGCGTCGGGTTCGATCCTTCATTCGGCCATGGCGCTCCTGTGGCCGCACATGTCGCTGGTGGAGCGTCTCGAAACCATGACCGGCGTCGACGACGACGAGGCCGGGATCCTGCAGACCATCCAGAATGCGTCCGACGCGGAGTGTATGGCTGCGCGCGAGGACATCCAGCCGTACCTCGACGAGCTCGAGGTTCCCGATCAGTTCACGGCGCGGCAGCGTATCTGGCCCGAGCGCGCGCTGCAGAACGTGATCTGGCTCCTGCGCAACGCGGATCACTGGTTCTTCGACGACGAAGGGCCGGGCGCCACCGCGATCATGAACCTCACGTCGACGCAGCGCGCTGACCTCTGGAACAACCACCGCGACGCCTTCGCGATGTTCAGCGGCGATCCCGACGACACGGAGAGCGATCTCGGACGGATCCGGCGGATGTGCGTCGGCGCCGACGGCGAGTCAGCGGTCACCGATGATCGGGCCATCGAGGCGCGCATGGAGCTCGCGACCGTGGGGTCCGGTACGGACGAGGAGGGCGCGCTCGCCGCCGTCGGGGCTGCCGGAAGTCGTCGAGACGAGCTCGCCGAGATCGACGAAGCGATCCGCAGCGGCCAGGGGGCCAACGGCGCACCGCTGACCGCGACACAGATCGAGGAGCTCGAGCAGCGGCGAGACGAGATCGGTGACGTGGGCCGCCTGCTCACCGCCTCCGAGGAAGAAGACGACAGCGGCACGCTCGATGACGATACCTTCCTCGGCCGCCTGGCCGGCGACGTCGACCCGGCGACGCTCGACGCCGCGCTGGCCACGGCGCATACCGGCGTTCTCGAACGCACCAAGCAGGCGTTGCTCGGGACGGAGAACTGGATGGGCGATGTCGACGAAGATGCCGTGCGCCGCATCCTGCACGACATCCCGGGCGAGCTGACCCTCGCCGAGGGCGGGAGCGCCGACGGCCTGGATGCGGAGGAAGTTCGCCGCCGGCGTGCCGCGTCTGCGCGCACGATCATCACGGCGCTGCGCGCCGACGATGACCTCGACCACATCTTCGGTGCGCTCGACATGGCCGAGGAGATCTACGTCGACAACCTCGAGTCAGCAGATGGCGCCGTTCGCGCGATCGACTACGACCTCGAGGTCGCCTTCGAGGGCATCGACACCGACGAGACGGCGATCCTGCAGATCATCCGCGATGCGCCACCCGAGGTGCGTGCGGTGCTCGACAGCGACGACGCACCCCCGATGATCGACCGGATCCGTCGCTGGGCGGTGGCGGGGGACTACACCGACTTCCTGACGGCGTTCGATCATGTCCTCGCGACCGGCGAGATCGACTTCGAGTCGGCGCTCGACGAAGCGCTCGGGAACGACTTCGACGGGACCAACGTCGAGCTCGTCAACGAAGCGCTGGGCGGCATGAGCGCCGCCGACCGTGCCGAGTACCGCCGCGGGTACCTGGTCCTTCACTCCGAGGGCTACCAGGGCGACCGCGTCTGCGCTCCACTCAGCGAGGCCCAGGAGCGCGATCGGCGCGCGGTCGAGCGCTACATGGAGCTGCACGCGCGGCTCGAGACCGAGCTGAGCGCGCAGGATCTCGACGCGGCGCTGGTGCGCTTGCTCGACATCCCCACCGTCGAGGAGATGGTGGGTGAGGACGGCAGCGGCCGACTCGACGCGGCGGCGATCATGCTCCACCGGCAGCAGGAGCGCCTCGAGCTGAACTCGCCGGTGCTCGACCTCTTGACGACGACCGACGATACGGCGGCGGCGGCGCACGTCGAGTTCGAGGCCCGCTACAACCAGGCGCTCGACGACGGCGATATCTCCGCGGAGGAGTTCCAGGTCCTCATCCAGCTCGACACGCGCTTCAACGAGCGCTTCACCGAGTACTCGGCGACCGCCGATCTCGTCTCCGAGATCGCCGGCACCGTCGCCGCAGTCGTCGCGGCGGCCGTGGCGATCGCGGTTAGCGCCGGCACGTTGACAGCGGCGTCGCCCGGCGTCATCGCCTGGCTCAGCGCCAACAGCTCGATCATCGGGACGGCGGCTGCCGCGGGGGCGCTCGGACAGGTCGCGGGCTCGGAGCTCGCCGGCGGCGACTTCAACGAGGCCTTGGGTGCCGACGGCGCACGTCAGGCCCTGTCGGGTGCGGTCAACGGCGCGCTCGTCGTGTGTGGCGCGGCGCTGGCCGAACACGCCGCCACGCTCGTAGGGCTCTCCGGTCCGTCGTTGTCGTCGACGATCGCGCGCATCGCGGCGGGGTCGATCGAGGAAGCGGTCCGCGGACGGAATTTCGCCCGCGCCGCGCTCATGGGGCTGATCGACGGGTCGCTCGGAGGTGCGGTGGGCGAGCTGGCCATGACGCTCACCGACGCGCAGACCTGGCGCCACACGGTGTGGGACGTGCTGGCTCGGGCCGGCGCCGCGCTCCTTCGTGGCGGCTTGCTCGGCGGCGTCACCGGCGCAGCGACGAGCGGGCTCGTGGAGATCGCGAGCACCCTCCTGGCGGCACGTGCGCTTCGCGGCGTCGCCGTCCAGATGGACGAGGTCGGATCCCGCATCCACATCCGGGCCGACGTCACGGCCGAGGGCGCGCTCGACAACATCTCGCTCCACTTCGGTCCCGATACGTCGGAGGCCGACATCGCCGCGCACATCGAACGCATCGTGGCGATGCGGCGCGCGTCGACGCTGCTCGGACGAGCGCGCCGCGCGCTCACCGGCATGCGCCGGGCGGTCGACGGGTCGGAGGCGGGTCACGCCTTCCACGAGGCCGAGAAGATCCCGCAGATGATCGACGATCGTCTGCGCCAGCTCGCCAACCCCGAGCTGAGCGGCGCCGACCGCGACGTCCTCGAGTCCGAGATCGACATGCTCGAGTCGAACCTCGATCACTTCTCGCGAGTCGCGCGCGAGGGCAGCACCGCCCCGGGCACCGGCAGCGGCACGATCGCGCGTCCCGACGCCCCGAACCCGGATTATCCCGCTCCGCCGCCGGGGCACTACTACCGCCAGCGCGGCGAGGGCTGGGATCTGCAGCGGCTCCCCGACGGCGACGACACGATCGAGCCGCAGACCCTGGTGCGCGACGGCACCAACCCCAATGGCTCACCACGCTTCGTGGTGCGGCCGCGCTCGGAGGTCTCGGGCCGCGGCCCCGTCACCCGGGCCGTCATGCGCGAGGACAGCGACATCGCCGACGACGCGTTCGCCGTCGAGGGCGACGCCGACGAGGCGATGCGGGGGATCGCCCGTGAGCGCCTCGCCGAGATCGAGGCGCGCGACACCGCGAGCCGCGAGCTCGCGACCGTTCGCGCGTCCCTCGGGCTCAGCGAGGCCGACACGTCCTCCACGAACATCGACACGACGCTCGCGCGGCTCCGCGGTGATCCCGCCGCGGACCAAGCGCTCGTCGAAGAGCTGGCGCGCTTGCGCGGCGCGCTTCGCGACGCCCGCCGCGACCTCAATCGCGCCAGCGAGCTCCTCGGCAACACGGCAGCCCAGGATGTCATGCGGGCCCGAGGTGCCAGGCACCTCTGGGGCGACCCGACCCCACCGGGCCGCCCCGGCCAGTTCGACTTCATCTACGTCACGCGTGACGCCAACAACCAGATCGACGGCATCTTCGTCGTGGAGGCCAAGGGCGCGTCGAGCTCTCTCGGTACCGCGGAATTCGACGGCGTGGCGCGCGAGCAGGGCTCGCGTGCCTATCTCGAAGGCATCGCGCGATCGATGCGCACCGACGAGGAAACGACCCTCAACGGGGTCCTCGATACGATCATCAATCGACCGCCGGACGGTCCCGAGGTCCGCTACATTCTCGTTCAGGCTCCGGTCGACGGCAACGGCATGCCTCTTCCGCCGCGCGTCTCCGAGTTCGACATCGGCCCATGAACACGACGATGCTGCCCACTCGCCCGCCATCCAACGTAGCTCCTGAAGCGACCCGCAAGGCCGTCGCCCGCAACGATGAGACGCTCCTTCGCCAGCTGGCGGCGCGGCCATGGTCGCCGGCCTCGGCGCGCGCGGCGCAGGGATTGGGCCTCGACAATGCCGCGCGGCGCTCGCTGCTGGATCCCGGCGATCCGCTGATCGCCGTCGATCTCGAGCGGGCCGCGTGTGCGAGCGCGGCGCTGTTCGCGGCGCTCGCGGCCGGTGCGGGCGCGGAGCTCGAGGTTCCGCTCCCACACAGCGACGAGACCGTGACCATGACAGGCGCGGCGCCCCATCCGAACCTCGGCGATCCGATCTACTGGCGCACGGGGCTGCTCGCCGCGCTGGCGGTGCGCAAGCGGCGGGCGATCGAGCTCCTCGCCGGCATCCCGCTCGATCTCCTCCGTCAGCTCGCGCCCGCCGATCCACCGTGGGCGCTGCGCGAGCGCGAGGCGCTCCAGGCCCTGGCGCTCGGACGCCGCGATGCGCCCGACCTCCTCGTGGCCGCGGCCGCCGCGGCCGATCCGAAGACGGCGCCCGACCTCGCGCGTGACTGGGTGCTCGACGTGGTGACACCGGAGCTACAGCTCGGCTTTCGTGCGCTGGCGCGCGATCAGGCCGGCGTCGATCAGTGGATGACCGAGGCCATCAAGGGCCACCACCACTACTACTTCCAGCGCCCCGATCGCCGGAACGACCTCATGGCGCAGCTCGCGCTGGCGCCCCTGGCGATGGCGTGTGTGGCCCACGACATGGGCGTGCGCACGAGCGTGGCGACCGACTACGTGCCGGCCCGCGTGATCGCGTAAAACCCGGGGGATGACCCCGTACCTCCCTCGTTCGGCCGCCCTGGCCGGTGCCGCCCTCGTCGCGGTGGCGGCGGCCGCCGTGCCCGCGCATGCCGATGGACCGCGTCTGACGCTCGAGCAGCTCACGGCCAAGGCGCAGGCGGGGCCGCGCGCGACGATGGCGCGCAGCGAGAGTGACGCGGCGCGCGCGCGCGTGAGCGAGGTCGGCAGCGCGCTGTTCCCGCGCGTGACGGCGACGGCGTTTGCGGGGCCGAGCCCGAGCATCACGTGCGCCGATCCGGGTTGCGACACGACCGATCCCGACGGGTTCTCGTGGAGCGTCGACGGGCTGTGGACCGGCGTGAGCCTCGACGTGGTGCAGCCGATCTATGCCTACGGGAAGGCGGGGCCGGCGCGGCGGGCGTCGCGCGCCGGAGTCGCGGCGATGCGGGCGCTCGAGGACGAGAGCGCGGGCGACGTCGCCGTCGAGGCGGCGCGCGCGTACTGGGGCCTCAAGCTGGCGCGCGAGCTGCGCTACATGCTCGAGGACGGCATCGAGCAGCTGACCAACGCGCACGAACGGCTGGTCGAGCGCGTCGCCGAGGGCACCGGCGAGGTGACCATCCAGGATCAGCAGCGGCTCGAGACCATCATCGCCGAGGCCAACATCCAGCTCGAGGACGCGACGCAAGGCGAGGAGATCGCGCTCGCGGCGGTGCGCGCGCTCGCCGGCGACGATCGCGCCGACATCGACGAGACGCCGATCGAGGCCATCACGTACCAGCTCCTCCCCGAGGCCGAGTACTTCGGCCGGGCCGGCAAGAACCGGCCGCAGGTGATCGCCGCCGCCGAGGGCGCGCGCGCGGCGCAAGCGCTCGCCGACCTCGAGGCCAGCGACTACTTCCCGCTGCTCACGCTGAATGGCTCGCTGGTGTACTCCGACGCGGCCGGCGTCCAGGACACGCACGACGTGATCCACGACGACCCGTACCACCGCAGCCGCGCCAGTCTCCTGCTCACGCTCACGTGGAAGCTCGAGCCGTGGACCACGCGCACGCGGGTGGCGCGGGCGCGCGCCTCGGCGCGGAAGATGAGCGCGCAGGCGGAGCTCGCCAGGATGGGCGCCACGCTCGACCAGCGCATGGCCTACGCCGAGGCGGCGCGCTCGAAGCGGCGCGTCGACGCCGCGACGGCCGGCGAGAACAGCGCGCGCGCGTGGGTGGCGTCGCTGGTGCAGGCCGACGCGATCGGGACCGCCGAGCCCAAGGACCTCGCCGAGGCGTACCTCGGGTGGTTCGGGATGCGGGCGCGCCTCGCCAACGCGATCCAGCAGTGGAACGTGGCGACGGTGAAGCTCGAGCGCTCCGCCGGCGGCTATCACGCTCCGCGGTAGCGACCGCGAATCAGCGCGAGAGCAGGCCGCGCTCGGTGGCGAGCTCGCGCAGGCGCGTGGTCGCGAGCTGGAGGCGCTTGCGGAGGCGCGCGGCCTCACGCACCAGCGCCGCCTCGTCGAGATCCTCGTCGGCGAGCGCCTGCGCCACCTCGCGCCACTCCATGTCCTTGTCGACGCGCAGCACGAGCACGAGCTGGTCCTCGGGAGGCAGCTCGTCGCGCAGGCGGCGGATCTCCGACTTCACTTCACTCTTCAGGTAGACGAGCGTGGTCGTCTTGATGCGCGCGGCGACGGCCTCGATGGCCTCGCCCGGCACCGGCTGGGCCAGTGCGGCCCGGCGCGCGCCTGCGATGGCGAAGCGGTTGGCCGCGTTGCGGGCGACGCGATGGGCCCACGCCCGCAGGGTGCACCGCCACGCGAAGCCGGGCAGGCCGCGCCACAGATCCTCGGCGAACATCGAGAACGCCTCGGCGGCGTCGCCGTCCGAGCGGAGGCGCGCCGCGAGCAAGCCGAGGATCTCCGGGCCGTAGCGCTCGAGGGACAGCGTGGTGGCCTCGTCGAAGCGGCCGCTCTCGCACGCAGCGCGCAGCGCGGCCTCGTCGTCCATGTTGGTACTATAGCGGTGATGGACACCGAGGAGGGATACGACTCCTTCCTGCGCGAGGCGGCGCGCGTCACCGACGCCGCGGCCGTCGTGTCGTCGCGTCCGATGGCGGAAGGGACGCGGCTGGCGGGCGGGCGCTTCGAGCTGCTCCGTACCCTCGGGCAAGGCGGCATGGGCGTGGTGTACGCCGCCTGTGATCACGTGCGCGGCGGGGAGGTCGCGCTCAAGACCCTGCAGGCGGCGACGCTCGACGCCCTCGAGCGGCTGCGCGGCGAGTTCGTGACGCTGCACGATCTCTCGCACCCGAACCTGGTCTCGCTCGGCGAGCTCACCGAGGACGATGGCCGCTGGTTCTTCACGATGGAGCTCGTGAACGGGCCTGACTTCCTCGCGTACGCGCGCCCCGACGGCGTCCTCGACGGCGCACGCCTGCACGCGGCGGCGGCGCAGCTCGCGACCGGGCTCGGCTTCCTGCACGCGGCCGGCAAGGTGCATCGCGACATCAAGCCGTCGAACGTGCTCGTCGCCGATGGTCGCGTGGTGCTGCTCGACTTCGGTCTCGCCGCGCAGAGCGGACGTGACGGCGTCGGCGCCGGCACGCTCGGCTACATGGCCCCGGAGCAGGCGGCGGGCGGCACGGTGAGCCCGGCCGCCGACTGGTACGCGTTCGGCGCGATGCTGTGGGAGGTGCTGGTCGGGCGGCTGCCGTTCCTCGGGCCACCGTCGGAGATCCTGGGCCGGAAACGCGCGGGTGCACCGCCGTTGCCGGCGGAGACGCCCGAGGCGGACGGTGCGCTCGGGCGGCTGGTGGTGGCGCTCCTCGATCCCGACCCGGCGCGCCGGCCCGACGGCGCCGACGTCGCGCGCGTGCTGGGCATCGCGGCGCCGGCGCGTCCCCCGATGCCGCCCTTCGTCGGGCGCGCGGCCGAGCGCGCGTCGCTCGGCGAGCGCTTTGCGGCGTCGCGCGAGGCGAGCCGCGCCGTGCTGGTGCGCGGTCCGTCGGGGATCGGCAAGACGGCGCTCGTGCACGCGTTCGCCGCCGACGCGCGCGAGGCCGGTGCGCTGGTGCTCGCGGATCGTTGCTACGAGCGGATCGCGGTGCCGTTCAAGGGCCTGCACGGCCTGGCCGCCGAGCTGGCGCGACATCTCGACGAGGATCGCGACGCGCGCGAGGCCGCGCTCGATGGCGCGGACCTCGGACTGCTCATGGCGGCGCTGCCGGGGCTGGCCGTCCATGGCGAGCTCGCGCGCGCCGGGCGCGGAGCACCGCAGGTGCGCGATCCGATCGAGCGGCGCGGCCGCGTGTTCGACGCGTTCGCGGCGCTGCTGGGGCGGCTCGCGGCGCCGCGACCGATCGTGCTCGTCGTCGACGACGTGCAGTGGGCCGACCGCGACGGACTGGCGCTCCTCGATCACGCGCTCACCCGCGTCGGCCGCGGGCTATTCGTGGTGAGCACGGCGGCCGACGGCGCCGACGTCGACGCGGCGTGGGCGGCGCGCGCCGAGGCGATCGTCGTCGGGCCGCTCTTGCGCGACGACGCGGCGGCGCTCGGCGCGGCGCTCGCGGGCGGTGACGTGGTGGCGCTGGTCGACGAGGCGGCGGGCCATCCGCTGCACCTGGCGGAGCTGGTCGCGCTGCGCCGCAGCGGCGCCCGCGGGTTGCGGCTCGAGGACGCGATCGCCGCGCGCGTGCGGGAGCTGGCGCCGCTGCCGTCGCGCCTGCTCGAGCTGGTCGCGCTGGCCGGCGCGCCGCTGCCGCAGTCGCTGCTCGCCGGCGCGGCCGGGCTCGACGGCGCCGCGTGGTGGTCGGCGCTGGGCGCACTGCGGTCCGCGCACCTGGTGCGAACACGCGGCGCGGGCGCGGCCGACGCGGTCGAGCCGTATCACGATCGCGTGCGCCACTCGGTGACGGCGGCGGTCGCGGCCGAGGCACGGCGCGCGATCCACCTGCGGCTCGCCGGCGCGATCGAAGCGCACGCGCTGGCGGCGGAGCGCCCCGGGTTGCTCGCCGATCATCTCGAGCAGGCGGGCGAGACGCAGCGCGCCCTCGCGTTCGTCGAGGCCGCGGCGCGCCAGGCCGAGGAGGCGCTCGCGTTCGAGCGTGCGGCCGACCTGTACCGGCGCGCGCTCGCCCTCGACGGCGATCATCCGCGCGCGGCGCTGAACGAGCGCCTGGGCGAGGCGTGTGCGGCGGTCGGACGCGGCGCGGAGGCGGCGTCCGCGTTCCTCGCGGCCGCGGTGGCGAGCGAGGGCGTCGCCGCGATCGATCTGCGCCGCCGCTCCGCCGAGCAGCTGCTGCGCTCGGGCCGCATCGACGACGGCATCGCGCTCATGGATCGCGTGCTCGACGAGGCGGGGCTGCCGACGCTGAGCGGCCGGCGGCATCCCATCGCGGCGGTGGTCGGGCAGCGCGCGCGGTTGTGGTGGCGTCGACGGCGGGCGCCCGCGCCGCCCGAGCGTGCCGCGCGCGCGTCGGCCGAGACCGCGCTGCGCCTCGCGTGCTGCTGGTCGGCCGTGGTCGGCTCGTCGATGGTGTCGCCGCTGCGCGGCGCCGAGTTCCAGGCACGCCACCTCCGCCTCGCCCTCGACGCCGGCGATACGCAGCGGATCGCGCTCGGGCTCGCGTTCGAGGCGGGCGGCGCCGCCATCGTCGGGCCGCCGGCGACGCGCGCGCACGCGCTGCTCGACGAGGCCACGCGATGGGCGGCGCGCGTCGACGAGCCGATCGTGCGCGCCTACCTCGATCTGGCGCGGGGCTCCGTGGCGTTCCTGTGCGGCGACTGGCTCGAGGCGCTGGCGCGCTGCGAGGCGTGCGAGCGCACGCTCCGCGACGAGTGCGTGGGCGCGGCGTGGGAGGTGGGCACCGCGCAGCGCATGTCGCTGACGTGCCTGTGGCACACCGGGCAGATCGCGACCTTGCGCGCGCGCCTGCGGCTCGCGCTCGACGAGGCGAGCCAGCGCAACGACATCTACGCGGCGATCCAGATGGGCACGGTCCTGACACCGGCGGTGTGCCTGATGGACGACCGCCCCGACGACGCCGCGGCGGAGCTCGACCTCGCCGCGTCGCGGCTGCCGCGTCAAGGCATCACGATGCTGCACTGGCAGCACATGCAGGCGCAGGCCCTGGTCGCGATCTATCGCGGCGAGCCCGCCGCGGCGGTCGCGCTCGTCGAGCGGCTCACGCCGGAGCTGCGGCGCGGACACCTGTTCCGCGTGCGCGCCGTGCGCATCTTCACGGCGTACGTCGAGGCCGCGGCGCTGCTGGGCGCCGCGGCGACCACCGGCGGCACGACCGCCGCGAAGTACCGCTGGCGTGCGCGCGAGATCCGGCGAGAGATCACGCAGCGCAGCGAGAACCTCGCGGCGGGCGCGCTGATCGACGCCGAGCTCGCCGTGCTCGAAGGCGACGACGAGCGCGCGCGCGACCGCTACGGCGTCGCGATCCAGGCGTTCGTCGACGGGAACATGCACCTCATCGCCACGTCGGCGCGCTGGCGCCTGGGCGAGCTCCTCGGCGGCGACGAGGGCCGCGCGCTGCGTGACGCCGCGCTGGCCGCGCTGCGCGCCGAGGGCATCCGCGAGCCGGCCCGCGCCGTCAGCCTGTTCGTGCCGGTGTCGTCGGCGGCGCTGACGTCGGCATGATCGGTTCGAACACCCAGCGATCGCGTTGCTCGTCGCGGCGGACCAGGCGCAGCGCGATGATGTCACCGACCGTGAAGAGCGGCGTACCGTCGGGGCCGGCGAGCGAGCTCTTGCCGGGCGTGAGCGTCAGCCACACGCCACCCAGGGCGCGGCCGGCGTCGGCGGCGTAGAGCTTCACGTCGACAGGCGGGTCGTCGAGCGTGACGTAGATCTTCGAGCTGTTCACACCCATGATCACGCCCGTCCGGGCCGGGCGCTGCGCCCGCGGCACCGCGAGGTCGGGCGCGAAGATCTGGTCGAGCACGCGGCGGTTGGTGAGATCGGTGAGGCGGCGCTGGCGCTCGCGCGCGCCGTTGGCGGCGATCATGACCTGGTCACGCAAGGTCGCGTCGTCGTCGGCGGCGCCGCGCGGCGCCATGCCCAGCGACTCGACCGCCTCCTTGTGCACGAAGCAGCCGACGATCTCGCGCATCGGCGCCGAGAACCGCGCGTACGGCTCGACGCCGACGCCGTAGTGCTGGCCCGGCTCGGCGCTGAAGACCGACCGCACGTTGACCATGACGGCCTGCCGCTCGACGGCGCGCGCGATGCGCTGGAGGCGCGGATCGGTGGCGAGCGCGGGGAGCGCCTCGACCCACTCGGCGAGCGAGCGCTCGGGGTGCCACTGCCAGCGATCGTCGAGGCCGTGGAGCGCGGCGAGCTCGGCGAGCTGCGCCTCGAGCTCGACGAGGCGCTCGGCGGGCGGCGCCGGGTGGACGCGGTAGATGGCCTGCGCGGCGAACGACGTGTCCTCGCCGACGGCGGCGCACAAGACGCGCCCGCCCTCGGCGTTGCAGAGGAGCGAGAGCTGCTCGTTGTACTTCTCGACGTCGTGACGCACGCGGGCGATGACGGTGAAGGCGTCGCCGGTGAGGCCGACGCTCACCTCCTCGCGGTGGAAGCGGATCACCTGGCGCGCGGCCGCCTCCATCTGGCGGAGCTTGCCGACCACGGGCAGGAGCGCGAGGCTCGCCGCGTACTCGGCCCCGGCGAGCGGCGACACCGTTGGCTCGTCGAGGAGCGTCTGCACCTGCTCGAAGGAGAGCTTGGCGCGGCTGCGAATGCGCGCGCGGCGCATCGTCGTGCCGGTGCAGTGGCCGCCGGCGTCGACGCGCATGTCGAACACGAGCGCGCGCCGCACGACGTTGGCGTTGAGCGACACCGCGCCCTCGGAGAGCGAGCGCGGCAGCATGGGCACGGAGAGCCCCGGAAGGTAGAAGCTGGTCCCTCGACGCAACGCCTCGGCGAACAGCGCGGTGCCGGGGCGCACGTAGTACGCCGCGTCGGCGATGGCGTAGAGGATGCGGAACCCGCCGCTCTCGCCGGCACCGTCGCGCTCGAGGTAGAGCGCCTGATCGAGGTCGCGCGTGTGCTCGCCGTCGACGGTGACGTACGGGACGTGCTCTTGATCCTCCAGCGCCGGATCGTCGAGCCCGGCGTCGGCCACGAGCGCGGCGGCCTCGGCCATGACGGCGTCGGAGAACCGCGGATCGAGCCCTTCGCTCTCGAGGATCGCCTGGATTGGGCCAGGGATGCGGTCGCGTTCCTCGCTCATCGATCCTCGCTCATCGATCCTCGCTCATCGCGCCGAGCGTACCGCGATGCACGCGTCAAGGTCGACGCAGGGCGGCGAGCACCTCGTCCACGTTCGCGGCCGTGCCACCGGCCTTCCACGCCGTCACGGCGTCGGTGAGCGCGACGACCATCACCGGGTCGCCGCCCGATCGAGCCACGTCCGCGAACGGCTTCTCGACCCGCGTGCGCTGCGCCCACTGCACGCGGCCGTACGGCACGTGCGCCAGCGTCCGCCGTCCGTGCCACCACGCCAGCGCCAGCGCCGGCAGCGCCAGCAGATCGGTCGGATCGGTCACGATGCGCGCCTGCCCGAACACCGACGCGAGCAGGTCTGCGAGCGCGCGGCTCGACGGCGCCCACACCTTCACGGCGACGAACACCGCCGCGGTCGCGACCAGCGACGCCACCAGCTTCCACCGCCGGAAGGTCCAGTCGACGCGCACGCCCGCGCGCGACGCCACCCACAGCAGCACGTCGATCGCCGCGGTGAGCACCAGCGGCGCCACCGCCAGGCCCGTCACGTCCGACAGCTTGCCGGTGACCCAGCTCGGCGCCTCGGCCTTGAGCACGCGGTCGTTCACGACCAGCACGACGAGCGCCAGCACCGGCAATGGCGCGAGCGCCTCGTCGTAGGGCAGTCCGGCGCGCGTCGCACCGTCGCTGCCGGCGAGCACGCGCCAGAGTCGGTCGTGTGCTCGCCGCAGTCCGCTCAACGCCCCTTACGGTACCAGGAAGCTGTTCACGCAGAAGCGCGACCGCGCCGTCGTCGCACCCTCGATGAAGTAGTAGCCGACCGCCATGCACATCTCGTCGGTCGGCGCGCTGTCACCCTCGCGGACGTTCTGGCCCGACGTCGGCCCGGTGCGGTTGTCGTACTCGCAGCGGTACGTGAGCGAGTCGCCGGCGAACTCGTAGAACGGCGCGGCCGACCAGGCGCGCGCGTCGGGCTCCGCCCAGTTGGTCGACTCGAACACCATCGCGTTACCGTCGGTCACGCGCGTCAACGTCGCGCGCTTGTGCGCGTGCGTCGACATCGTGAAGAACTTGGTCCCTTCCGGAACGCTGCACGTGCCCTGCACGAAGCTCGTCGACATCGGCGGGATGTTGATCTCGGTGTTGTACGTGACGTACGCCGCCGCCGGCGTGTACGTCTCGGTCGCCTCGTAGGCCTCGGCGTCGATCGTGACGCGGGCCTGGATCGGCGTGTCGCCCGCGTTGAAGTAGTGCATCTGCACGTAGGCCTTCTGGCCCTGGTTGACCGTCATGCCGATGCCGGCCGGCATGGACTGCGACTGCGTCGGCTGCTGCGCCGAGTACGTCCACACCGGCAGGTTGCTGATGCCGCCGCCGCCCACACCGCCACAGCTCTGATCGATCGCGCCGTCGGCCTTGTCGTGGTTCTGGAAGAACACGATCAGGTGGTGGCTGCCCGGCGTCATCACCGACGACCACTTCTTCACGCCCATGTTTCGCGGGATGTTGAGGGTCGTGTAGTAGCAGTACGTGATCTCCTGACCGGGCTCGATCGTGATCTCGGGAGTCTGGATGCGGAAGCCTTCGCCCGGCGGATCGACGTTGCCGCCGTCGGGATCAGCTCCGTCGTCATCGCCGCCGCCACCGTCGCCACCGTTACACGCGGCCGCGAGCACGCAGCTCGCCAGGAACATCGGACGCAGGCTGATGCGCATGGGTCTCCTCCGTGCGCGAAGCCTGGCAGGGCCATTGACCGCACGTCAATAGCCGAGTGCTCACCGATGCCGACTTGATGTCGGCGCTCCTGTCAGCGCTCCTGTCAGCTCAATCGATCGCGGTAGTCCCGATAACCAAACCTACGCGTGACGTTGATCGCGCCCGTCGCCGGGTCGTGCGTTGCGATCGACGGCAGCCGCACGCCGTTGAACGTCGTGGTCTTCACCATCGTGTAGTGAGCCATGTCGAGGAAGACCAGCTTCTGCCCGATGGAGAGCGGCGCATCGAAGCTGTAGTCGCCGATCACGTCGCCGGCCAGGCACGACAGGCCACCGAGGCGGTACGTGTGTGCGCGCGCGCCCGGGTCGCCACCGCCGACGATGACGGGCCGGTAGGGCATCTCGAGGACGTCGGGCATGTGCGCGGTGGCCGACGTGTCGAGCACGGCGATCCCCATCCCGTTGTCGAACACGTCGAGCACCGACGCGACCAGCACGCCGGTGCCGAGCGCGACGGCCTCGCCGGGCTCGAGGAACACGTCGACGCCCCAGCGCTCGCGAAACCCGCGGATCAGCCTCACGAGGTGATCGTGGTCGTAGCCGGGCCGCGTGATGTGGTGCCCACCTCCGAAGTTCACCCACTTCATGCCGGGGATGAGGTCACCGAACCTGGCCTCGAACGCGGCCAGCGTCCGCTCCAGTGCATCCGGTCCGAGCTCGCACAGCGTATGGAAGTGCAGCCCATCGAGGCCGGCCAGGTCCTCGGCGCGAACGTTGGTCCGCGTGGTCCCGAGCCGCGAGCACGGCGCGGCCGGGTCGTACAGCTCGACCTCGACCTCGCGATGCTCCGGGTTGCAGCGCAGGCCGCACGAGATCGAGCGACCCGCGGCGCGCGCGGCCTCCACCACGTGGCGCAGCCGCTTCCACTGCCCGGGCGAGTTGAAGACGATGTGATCGGCCAGCTCGCAGACCTCGCGCAGGTCGGCCTCCGTCCACGCCGGTGCGTACGCGTGCACCTCGCCGCCCATCTCCTCCTTGCCGAGGCGGGCCTCCGCCACCGACGACGCCGTCGTGCCCCGCAGGTACTTCCGCACCAGCGGAAACGTCGACCACTGCGCGAAGCCCTTGAGCGCGAGGATGATCGTGCAGCCCGAGCGTGCCTGCACGTCGGCCAGCAATTTCAGATTTCGCTCGAGCGCGCCGAGATCCGTGACGAAGCACGGCGTCTCGATCTTGCTCAGATCGAGCCGCTCCGCGATGTCGGCTCCCAGCGAGGCTCCCGCGCTCAAATCGCCCGCTCCTGCACGACCCACGGCAGGCCGCGCTTGCCGACGTCCTCGAGGAACGGGTCGGGATCGAGCTCTTCCATGTTCCACACGCCCGGCTGCTTCCACTTGCCGGTCGCGATCATGACGGCGCCGCTCACCGCCGGGACGCCGGTGGTGTAGGAGACCGCCTGCGCGCGCACCTCGCGGTAACACGCCGCGTGATCGCAGATGTTGTAGACGAACACCTTGCGCGGCTTGCCGTCCTTCACGCCCTCGACGAGGCAGCCGATCGACGTCTTGCCGGTGTAGCCGGCCGCGAGCGACGACGGGTCGGGGAGCAGGTTCTTCAGGAACTTGATGGGCACCACGGGATGGCCCTCGTACGCCACCGGATCGATGCGCGTCATGCCGACGTTGCCGAGCACCTCGAGGTGCTTGAGGTACGCCTCGCCGAACGTCATCCAGAAGCGGATGCGCTCGAGGCCGCGGATGTTGACGGCCAGCGACTCGAGCTCCTCGTGATAGAGCAGATAGCTCGCGCGCTCACCGACGCCGGGGTAGTCGAAGATCGCCTTCACCGACAGCGGATCGGTCTCCTTCCACTCGCCCTTCTCCCAGTAGCGCCCGCGCGCCGTGATCTCGCGGATGTTGATCTCGGGGTTGAAGTTGGTCGCGAACGCCTTGCCGTGCGACCCGCCGTTGCAGTCGAGGATGTCGATGTACTTGATCGAGTCGAACAGGTGCTTCTGCGCGTGGGCGCAGTACATGTTCGTGACGCCGGGGTCGAAGCCCGAGCCCAGCACCGCCGTGAGGCCGCGCTCGCGGAAGCGATCGCGATACGCCCACTGCCACTTGTATTCGAACTTGGCGACGTCGGGCGGCTCGTAGTTCGCGGTGTCGAGGTAGTCGACGCCCGCGTTCAGGCAGGCGTCCATGATCGACAGGTCCTGGTACGGCAGCGCCACGTTGATGACGACCGCCGGCCGCTCCTTCTCGAGCAGCGTCGTCAGCGCGGCGACGTCATCGGCGTCGACCTGGCCGACGCGGATCTGGCGGCCATGCATCTCGGCGATCTCGCGCTGCAGCTTCTCGCAGCGTGACAGCGTGCGGCTGACCAGCAGCACGTCGTCGAAGATCTCGCGCTCCATCGCGCATTTGTGGGCGACCACGCCGCCGACTCCGCCGGCGCCGATGATGAGGACCTTGGCCATCCGCGGAAACTAGCAGAAGAAATGCTAGAGCGTCGCGCCGCTACCCTTCGCGACGTCGATCTCCTCGGGGACGTTGTGCTCCTCGGACTTCGGCGCGAGCGCCTTGACGAGCCGCTTGCGCAACTTCCGCGGGCGCGTCGCGAACAGATCCTTCGAGCCCTTGCACGCGCTGTCGCGCTTCGCGATGAGCTCGTCGTCGACCTGCGCGAGCAACGTGCCCACCGCGTCGGCGGCGGCCGCGTGCCCGTACAGCCCGACGAAGTCCTTGAGCATCAGGCGATCGACGACGGCGCCCAGCTCGTCGTCGAGCCTGGACAGGCCCTCGCGCAGCTCCTCGGCGGCGCCGACGTCGGCGAACACCGACAGCTGGTACGAGAGCTCCTTGGTGCGGCGGCGCCAGCGGTGCACGGCGCGGTCGGAGCGCTTCGCCTTCTTGCGCGCGCGGCGCGCGCGGCGATACGTGCCGGCGAGGCTGCGCACCAGGTCGCGCGCGTCGACCTCGTCGGGCAGCGCGGCGGCGAGCGCTTCGCCCTGCGCGAGCGCCACGTCGATGGCGCGATTCACGTCGTCGGCGACGCTGTCGAGCGACGGCGCATCGGCGCGCGCGGCGGCGACGATCGCGGCGGCGGCCGGCGCGATCTCGGGCGCGCGGGCGACGTCGACCAGCGTGTCGCTCGCGACCGCGAGGTCGCGCGCCGGTCCGAGGCTGCGCCGCGCGCCGACCAGCGCCTTCAGGAGATCCTTGCGCTCGCGGCGCGGGAGCGTGTGGCTCAGCAGATCGACGAGCGCGCGCGTGCGGCGGATCGCCTTGCGCACGTCGTGGACGGCGGCGGCGGGGCGTGCACCCGCGCGCGATCGCGCCGATCGCGCCGGCTCGAGCGCGTCCTTCACGGCCGCGAGCACGACCGCGCGGAGCGCGACGGGATCGCCGTACGCGGGTGATGCGGCCGCGGGCGCGGGCGTGGCGAGGGGACCGAGCCTGTCCTGCTCGGGAATGATCGAGGTCATGGGGCGCACGATAACAAGGCCACAGAAGATTCGGACCTGTGCGATTGAAATGTCACAGAAGCGTTGCTGTCCGGAGCGCCGGACCGGGCACGACCCGGCAATCCGGACTACCGTCGGCGGCGTGATCGAGCCCTGCCCGAGCCCGTACCTCGTTCCGTTCGACGGAACGTTCGACATCTCGCGCGCTCCGACCAAGGAGGAAGACGCGCCCGGCAAGAAGGAGAATCAGAAGGCGCTGGAGGAGGCCGTCGAGAAGGCGGCGAAGCTCCAGGCGAAGCTCTACGCCGACGATCGCTTCTCGCTGCTCCTCGTCTTCCAGGCCATGGACGCCGCCGGCAAGGACGGAACGCTCCGCGCCGTGATGAGCGGGCTCAACCCTGCCGGCTGCCAGGTCTACTCGTTCAAGGCGCCCACGCCCGAGGAGCTCGATCACGACTTCCTGTGGCGCTGCATGAACCGGCTGCCCGAGCGCGGGCGCATCGGCGTGTGGAATCGCAGTCACTACGAGGAGGTGCTCGTGGTGAAGGTGAACCCGCAGTTCCTGAGCGGGCAGCGCTTGCCGTCCGGCACCGACGATCTGCCGCGGCTGTGGCAGGAGCGCTACGAGTCGATCCGCGCGTTCGAGCAGCACCAGGCGCGCAACGGCACCGTGATCGTGAAGTTCTGGCTCAACGTCTCGCAGGACGAGCAGCGGCAGCGGTTGATCGAGCGCATCGACGAGCCCGAGTCGAACTGGAAGTTCAACGCGGATGACCTGGTACAGCGCGCGCGCTGGAAGGAATACATGGCGGCGTACCAGGACGCGCTCAACGCGACGTCGCGCCCGTGGGCGCCGTGGTACGCGATCCCCGCCGACTCGAAGTCGTTCATGCGGCGCGCCGTCGCCGACATCATCGTCGGCACACTCGAGCGCCTGCCGCTGCGCTGGCCCGAGGTGAGCGAGAAGGAGCGCGAGGAGATGAAGATCCTGCGCGCCCGGCTCGCCGCCGAGGAGTAGCGGGACTCAGTGTGACGCGGCGCCGCCGTTGTCGGGGCGGCGACCGGCTTCGCCGCTGCGCAGGAGCGCGATGCGGAGGATGACCGGCGCGACGAGCTCGTTGGTGGCGACCACGCCGACGACCAGCGCGAACACCGCGTCGCCGAACTGCGGGAAGGTGCGGCGCACCAGCTCGGCGAGGGCGAGCGCGAGGCCGGCCTGTGGCAGCAGTCCCAGCCACGACATCTTCTTGATGATGGGCTCGACGTTGGGCCCGCTCGTGGCGACCTTGCCCATCACGAAGAAGCTCGTGCCGCGCGTCATCACGATGATCGCCACCGGCAGGGCCAGCGTGTACAGCGCGTGGAGATCGAGCTTGGCGCCCGCGAGCGCGAAGAAGACCAGATAGAACGGCAGGGAGGCCTGCGCGAACTGGTGCACCAGCTGGCGCGCGTCGGCGCGCGACACGTTCTCGAGCCAGAGGCCACCGGTGAGGAGGATGATCAGCGGATCGAGGTGGAGCGCGTTGCCGACCTCGGCGACGACCAGGCAGACCATGATCGTGAACAGGCCGACGCCCTGGTTGATGTAGATGAGGAAGGCACCGAGCACGAAGCCGATGAAGATACCGACCCCGATCGAGCCGAAGACCTCCCACCCGATGCCGCCGACCGCTTCGTAGAAGTCGACGTTGCCGTTGATGATCGACGTCGCCGCCGACGACGCGATGCCGTAGGAGACGATGATGGCCAGGTCGGCGACGACGACGAGGGCGAGGATCATGCGGGTGAGCGAGCCGTCGGCGCGCGTCTCGGCGATGAGCGCCATGACGACGGCGGGCGACTGCGCCGAGAGCGCGATGCTCATGCACGCCGCGACCGGGATGGCGTGCTCCATGGGCAGGTTGCCGAGGAACGGCACGAGCGGGCGCAGGAGGATCAGCGTGCCGCAGAGGACGATCATGGTCCCGAAGACCGAGAAGATCGTGATGCGCGCGACCGTGCCGAGCTGCGAGCGCATGGCGCGAAGGTTGAGCTCGGCGCCGGCCTCGAGCGCGAGGATCGACGTGGCCACGCTGCCGACCAGCTTGAGCTGGAGCGTCATCGGCTTGGTGACGAGCTCGAGGACGGCCGGGCCGGTGACGATGCCGGCGACGATGTAACCGGTCAGCTTGGGCAAGCCGACCTTGTTGAAGATCTTGCCGGTGAAGTAGGCGGCGAGCAGCAGGAAGCCGAACGCGAGCTCGGTGCCGCCGGCGTGCGCGGCGGCGGGCGCGAAGCTGCGCGCGGCCTGCATGAGCCCGCCGATGGCGAGCAGCACGAAGAGGTGGATCATCATTTGCCGCCTCCTTGCGTGCGCGGACGCGGGGCGAGCGGCGGCAGCGAGTCGCCCGCGTGCTTGCTTCGATCGCTGTCGCGATCGCTTTCGTCCTCGTCGTCGTGCGTGCCGTCGACGTAGGTCGGACCGGTCTGCTCGTCGAGATCGTCGACGGCGTCGATGGCCTCCTCGAACACGGCGGCGGGGAGCGCCGTGGCGGTGGCGGGCACCGGCGGCGACGTGAACGTCACGGCGAGCTCGGTGAGCATGGCGCCGGCGATCACGACGGTGATGATCCAGTCGCTGGCGGCGCCGCCGACCGAGCCGTGCAGCGAGAGCACCAGCGCGATCGACAGGGGAGAGAGTGGAGACACCAGCACGCGCTCGTCGGCGAAGCCCTTGGGCATGTCGTGACCGACGGTCTTGGCCGCGGCGAACACGCCGAGCCACTTGCCCAGGATGCGGGCGACCACGAAGACGGGGACGATGAGCCACGGCGCGAGCGCGGTGACGTCCCAGATCGCGCCGGCCACGATCAGGAAGAGGAGATGGATCGGGCGCTCGAGGTGATTGAGGATGCGGAAGATCTCGTCGCGCTGCTCACACGGGAAGTTGGTGACGAGCGCGCCGGCGACGAAGCAGACCACGATGGGCGACAGGTAGAGATATCCGGCGAGGCCCGAGCCGAGCGCGACGGAGCCGAGCACGACGGCCAGGAACTCGCCGCTGCCGACCGGCACGCGGACCATCGTGAAGATGAGGATGCCGACCACGACGCCTAGGCCGATCGCGACGAAGAGCCACGCGCTGCCCGGAATCGCCCAGCCGGCGGCGCCGGCGGGGCGGAAGTAGGCGGCGACGAAGAGCAGGCCGACGACGCCGACGATCTCGTCGAGCTGCGCCAGCAGCGTGTCGGCGCCGCGACCCTCACGCCAGCCGCGGTTGGCGAAGCCGCGGAAGCGGCGCGGCGCGGTCATCGCGGCGGCGGCGCCGAGGAGGATCAGGTCGCGCCAGAACTCGGGCGCGCGCCAGTCGGAGATGCCGAGCGCGACCGCGCATGCGCCGGCGGCGGCGGCGGCGGTGGCGAACGGCGCGAGCGCCTCGACGACGACGAGGTAGGCGGTACCGCGCGGGAGGCGATCGAGCAGGCGGATGTCGAGCTGCGCGCCGATGATGAAGCCGAGCCATCCCAGGCCGAAGTGGAGGAGCGGCCGCATGCGATCGACGACGTCGGGCGTGAGGATCCCGATCTCGGGCTGACGGACGATCACGCCGAGCGCCACGAACGGGAACCCGGCCGCGATGACGCCGCCGATGCCGAGGCGCTCCTGCGCGCGCACGACCTTCTTGTGGCTGCCGACGTACGCGACGACGAAGATCGCGAGCAGGCCGAGGACCAGCTTGATGATGACGGCGGCGCGGTTGCCCTTGGGCTTGGGCGGTGTGACGGTCCCGGGCTCGTGGACCTTCGGCGGCAGTTTCGGCGCCGGTGGCCTGGTCGTGGCGGGCGCGGCGGGCCCGGCGTCGATGGCGCCGGCGTCGGGCACGGAGGCGTCGATGTCGGGCGGGGCCCCGGCGTCGTCGGCCATCGCCCAGCCGGCGATCGCGAGGAGCGCGAGAACCGCCAGCGTGGCCAGCCGCGTGCGCCGTCGAGGTCGCAGGTAGCCGAGCACTGCGGTGCCACTCTACCGAAGGACGGCGGCGCTGTCTGCGCTACCGGCTCACCAGGTGCAGCGTTCGACCTCTTCCACCGTGTGTGCCGCGAGCACGCACTGCTCGAACGCGAGAGAGGGCGCCTCACTCTTGCATCGCGTCACGATGCGATCGGCGCCGGTCACGAGATACGCGTCGACGCTGCCGGTCTTCGCCATCGCCTCGAGGTGCGCCGTGATCTTCTTGCAATCGCCGACGCCGAGCGGCACCGGGCAGTCGCGCAGCTCCACGCGCGTCTTGGCGCGGGTGAGGCATTCGCCGTCGTCTGCCGACAGGTGCGCGGCGTCGCACTGGCGGCGCGCCTCCTCCATGAACGCGGTGCGTTGCTCGCGAGGCGTGTAGTTATCGAGGAGGATGAACGAGAGCTGCTCCGCGACCGCCTTGCAGTCGGCGGGCGGCGGTCGCACGCACAGGTTGGAGAGGCACTGCAGGCCCGGGGCGCACGCGCCGTCGGGACGGCAATCGCCCCGCTCCTGTCCGGCCGGCGGACCGGATTCCTTCGTCGACGCCTTGCACCCCGCGATCGAGAGCACCGCACACAGCGCGAGCGAGATCCTCATCGTCCAGCCTCCGTCGACAACCGGGTGAGCGCCGCGCCGAAGGCCGGCTCCGACGCGCAGCGCGTGGCGTGCCCGTCGATCGCGGTCATGGCCGCCGCGAGGCGCGGCGAGGCGTCGTGGAAGAGCCCGTCGACGAGCGCGGCCTGCGCGCCGCGCGCGGCATCGCGCACCTGCACCAGCACGGCGGCGCGCTCGACGGTCCACGTCTCGATCGACGTGGCGGCGTCGCGGCACGAGCCGCCGGGTGGCAAGGTCGCGATCGACTCGTAGAGCGTCACGACGCGTTCGACCGCGGCGGCGAGCGGATCCTTGGCTTCGTCGACCGCGGGGTTGGCCTCGGGGGTGTGGCCGGCGTCGGGGCGCGACGCGGTCGTGGGGCCGCCGGTCGGCGACGTCTTCGGGCCGCACGCCGCGACGACCGCGGCCACGAGCACGACGGCGGCAAGGCGCGCGCTCACATCGATCCGATCTTCGCGACCGCGGCCTGGACCGCCGCGTCCTCTTCGCATTTCTGGACCTCGGCGAAGAGCTTGTCGAAAGCGGGCCGGGCCGTGGCGTCGTTCGCCTTCATCCATGCCTCGGCGCGATCCTCGGCGGTGGGATCGGTGTCGAGCTGCGACGCGCGCGTGGTGAGATCGGAGTGCTCGCCGATCACGCGTTCGATCGCCGCCGCCATCTCGGGACAGTTGCCCTTGGCACCGGCCGCGGCGTTGCCCAGCGCGGTCATGTACGCGATCACGTCGTGCATGATCTGATCGAACTCGGCGTCGGAGACGGTGCTCGACGCCGGCGTGGGATCGACGGGCGCGGCGGCCGAGGCGGATCCGGAGCCACCCGCGGGGACCGGCTCCTGCGGCCCCGGCGCGGACTTCTTGCACGCGGCGCCAAGCAGGAGCGCCAGCAGGAGCGCGACACGGATCGTGCGGGTCACGAGCTCGATGATAACACCAGGCGCTCGGCGAGCCCGCGCAGCGCCGCGTTCTCGGCGACGCGCTCGAGGTAGTCGGGACGGAGCTCCTCGGGAAGCTTGCTGGCCAGGGTCGCGAGTCGCGCCGCACCCACCGACGCGACCGCGCGCGCCTCGTCGGCGTGCCCGGTGGCCTCGAGCGCCGCGGCGAGTCCGAGTCGCACCAGCATCTCGCCCTCGTCGAGGCCGCCCAGCGACTCGAGGATCGTGTACGCCTTGCGCGCCGTGATCAGCGCGTGCGCGGCGTCGCCGAGCGCGAGCTGCGCGTGGGTGTGCACCGCGAGCGCGAGCGCGTGCGACGGCGGCGTGTGCGCGAGCGTGTCGGCGGCCAGCTGTGCCTCGCGCGCGGCTCCCGCGGCGTCGCCGATGCGCAGGCGCTCCGCGGCCATGTAGGCGCGGCTCACCGCCGCCATGTGCGTGTCGTCCTGCTTCTCGAACTCGTCGATCGACGCCCGCAGGACCTCCGCCGCGCGATCGTGCTGGCCGAGCGCGGCGAGCGCGACGCCGAGGTTCTGCTGCGCCAGCACCGAGATGAACGGCTGGCCCATGCGCTCGGCGTCGCGCAGCGTGGCCTCGAGGAGCTCGGCGGCGCGCGCGTACGCGCCCAGCTGCACGAACGTGTACCCGAGGTTGTTGCGCGCCAGGCATGCCGAGCGCAGGTCGCCGGCGCGCTCGTGCTCGACCAGCACGCGCTCGAGGAGCGCCAGCGCGCGGCCCTGCTCGGCGCGTGCGCCCTCGGAGAAGGCCCGCGCCTCGAGCACGCGCGCCATGGCGAGCGGTTCATCGCCGAGCCCCGCGCGCGCGACCTCGCCCTCGATGCGATCGAGGAGCTGGTCGGCGCGGTCGTAGCGGCCGGCGAGGTAGAAGTTCACGCAGCCGCGGGCCAGCGCACGCACGCGCTCGACGGGATCGAGCGGCGGCGCCGCGTCGACGCGCGCCAGCATGTCGGCGAGGTGCTCGTGATCGGCGAGGCCCGAGTACGCGACGATGGCCTGCGTGGCCGCGGCGCACCAGCCGCGGGTGCCCGGCGGCAGGACCGCCATCGCCAGCTGCGCCGCCTCGATCGACGTGGTGTAGTCGGCGCGCCAGCGGTGCGCCTCCGCGCGCAGGCCGAGCAGCTCGCCCAGCGCCTCGCCGCGGGCGCCGCACGCCAGCCCGCGCTCGACGCGCGCCAGCACCGCGGCCATGTCGTTGCCTTCGAGCGCGTCGCGCGCCGCCCGCAGGTAGCCGTCGACGGCGCGCTCGGGCACGCCGCCGCGCGCGAAGTGCTCGGCGAGCACCGCGCTCTCGGTGAGGCCGGCGCCGCTCAGCCACTCGGCGGCGAGCCGGTGGCCGAGCTCGCGATCGCGATCGGTGAGCATGGCGTAGGCGGCCTCGCGAACGAGATCGTGGCGAAACGCGTACGTCGGCTGGCCCGCGATCTGCGCCGGCACGGGGTCGAGGAGCTCGCGCTCGACGAGCGCCGCGAGGAGGCTGTCGACCTTCGTGCCCTGACCGGGGTCGGCCCACAGCGCGAGGACGCCGTCGCGCGGGAAACGATCGCCGAACACGGCGCCGGCGCGGAGCAGCCGACGCGCCTCGCCGTCGAGACTCTCGAGGCGCGCCTGCACCATGGCCAGCACGGTGCCGGGAAGCTGATCGCCGCCCTCGTGCACGACACGGCACAGCTCCTCGAGATAGAACGCGTTGCCGCCGGCCTGATCGACGATGCGGGTCGAGACCGCGCCGTCGACCTCGTCGCCGAGCAGCTCGTGCACCAGGCGCAGCGCCGAGCGGCGCGACAGCTCGGGCAAGTTGATCGTGATGAGGCCGCGATCGGCCCATAGCTGCGGGAACATCAGATCGATCTCGGGGCGGCCGAGCGCGAGCACGAGCAGCGGGCGCTCGCGCAGGTTGCGCAGCGCGGCGTCGCACAGCTTCACCGTCGACAGATCACCGACGTGGAGATCCTCGAGGACGAGCACGACCGGGCGGCGGTCGGCCTCGGCGGCGAGCCAGTCGTCCCACGCGCGGCGCAGCTGATCGCCCATGACGACGGCGTCGCGGCGCGCTGCGGTCAGCGTGGTGTCGCCGGCGCGCGCCGGCACGTGCGCGAGCTCGCCCAGGAACGCGGCCACGCGCGCGCGTTCCGGCGGCGCGACCACCGAGGCCACGCGCTCGGCGAGGCGCGTCCGGCCGATGTCGACCGCCTCGCCGTCGGTGATGCCGGCGGCGCCGCGCACGACCTGGCCGGCCAGCGCGAACGGTGCGTTGGTCTTCACCGGATCGCCCTTGGCGTGCAGCCACTCGAAGGCGACGCCGCGCGTGCGCAGGCGCGCCAGGAGCTCGCGGCGCAGGCGACTCTTGCCGTAGCCCGCGGGCGCACGCACCAGCACGGCGCGCGCGCACGAATCGGTCGCGACCTCGTCGAAGAGCTGGATCAGCGTCGTCAGCTCGCGGTCGCGCCCGACGCACGGCGTGGCCCGGCCGAGCACGCGGCGCGGCGGCGCCACCGCGCTCGACTCGGCGAGGAGCCGGAGGCCGTCGCCGTCGTCGCGCAGATCGAAGCCGCCGCCGAGGAGCCCGGCGGTGAGGGCGTCGATGCGCACCGGACCCGGCGCGCTGTCGCGGATGAGGGCGAGCGCGCGATCGATGACCTCGCCGACCGGCGCGCGACCGGCGTGCACGCCGCGCCCCGACGCGATCGCGATGCGCGCATCCGGCAACGCCGTCCGCATGGCGAGCGCGACGCGCGCCGCCATGGCCGCCTGATCGGTCGCCGGCTGCTTGGCGGCGCTGCGATCGGCGAACGCCACCCACGATCCGTCGACGAGCGGCTCGAGGCGCGCGCCGTGCGAGCGACACATCGCGGAGAGCCCGTCGATCGCCTGCGCCGGCGACGTCGGTGCGAGCGTCGGACTCTCGACGAACGACGCCGGCTCCTCGACGTCCATGGGCAGCGTGTCGGGCGTCTCGTCGCGCGGATCGCCGGCGCCGGGGCGCGCGCACATGACCAGGCACATGTAGCGCTGCTCATCGGAGCCGAGGCCGGTGGGGCGCGGCGTCAGCGGGCCGAGGGTGCGGTGGCCCGGCGTCGCCCGCACGACGTGATCGAGCACGGCGCGCACCTCGGCTCCGTCGCGCGGGCGGCGCGTCGGGTCCTTGTCGAGGAGCCGCGCGATGAGCGCCTCGAGCTCGGGCGGCGCGTCGGGCGCGACGTCGACGAGGCGCGGCGGATCCTCGAGCAGCACCTTGGCGAGCACCGCCATCACGTGCTCGCCGCGGAACGCCGGGCGCCCGGTGAGGCACTCGAAGAGCACGCAGCCGAGCGAGAACACGTCGGCGCGCGCGTCGACGTCCTTGGCGCCGCGCGCCTGCTCGGGCGCGGTGTAGCCCGGCGTGCCCATCACGGTGCCGGTCGCGGTGAGCGCGAGCGCGGCGGTGGCCCGAGCGATCCCGAAATCGAGGATCTTCACCTGCGACGGGTCACCGTTCTCGAGGAACAGGTTCGACGGCTTCAGATCGCGGTGCACGCCGCCGCGGTCGTGCAGCATGGCCAGCCCGTCGGCGATGCGCCGCACCATGTCGATGGCCTCGCCGGCGGCGAGCGGCCCACGGCCGAGGCGGTGCGCCAGATCCTCGCCCTCGAGCCACTGCATCGCCATGTACAGCTCGCCCGACGGCGTGCGTCCGTGTGCGATGTGGCGGACGATCGCGGGATGGCGCAGCTCGGCGAGCAGCGCGGCCTCGCGCAGGAAGCGCGCGTCGTGCGAGCCGCCGGGTGCGCGCAGGAGCTTCACGGCGACGCGATGCTGCGTGATGCGATCGCGCGCCTGATACACCGATCCCATGCCCCCGATCTGGGCGAGGCGCTCGAGCTCGAAGCGCCCGGCAACGACCTCCCCGAGGAGCATCCGCCGATTGTATGCCGTCAGAAGGTCGGCATGCGCTCGATCGCGGCGGCAACCTCGGGAT
This sequence comes from Kofleriaceae bacterium, assembly GCA_035525615.1. Classification (GTDB taxonomy): domain Bacteria; phylum Myxococcota_A; class Polyangia; order Haliangiales; family Haliangiaceae; genus UBA2376. Next base: position 12,215 of record DATLEB010000109.1, on the reverse strand, counting down.
CCAGCTTGCAGCGCGCGAGGCCGCGCGAGATGCGATCGACGGCCGGCTGGACCCCTGCCGACCGTTTCTCGAACTCGGCCGTGAGGAGCGGGGCTGCGTCGGGGTCGGCGGCCTGCGTGCGTGCCAGGTCGAAGAGCTCGGCGCTCTGGTCGAACAGCTGATTCAGCGAGACGGCCATGGCCGGGCAATCCGGCGACCCCTCGGCGATGCGCGCCATCGTCTCGAGCACGTCCTCGATGCCGGCGGCGATGTCGCGGAGGAGCGCCGGATCGGGCTTCTCCTCGACGGGCGGCGTCGAGGTCGGTTCCTTCGGCGTCGTCGCGGCCGGCGCCTTCGTGCACGCGAGGAGCGCGACGAGCATCAGCGGGCGGATGCGCATTCCATGCCTTCCACGTCGAAGCAGAGGACGTCGATGCCCTCGTCGGTCATGATCACGAGCTCCTTGTGGCCCTGCGCGTCGACGTCCTCGAGGCGCAGGATCGGGTTGGTGGCGGCGCGCCCGCCGGCCAGCGCCGGCGATACGCTGGCGAGCTGCTCGCCCGCGACCAGCCGTCCGAAGCTGGCCTGGAGGCGCGGCCCGACGAGGCCGGGCAGGGCGGCGACCACGTCGTGGAGGTCGTCGCCGTCGAGGTCGGCGACGACGAACGAGAGCGGCAAGGTCGCCAGCTCGGTGTCGACTCCGTCGACGGCGACGAAGCCGGTGAGCATCGTGGTCCCCAGCACGAGGTTGGTGAGCTTGTACGACGCGACGCGCGGCCCCGTGATCGTGCCCTCGACGCCCGCGAGGAACGACGTGCCGCCGCGCTGGAAGCTGGTCGCGTCCACGACGCCGGAGAGGACGAGGCGCTGGCCGCTCGAGGTCCACGCTACGAGGCCCGCGGCGGTGCTGCGCGTGGCGACGATGCGCACCGGCATGTCGCCGAGATCGACGCAGGCCTGCCCGACGATCTCGTCGTCGCCGGGCTCGAGCAGCGCCGCGAGGTTCGCGAGCGGATCGCCCGCGGGCGCCGGCTGGCCGGGGGCGCTGTACGCGTGGAATTCGTCGGCGGTCGCGCCCATGCGGCGTACGAGGAGGCCGGCGCCGGGTGCGCCGTCGCAACCGTCGAAGGCGTGGATCTCCGTCGCGGCGCCGGTGCCGAGCGCCGTGCTGCCGGGCACTGCCACGAGCCCGCCCGCCGTGACCTCGTTCCAGCCGCTGGCCGTCACGGTGTAGAGCCGGCGATCCCACAGGCCGATCGACCGCGCGCCCGGTGCAGGGACCGACACCGCGACGAGCTTGCTGGCCGCGGTGTTGTAGCGAACGACGACCACTTCCTCGTCGGGGGCGCCCATGCGCTTCTGGAGCGCGGCGGCGCCCCACGCCGTCGCGCCGTTGACGGTGGCGGCGCCCGAGACCCACGAGCGCGCGAGGCGCGAGCCGTCGTCGGCAGCGAGCGAGATGTGGCCGCCGCCGACCGTACCCATCGACGGCCACTGCACGAACGCCGGCACGCGCAGCGGCTCGTCGGCCCAGCGCACGCGCACCACGGTCTGCGCTGGACCGGGCTCGGTCAGCGAGAACTCGGGCGTGCGGGTGAGCCCGCTCGGCGCCGTCGCTTCGACCGGCATCTCCACCACACCGCCGGCGGAGTGCAGCTCGGCGACGACGCGACGGTCGCCGAGCGTGAGCACGTCGTTCCACGGCGCGGTGACCACCAGCTGCACGGGCGAGGGCTGGCTGCCGATCTCGTCGCGCGAGAACACGCGCACGCGCGGCGCGACCTCGACCAGCACGTCGACGGTGGCGTCGCTCTCGACGTCGCCGACCTCCCGGCAGCCCGCGCCGACGCGACGGCCGCCGGGGTTGCGCGCCTCGGCGATCACGAGCTTGGGGCCGAGCCTCGGGACGCCGCTGATGCGCGGCGTGTCGAGCGCGCCGACCGACGCGCGACGCGCGCCTTCGAGGACGGCCTCGGGGATGCGGCCGAAGGCGACGTCCTCGCACGTCGCGTCGTCGGCGAGCGCGGCGGCGTCGCCTGCGGCCTCGGCGTCGACGACCGACACCGTGAGCGTGGCCACGTGCGCGGCGAGCTCCTCGTCGGCCGCGACTCCGAGCTGCTCGTAGCGGACGCTCACGTCGAACGTCGGGTCGGAGCACGCCGCGAGCACGGCGATTGCGGCAAGCGCGCGCATCACGGACATCGTAGCGCGGGATTCGGTATCCTCGCGTGGTGCCGGACGTGATCGACCGCACCACGATGTTGCAGACCGGGCTCGCCACGTCGGCGACGCGGGGTCGCACGGCAACGCGCAGCTGGATCGCGCGGCTCGTGAGCGGCGGCGGTCAGGTGGCGCTGGGGGCGCGGCCGGTCGTGCTGGGCGCACACGCGTCCTGCGATCTCGTCGTCGACGAGGCCAAGGTGTCGCGCCGCCACGTGGAGCTGTCGGCGGTCGAGGGCGGCGTGCGCGTGAAGGACCTCGGGTCGACCAACGGGACGTGGTGGCAGGGCTCGCGCATCACCGAGGTCGTGGTGCCGGGCGGCGCCACCATCGAGGTGGGCGGCGCGCAGGTGCGCATCTCGGCGGCGGACCAGCTGCTCGTACCGCCGAGCGAGCGCGAGCGCTTCGGCGCGATGGCGGGGCGCTCGATCGCGATGCGCGAGCTGTTCGCCGTGCTCGAGCTGGCGTCGCCGTCGGACGCGACCGTGCTGGTCGAGGGCGAGAGCGGCACCGGCAAGGAGCTGGCGGCGCGCGCCGTGCACGATCATTCGGCGCGGGCGCGCGGGCCGTTCGTCGTCGTCGACTGCTCGGCGATTCCGGAGGCGTTGATCGACTCGCACCTGTTCGGTCACGTGCGCGGCGCGTTCACCGGCGCCGAGCGCGATCGCAAGGGCGCGTTCGTCGAGGCCACCGGCGGGACCCTGTTCCTCGACGAGCTCGGCGAGCTGCCGCTGCCGGCGCAGGCGCGCCTCTTGCGCGCGCTCGAGGCGCAGACGGTGCAGCCGGTGGGCGCGGATCGTCCCGTGAGCGTGAACACGCGCGTCGTCGCGGCCACGCATCGCGACCTGTCGCGCATGGTGGCGGCGAAGGAGTTTCGCTTCGATCTGTTCTACCGGCTCGCGGTCGTGCACGTCGCGCTGCCGCCGGTGCGCGAGCGGCTGGAGGATCTCCCGGCGCTCATCGCGACCTTCTACGCGGCGCGCGGCGCGGAGCCCGGGCCGATCGACGGCGAGAACCTGGAGCGGCTGCGCCGTCACGCGTGGCCGGGCAACGTGCGCGAGCTTCGCAACGTGCTCGAGCGTGCGTGGGCGCTGTCCGGCGGCACCGTGCCGTTCCGTGATCTGCGCCTCTGGGTCGAGGTGCAGGCGGCGCCGGCGATGAACGAGGTCGTCGACACCGCGTTGCCCTTCAAGGAAGCCAAGGAGCGCTGGAACGATCACTTCGAGCGGCGCTACCTCGCGGCCGTGTACCAGGCGCAGGGCGGCAACATCACGCGCGCCGCCGAGCACGCCGGCATCAACCGGCGGCACTTCCGCGAGCTCCTGTACAAGCACGGGTTGCTGGAGCGTCCGGCCGGCGACGAAGACGCATGAAGACGGTGCTCGGCGACGCCGAGGTGCTGCACGCGATCAAGTCGGGCGGCATGGGCGACGTGCTCCTCGCGCGGCGGCGCGGCGCGGGCGACTTCGAGCAGCTGTGCGCGATCAAGACCATCCGCGGCGAGCTGGCGTCGGCGCCGGTCGCGCGCACCATGTTCCTCGACGAGGCGAAGCTGCTGGCGCGACTGACGCATCCGTCGATCGCGCAGATCCTGGGGTTCGGCGAGCAGGACGGGACGCTCTACATGATGATGGAGTACGTCCCGGGCGAGCACTTCCGGAGGTTCCGGGACCGGCGCCCGCCGCCGGCGATCGTGTGCGCGGCGATGGCGGCGGCGTGTCGCGGGCTGCACGCGGCGCACGAGCTGCGCGATCTCGGTGACGGCCATCTGCTCGGTGTCGTGCACCGCGACATCTCGCCCGACAACCTGATGCTCGGCTTCGACGCGCGCGTGAAGGTGCTCGATTTCGGCATCGCGCTCGTGAAGGGGCGGCAGGCGCCGGTGACCGAGCTGGGCGTGCTCAAGGGCAAACCGCCGTACATGTCGCCCGAGCAGGTGAAGAACCAGGCGCTCGATCGGCGTAGCGACGTCTTCAGCGCGTGCGTCGTGCTGCACGAGCTGCTCACGGGCCAGCTGCTGTTCGAGGGCGACTCGATCTACGCGATCGCGCGCGCTGTCGAGCACCAGGAGATCGCGCCGCCGTCACGGCTGGCGGGCCCGCTGCCCGCGCAGCTCGACGACGTCGTGATGGCGGGCCTCGAGCGCGACGGCGAGAAGCGTCTGGCGAGCGCGGCCGCGCTGGCCGAGGTGCTGGAGCGTATCGCGGCAGCGAGCGCGCGCGAGAGCCTGGAGGCGTGGACCGAGCGCGAGCTCGCCGCCGAGCGCGAGCAGCACCGCACGTGGCTCGCGCGCATCCTCGCCGCGTCGGGCCCGATGCGCGTGCCCGCCGGTCGCGCGACCGGCATGGTCACGGCCGTCGCGCCCGAAACCGAAACCGAAACCGCAACCGAAACCGAAACCGAATCCCGAACCGCGGGGACCGACGCCGCACGACGCGCAGACGGGCCACGTCGTGGGCGGGGCTGGATCGTGCTCGCGGTGCTTCTCTTGCTCGGCGCGCTCGCGGCGGTGCTCGTGCTCGGCATCGCGCCCGACGGCGGCGACGCCCGGGCGACCGATGCCGGGAGCGCCGACGCGAACGTCGACGCGGTGATCGTCGTGCCGACGAGCGACGCGGCCATCGACGACGCGGCCATCGACGACGCGAACGACGCGGGCGATGACGACCCGCGGGATGCGGGGCGCTCGAAGCGACGTGATGCCGGCACGATCGACGCGCGCATCACCGACGCCGGCGTGGTGCGGCCGGTCGACGCGGCACCGGCCGCCACCTTGATCGATGCGGCGACGCCGACCGGCACGGGATTCCTTACCTGCACGGCCGATCCGTATGCCCTCGTCACCGTCGACGGCGTGGACCTAGGCTCGACACCGTTCTTCAGGAAACCGATCGCCGCCGGCGGCCACGAGGTCGTGCTGACCAGCCCGGTCGGCGGCGCCGTGGTCAAGCGTGCGCGAATCACGATCGCGCCGGGCCAGACCGTCACCGTCTCCGCACCGTAGCTCGACGGGTGGAGGGAAGGTGGGGGGGCGGTCCGCGGCGAAGTTAACCAGGTGATCAACACGTGCCCCCGACTGCCGTCCGCCGCGACGCGGACGTTGACCACCTGGTAATCCTGCCGCGGAGCACACCCCCGGGGGGGCGCGCGCGGAGCGCGACGCACGCGATCAACCCATCGGCGTGCAGAGCTCGACGAGGACACCGTCCGGATCCCGGACGTACGCGACGGTCTGGCCCCACGGCTTGGTCGTGGGGGCCTTCACGGGTTTCGCGCCGGCGGCCGTCGCGCGCGCGAAGAGCGCCGGTACGTCCTTGATGCAGAGGGCGACCTCGATGCCGGCGGGCTCGCCGTCGGGGCGGTTGAGGCGGAAGGCGCCGCCGTTCTCGCGCGCCATGTTCTCGTCGACGAACCCGAGCGCGGTGGCGCCGGTCTCCATCTCGGAGTACGTGCCGCTCTCGTGGGCGAAGCGCAGGGCGAGGCCGAAGGCCTTCTCCCAGAACGCGACGGCCTTCGCGACGTCGGGGACGTAGAGGAGGACGTAGCCCAGCGTGGGGGCGGCGTCGTTACCGGCGGTTTCCTTGCTCATGGCGCGGTGATACCGCGCGGCCGCGGCGCAGTGGGACCTCGAGGTACCGGCGCACGCCGCCGCCCCGCTCGCCGTCGGTACCTCGGGATCGGCGCGGACGGTGCCAGGCACCGACAACTCCGCCAAACCGCTCGCGTCCGGGGCTGGCAAGCCGGTTGCTCTACAGCCCGGCAGGAGGAAATCTCAAATGCGTACCCTTCGCCTTCCCGCCTTGTTCGCCTGCTCCCTGGTCGCCGCCGCCGGCGCCTGCACCGACTCCACCGAGGACGAGGCCGACGTCATCGTCGCCGCGCTCGAGCAGGAGAACGGAGGCCTCGACACCACCGACGAGGCGCCCGCCTTCGGTGACGCCGAGGCCTTCGCCGCCGCCGGCATCGAGAACAGCACCGCCGTACCCGACACGATGGACACCGACACCGAGGTCGTGGCGCTGCGCGCTCGCACCGACGTGCAGCGCCTGCGCGTGGCCGCCGTCTGGGGCCAGCTGCCGCCCGACCGCGACGCCGACGTGCGTCACGACTGGAGCGGTCGCATCGAGGTGAGCCGCGGCGCGATCATCGTGCGCAACCGCATCGGCTTCGAGGAGGCGACCGATCGCCTCGCCCCCCGCGACTCGCGCACCGCCATCGCGTTCGAGTCGGTGACGCAGCCGTTCGCCGATGGCCTCGTGCTCGAGGTCCTCGCCGACGCCGACCTCGCCGGCATCACGCTCTCGTACGTCCCCACCACCGGCGCGCGCCTCGACATCCGCCTCGCGGATCTGGTCGCCGGCCCGGTCTCGACCGAGCGCGACGCCGACGGCAACCGCATCATCGTCACGGCGCTTCGCCGCGATCGCGACGACTGCGACCACGGCTTCATGCGCGGCCGCTGGCACGCGCTGCGCGAAGGCGTCGGCGCGTTCCGCGGCATCGTCACCGACGAGGACGGCACGCCGATCGGCCACATGCGCGGCATCTACGGCCACCGCCGCAACGGCGAGCAGGTGTACTTCGGCAAGTACATCAACCGCGAGGGCCAGTTCCGCGGCATCTTCGCCGGCCACTACCGCGACGGCGGCTTCGTCGGTCGCTGGATGACGCGCGCCGGCGAGCACGGTCGCCTCGGCGGCAACTACCGCGAGAGCCTGCCCGGCCCCGAGGCCGGCGGCGCGTTCATGGGCCGCTGGGCAGAGACGTCGTGCGCCGCGGATTTCCCGGCTGACCGCCCGTGAAGAGCGCGATAGCATCGCGAGATGTTGCTGCGACGCGCGCTGGGGATCGCGCTGCTGGCGTTCTGCGCCTGCGGTGGAGAAGGACCGACGTTCACGGACGCCGGAAACGTCGACGCGACGTTTGCGGATGCTGCGGCCGACGTGGATGCGTCGCAGACTGATGGGTCGCAGATCGATGCCACCGAGATCGACGCCGCCATGCTCGATGCGTCCACGCCAGACGCCTTCACGCCGAATCCCGACGGCTCGCTCTGCGGCAACAACATCGTCGACCCGGGTGAGACCTGCGACGGCAACTGCCCGACGTCCTGCGCCGACGCGCTCACCTGCACGCAGGACATCCTCGTCGGTACGCCAGCCGCATGCGACGTCGCCTGCCAGCACCCAGGCACCGGCTGCGCCGCCGGCGACGGATGCTGCTCGCCCGGCTGCGACAACACCACCGACTCCGACTGCGCCTTCGGCATCGATCCGTTCTACGACCCGTCGTACGACGTGCGCGACCTCGGCACCGCCGCCGGCGTCCCGACCAACTACGGCGGCCTCACCGTCTCGCCCAGCGACCCCCACACGCTGCTCATCGGCGGCGCCGCCAACAGCGCCGGCGGCGCCATCTACGCGCTCGGCCTCCAGCGCGATCCGCAGGGCCACATCGTCGGCATCGTCGGCCCCGGCGTCGTCGCGCGCCAGGGTCAGTACAACGACGGCGGCGTCGTCTTCGACGCGAACGGCGTCCTCGTCCTCGCCCGCTACATCGTGAACGAGCTCGGCTTCCAGCGCGCGGGCTCGACCACCACCGACAAGGTCGTCCCGCTCGCGCCGCTCGGTGTCGCGACCTCCGTCGGTGGCCTGGCGCAGGTGCCACCCGGTCACCCGGGCGCCGGCGCCTGGAAGCTCGTCTCCTGGTCGGGCGGTCAGTGGTACGAGCTCACGCTCGCGGCCGACGGCACCGGCACGTACGATGTCACCGCCGCCGCGCTCCGCCTCACCATCGGCGGCGGCCCCGAGGGCATCGTCTACGTGCCGCTCGGCTCGCCGCTGTTCGCCAACGCGAGCGTCCTCGTCTCCGAGTATTCGGCCGGCATCGTCGCCACCTACGAGGTCGACACCGCCGGCGATCCCGTCGCCTCGACGCGCCGCAACCTCATCACGGGGCTCACCGGCGCCGAGGGCGCGGCGATCGATCCGATCTCCGGCGACTTCCTGTTCTCGACGTTCGGCGGCGGCAACCGCATCATCGTCGTGCGCGGCTTCGCGAACTGATTCAGCGCTTCGGCGGCAGCGGCATGCGCACGATCAGATCGGAGTCGAGGAGCCCGACGTACAGCGCGTCGCCGCTCGGCGTGACCGCCAGGCGCAGCGACGACTCGGTCGCGAGCGTCGCCACCGGCGTGACCTTCCCGGCGATCGGATCGACGGCCGCGATCACCTCGCCATCGTCGGTGTAGTACTCGGTCACGAGCCGGTCGCCGCCGCCCACGAGATCGCGGAACGGATACTCGCCGCCCTTGATGACGACGCGCCCACCGCCGCCCGCCAGCGGCACGCGCATGATCTCGTTCTCGCTGGTCGTCACGTAGAACGCGTCGCCCGCGCGCACCAGCTGGTCGCCGGGCCACGTGCCGTCGGGCGGCTCGTACAGGGACTGCGCCGTCTCCGCGTTCACGACGCGCTGCACGCCGTGACTGATCCAGCCCAGCTGGTTGAAGTACACGGTCGTGCCCTCGACGACGAGCGACGCGTCGGGTCGACCCGTGCCGGCGCTGCGGCGGCCCGGATCGTCGAAGAACGTCGCCGGCGCTCCGCCCGCGCTCGCGCTGCGCACGGTCTGCGAGTCCGACCAGTAGAAGGTGTCGCCGCGCAGCACCAGCCCGAGCACGCGTTCGTCACCGACGGCGACCGCGCGCACCGGCGCCGCCGTGCCACGCTTGCGCCAGATCGCGTCGCCGGCGCGATACGCGAGCTGGTCGCCGTCGACGGCCAGCTCGCTCATCGCCTTCGCGCTGGCCAGCACGGTGCGGCGGCCGCGCGCGTCGATCTTCAGCACGCGGCCCGTCGCCTCCTCGTCGAGGAGCGCGTCGAGCACGATGACGCCATCGTCGGTGGCGATCAGCTCGCGCATCCCGTCGGTGACCCAGCCGGCGACCTTCACCGGTGATCGCCACGGCCGCACCTCGCGCCACAGCTCGCTCTGGCTCGCGTCGGGTTCCGTGACCAGCGCGACGATGGCGCCGCCGGCCAGCACGAACCCCGGCGTCTTCTCCGGCGCGCGCGTGCGCGTCCCGGTCGCCACGTGTGCGCCCTCGCGGCCACCGGGGCGCACCTCGATCCACAACCCGGTCGTGGTCTGCACCACGATGCCGTCGGCATCGGCCGCCAGCGCCACGCCGCCGCCGCCCAGGTGCGTCACGACGGCGTTGCCGGTGCCGGCGCGCGCCGCGACGCTGCGCAGCCCCGCGCCGAAGCTCGTCCAGTACAGCGCGCCGTCGCGCTGCAGCAGCGAGGCCACGCCGAACTGCCGCTTCGCCAGCACGCTGCGCGCGCCGTCCCGCATGGAGATGCGCACGATCGCCGCGGCCTGCACGTCACGCTTGCGCGAGATCGCCACCGTCTCGTCGAGCGCGATCGCGGCGTAGACCGCGTCGGCGTCGGTGACGATCGGCGCCACGACCTCCCCGAGGTCGGCGGCCACCGTCTGCGCGGCGCCGCCGGCGAGCGGAACCGAGCGCAGCGCGCCGCCCGCGACGAACCAGATCGTGGTGTCCTGGACCGCGAACCAGTCCACCGCACCCGCGTGGACGGTGCGCACCGGGCCGCCCACGGTCGGCACCGCCAGCAGGCCGTCGGCGGTTCCGAGCACGAGCTCGTCACCGTGCGGCACGATCGCCTCGACGAGCTTGGGCGGCGCCGTCACCAGGCGCGCGTCTCCGCCGAGCACCGATTGCGCCCACACGCCTTCGAGATCGGCGTAGTAGACGCTCACTCCGTCGGCGGCAAGCGCAACCGGCGATACCGCCCCGAGGCGTGCCGCGTCGCGCGGCGCCTCGACGGTGGGCGCCGCCGGCGGCTCGGCCTTTGGCCCACACGCGGCCAGGGCCGCGACCACGAGCATGAACACTGTTCCCCGCACGAGCCGATGGTAGCCTGCGCGGCAGATGTCGCGCACGATCACAGCGGTTCTCGGCAACAGCCAGCGCCTCGACGGCGGCGCGATGTTCGGCAACGCGCCGAAGCCGATGTGGGAGAAGTGGATCGCGCCCGACGAAGCCAACCGCATCCCGCTGGCCTGCCGCTGCATGCTGGTGCGCGACGGCGACCGCCACATCCTCTTCGAGACCGGCATCGGCGCGTTCTTCACGCCCGCCATGCGCGAGCGCTACGGCGTCGTCGAGGATCGCCACGTCCTCCTCGAGGGGCTGGCCGCGCTCGGCATCGCGCCCGAGCAGATCGACGTGGTCGTGCTCTCGCACCTCCACTTCGATCACGCCGGCGGCGCGCTCACTGCATACAAGGACGGCGCCGCGCCCGCGCTGGTCTTTCCGCGCGCGGTCTGGGTCGTCGGCGACGAGGCCTGGGGCCGCGCGCTCGCGCCGCACGCCCGCGACCGCGCCTCGTTCAGCCCCGAGCTGCAGGCGCTCATCCAGGCCACCGGCCGCCTCGAGCTCGTCGGCGGTGAGACGAGCGAGGTGCTCGGCGCGGGCTACCGCTTCCACCGCAGCGAGGGCCACACGCCCGGCCTCCTCCTCTCGGAGGTCGAGATGCCGGCCGGGCCGGTCGTGTTCGCCGCCGATCTCATCCCCGGCAAGCCGTGGGTGCACGTGCCGATCACGATGGGCTACGACCGCTTTCCCGAGCGCCTGATCGACGAGAAGACCGCGCTCCTCGGCGATCTCGTCGCGCGCCACGGCCGGCTGTTCTTCACGCACGACCCGAACATCGCGATGGGCAGCGTCGCCCGCGACGCCAAGGGCAAGTTCGGGACCGTCGACGACGTGGCCGCGCCGCGCGAGCTCGCGAGCTGATGCGCGCCGCGATCGCGTTGTTCCTCGCCGCCGTCACGGGCGCGGTCACGGGCGCGTGCGGTGACTCGTCGCCGGATCGCACGCCGTTCTCGCCGCTCGACTCCGACGGCGCGCACCTGCGCGACGAACGCGGCCGCATCGCGCTCCTCCACGGCGTCAACGCGCGCATCGAGGGCGTCTTCGACGTCACGTTCACCGACGGCCGCGTGCCCGTCGAGGAGGTCCCGCCGCTCACCGACGCCGACTGCCGCCGGATGCGCGCGCTCGGCTTCGACTCGCTGCGCCTGCCCATCAACTGGAGCGGCGTGGAGCCGCAGCGCGACGTCTTCGACGAGGCGTACCTCGATCGCGTCGATGCCGCCGTCACGTGCGCCGCCGGCGCCGGCCTCCTCGTCGTCATCGATCTCCACCAGGACGCGTACTCGAAGGAGATCGGCGAGGACGGCGCGCCGCTGTGGGCCATCGTGCCACCGCCCGACATGCTGCTCGAGGGCCCGCTCACCGACCTCGGCGCGCGCCGCACGTCGGCGCAGGTCACGCGCGCGTTCGACAGCTTCTACGCCGCCGGCGACCCCAACGGCCTCCAGGCCGAGTTCATCGCCATGCTCGAGCACGTCGCTGCGCGCTGGGCCGACCACCCCGCGGTCATCGGCTTCGAGATCTTCAACGAGCCCACCGTCGGCTTCGCCCTCGTCGACGCCTTCAACATCGCCGCAGCCGCCGCGCTGCGCGGCGCCGCACCGACGAAGCTCGTCTTCTTCGAGCCGTCGGCGATCCGCAACTTCACCGACGGCGTCCCCACCGCGCAGGCGCCATTCCCCAGCGACGGCGCCGTCTACGCGCCCCACATCTACACGTTCGTGTTCCGTAGCGATCAGACCGCGATGGAGAACCTCCAGCCCGCGGATCTCGAGCCGTCGGTCATGCTCGCGCGCGCCGAGGCGGACGCGTGGCAGACGCCGCTGTGGATCGGCGAGTACGGGGCCGGCCCGACCCAGGCCAGCTCCGATCTGTGGATCGACGTCGAGCACGAGCTCCACGATCGCTACCTCGCCTCCAACGCCTTCTGGCTGTGGAAGGAGCAGAGCCAGGGCTCCTGGGGCGTCTACGAGTGGAACGACGCCGACGACTCGTGGACCGAGCGCCCGCAGATCGTCCGCTGGATCTCGCGCGTCCGCGCCGAGCGTATCGC
>DATLEB010000102.1:0-18197 GCA_035525615.1 Kofleriaceae bacterium | reverse complement strand
TCGGCGCTCGCGCGCTCCTCGACCTGCGCCAGCCCGAAGTCGGTGACGACCACGCGCCCGTCGGCGTCGATGAGCACGTTGTCGGGCTTGAAGTCGCGATGCACGAGCCCCGACTTGTGCGCCGCCACGAGCCCGAGCCCCGCCGCGTGAAACGTCTCGATCACCGCTGGCCACGCGCGCGGCGTGTGCATCCACGAGCGCAGCGTCTCGCCCGGCACGTACTCCATCGCGATGAAGAGCGCCTCGCCGTGGCGACCGACGTCGTACACGGTCACGACGTTGGGATGGCGCAGCCGCGCCACCGCCTGCCCTTCGCGCAATAGCCGCGCCTGCTGACCGCCGAGCGATCGGTGCAGCAGCTTGATCGCGACCTTGCGATCGAGGTCAGGATCGCGCGCGAGCACGACCACGCCCATGCCGCCCTCACCGAGCACCCGCGACACCTGATATCTGCCCACCTCGGCCGGGACATCTTCCGGCAGTGCGGCGCGGCTCCCCGAGGAGCTCGGGCTCGCGCTGTCCGCGGAATGGGTTTCCTCGAGCCCCGATGGCGGCCTGGAGGAATCTCCGGAAGTCACCCCTCGATCAGACCTGCTCGGCGCGTCGAGGTCAACGCAGGTGCGACACGTACCGCTGGTCCGGTCGCGTGCGACAGCGTACGAGGTCACGCGCAGTCAGAGACCGCCACCCAACCCGCCGCGTTCGCGCGTAGACCATGCATGTCTCGCCCGTCTCGTTCGTGCGACTTCTCTTCGCCGTGGCGCTCGGGGGCGTCGCGGCGCTCGCCGGCAGCGCGCTCGTCGCCGGCACCGCCCACGCCCAGGGCACCACCGGAGCGATCCAGGGCGTCGTCACCGACGCCGACACCGGCGAGCCGATCTACGGCGTCACGATCGTCGTCACCGCCGGCGGCGTCTCGCAGACCGCCATCAGCGAGGACGGCGGCACCTACAAGGTGACGGGCCTGGCGCCCGGCGAGGCGCTGGTCACCTTCTTCCTCGGCGAGAGCACGACGGTGCGCAAGGTGCGCATCGGCCCGGGCAAGACCACGCCCGTGTACCAGAAGCTGAAGATCCAGATCGACACCACGTACTACGTCGACGACACCAAGGGCGCGCCCGACATCGATCCCAACGACACGGCAAGCCGCACGCCGATCCCGAAGGAGCTCCTGCGCAGCACGCCGGTGCCGGGTCGCACGTTCGCCGCGGCGCTGGGCATCGCGCCGGGATCCCAGAGCGACGGCAACGGCACGGCGTTCTCGGGATCGACGTCCGCCGAGAGCCAGTACTACATCGACGGTGTGTCGACGACCGGCCTGCGCTACGGCACGTCGGGCTCGGCCGTCATCAACAACTTCATCGAGGAGATCGAGGTCATCACCGGCGGCTACAATGCCGAGCACGGACGCTCGACCGGCGCCGTGGTGAACGTGGTGACCGTGAGCGGCGACAACTCGCTCAAGGGCGAGGTGTTCGCGACGGTGCGGCCGGGCGCGCTCATCGCGCAGCGCCAGGTGACGCCGTTCGAGGGCGCGTCGATCGACGCGACGGCGAACGCGGCGCTCTCGACCGACGCCGGCTTCTGGCTGGCCGGACCGATCGTGAAGGACAAGCTCTGGTACGCGGTGGGCGTGGCGCCGACGTACGCGTCGACGACGATCACGCGCACGACCAAGCGGCGCATGGATTGCCAGCAGCAGCTGCCGTCGGGCGAGATGTCGGAGTGCGATCCGCGCACGATGGCGTCGGGGGGCCACGCCGACGGAACCGCCGACGTCGATCCCGACACGGGGTTCACGCTGTTCGAGCGGCTGAGCGAGCGCGAGCTGGCCGCGACGAATCGCGGCGCGTACGCGTTCGGCAAGCTGAACTACGCGTACAAGCCGGAGCACCAGGGCCAGCTGTCGTTCAACGCGCTGGCCAACGACGCGTACCAGCCGGAGATCTACGGCCTGCCGTCGTCCGGCGACTTCGACGTGTCGGGGCTCACGACCGACATGGCGGCGAAGTGGACGTCGAAGGTGAACGACAGCAAGACCGAGCTCGAGGCGGTGCTCGGCTGGCACCGCGAGTCACAGACGGTGACGCCGCGCTTTGCGGCCGCGGCGACCGCGCCGTACGAGCAGCTCATCTTCGGAAACCTCGGGACGTGGAGCCGGCTCGGTTACGAAGACGGGGCCACGGCGGCGGGTTGCACCGACAACGACGGCGGCGATCCGTACGCGCTCATCGAGAACTGCCCCGACGAGGTCGGGCACGGCTATCAGGTGGGTGGGTTCGGAAACGTCGTCGACAATCGCGCCAACCGGTACGCGGCGAAGCTGTCGCTGGTGCAGCGCGTGAAGGCGCTCGGCAACCACGAGATCAAGGCGGGCGTCGACGCCGAGGACAATCGGCTCGAGGAGCCGCGCGCGTTCACGGGCGGAAGCTTCTACCAGAACTTCCAGGATCGCTCGCAGATCTACCGGACGCGGTGGATCCAGGCCGGCGCGCTGGGCTCGATGGATCCCAAGTTCGATCGCACGTGCTCGTACACGCCGACGGGCGCGACGCTGAACGTGGAGCAGCCGTGCCGTTACATCGGGCAGGAGGGCGAGGGCGCGGTGGTGTCGGGCGAGACCATCAACTGGTCGGCGTATGTGCGCGACTCGTGGCAGCTGCGGCCGAACCTGACGTTCAACGCGGGGCTGCGCTACGAGGAGCAGCGGCTCCGGTTCGCCGAGTACTTGCGCGACGACACCGATCCGGTGACGGGGCGCGCGTACGGCGAGAACGCGATGAAGCTCGACGCGATGTGGGCGCCGCGCATCGGGTTGCTCTACGACTGGACCAAGGTCGGGCGCTCGAAGGTGTACGGCCACTGGGGGCGGTTCTTCGAGTCGATCCCGATGGACATCAACGCGCGCTCGTTCGCGGGCGAGGTGTCGTACCGGCAGATCTACGACTACGACGACTGCGGCGGGATGGTCGACGGGTTCGGCAGCCCGAGCGGCAACGGGTGCCCCGACACGGGGACGAGCGGCGGCGACATCCTCGGCATCAACGGGTCGCTGGTGGCGCCGGGGATCAAGGCGCAGTTCATGGACGAGCGGATCCTGGGGGTCGAGTACGAGCTGATGGACGATCTGAAGCTCGGCGTGCTGTACCAGAATCGTGCGCTCGGCCGCGTGATCGAGGACGTGTCGACCGATGGCGCGGCGACGTACATCATCGCGAACCCGGGCGAGTGGGATGCCGAGGAGGAGGCGAAGCTCGAGGCGCAGCTGGGCGCGGCGACGGACGCGGGTGATCGGGCGCGGATCGAGAACCTGTTGCGACAGTTCCGCGGGATCCGGAAGTTCGACAAGCCGTCGCGCGACTACGACGCGCTGCAGTTCACGGTGACGCGGCGGTTCTCGAAGGAGCTGTACGCGCAGGCGAGCTACACGTACTCGAAGACGCGCGGAAACTTTCCGGGGCTGATCTCGTACGACAACGGTCAGCTCGATCCGAACATCTCGTCGCAGTACGACCTGATCGAGCTGCTGGCGAACCGGCAGGGGCCGCTGCCGCAGGACCGGCCGCACTACGTGAAGCTCGACGGCTTCTATCAGTTCGACCTGAAGGAGGCGGGCATCCTGACGACGGGCGCGCGCGTGCGGGCGCTGTCGGGGATTCCGCGGGACGTGCTGGCGCGGCACCATCTGTACGGGCCGGGCGAGTCGTTCCTGCTGCCGCGCGGGCAGATCGGGAGGACGCAGTTCGAGACCGGGGTCGATCTGCACATCGGGTACTCGCGCAAGCTGAAGGACGGGATGGAGCTCGAGCTCTTCGCGGACGTGTTCAACGTGATGAACGATCAGGGCGTGTTCTCGGTGGAGGAGGACTACAGCACGCGGAGCGCGTCGAACCCGATCGTGGGTGGCACCTACGAGGACCTGGTGTTCGCGAAGGAGAACGACCTGGACACGGGCGCGGAGACCACGACGCCGATCAAGCGCAACCCGAACTTCGGGAACACGGTGGGCCGCTACGCGCCGCTGTCGACGCAGCTGGGCGCGACGTTGCGGTTCTAGGAACCTCGGCTAATCCAAGTGGTACGGCGCGGTCACGATCGTGGCCGCGCCCGTCGCGGGGAACGGCATCGAGCGGACGGCGCGGCGCGCGCACGCGAGCAGGCCGTGGTCGTGGAGCCAGGCCGGGGCGCGCACGCGCACCTTGCTGACCCTGCCGTCGGCGCCGACCAGCATCTGGACCGTGACCTCGGCGGCGATGGCGGCGCCGGCGGTCGCGTCCTTGATGCAGCCGATCACGGGGCCGGAGCCGCCGGCGATGCCGCTGTTGATCTCGCCATCGTCGAGCGGGCGGCCGTCGTCGCCGGCGCCGGTCATGTCGAGCGTGCGCGGCGGAAGCGCGACCGCATCGCCCTTCCACTCCATCCGCCGGTCCGCGTCGGTGAGCACGATCGCCTCGTCGACCTCGAACGGCTCCTGCGCCCCGCCGCCCCCGCCGGTGCCACCCACCTGCGCCTTGCGCCGCCCCTTCTTCTTGGCCGGCACTCCGGCATCTGCGGTGCCACCCACCTGCACGCTCGCCTCATTCGCGCTTCCGCCACCGCGCCACGGCGGCTCGAGCACGAGGTACATTCCGACGGCGCCCAGCGCAAGGCCGATGGCGAGCCCGAGCCCGAACCTCACGCCTCGCTTGTACCACGCGAACCGCGCCCCACTCCCGGCCTCGACCGCCCTCGCCACGTGGGCGCTGTCGGCTGGCACCTTCTTCCTCATCGGCTCGGTGCTCGGCGCGAGCCTCGCGACCAACGTCCTCGCGCAACTCCTGGCGCTCGCAGCCCTCCCGCTAGCGGTCGTTCGCCTCAACAGCCCGCCGCCCGAAGGTGTCACCCACCTGCAAACCGATTGGCTAAACCAATTGGCTAAACCAATCGCCTTCCTCGGAGCGGCGGTGGCTGGCACCTTCTGCTGGTACCTCTCCCTGCGCGTGGCCTGGCCCGTCGTCGAGGCGACCGGCCGCGAACAAGAGGTCCGCGATGCGACCCGCGCCGTCACCGGCTCGAGCGCCTCCCTCCCGTGGGTCCTCGTCGCCAGCGCGCTGGTGCCAGGGACCTGCGAGGAGATCCTCCATCGCGGCGTTCTGCTCCCGTCGCTGGCCGCCCGCATGGGACGCCCCCTCGCACTCGTCGCCGTGACCACCCTCTTCGCCGTCATGCACATCGAGCCGGCCCGGATGGTGTCGGCCGCCTGCGTCGGCCTCGTCGCCGGCCTCCTCGCCATCCGCACCGGCAGCGTCTGGCCCGCCGTCGTCCTCCACATCGTCAACAACGTGTGGGCTCTCCTCCTCGGTACCAGCCACCTGCAACCGGTCGCCCGCGTCGTCGCCGCGCATCCCGACCTCGCCCTCGCGACGGCGGCGGCTGGCACCACCCTCGGGATCAGCCTTGCAGGTGGGTGGCACCGGCGCGGGCCGCCGCCGCGATCCCCCTAACGTAAGGGACGTGACGGGCTGACAGAATCTTGCGGGGACTGCTACATTTCGGCCGTGACGGACCCGAAGCGTACGCTCTGGTACCTAAAGAAGATCCAGCTGCTGTCGGAGCTCGGGCCCGAGGTGCTCGCGCGCCTCGCGGAGCGGGTGGAGATGAAGGAGGTGCGGCGCCGCGAAGTGGTTTACCTGCCCGGCGATCCGGGCAAGTCGGTGTTCTTCGTCAACGGCGGCCGCGTGAAGATCTGCAAGGTCACGCGCGACGGCAAGTCGCTCACGCTTGGCTACTGCGGCCCGTCCGAAATGTTCGGCGAGACGTGCCTCGTCGGCGCCGGCGCGCGCACCGAGATGGCCGAGGCCGTCGAGAACGCGATGCTCACCGAGGTCGAGCGCGGCGACTTCGAGCGCCTGCTCAGCTCGACCCCGTCGCTCTCCGCCGGCGTCGCGCGCCTCATGATCGCGCGCCGCGCCGAGCTCGAGAGCAAGCTCGAGGCGCTCGTCTTCCGCGACGTCACGTCCAAGCTCGCCGAGCTCCTCATCAAGCTCGGGGACGAGTACGGCGTCGACGATTCGCGCGGCACGCTCGTCGCGCTCAAGATCACGCACCAGGAGCTCGCCAACCTCATCGGCTCCACGCGCGAGACGGTGTCGCTCACGCTCTCGCAGTTCAAGCGCAAGCGCCTCATCGTCACCGAGGGTCGCAAGGTGATCCTCAGCGATCTCGACGCGCTGCGCGCCTTGCTCTGACGTCCGCCGCGAGCCGCAGCGCCGCCGCCATGCTCGCCGGCCGCGCGCGCCCCGTCCCCGCGAGGTCGTACGCCGTCCCGTGATCCGGCGACGTCCGCACGATCGGCAACCCGAGGGTCACGTTCACGGCGTCCTCGAAGTCGACCATCTTCACCGGGATGAGCGCCTGGTCGTGATACATCGCGACGAGCCCGTCGACGCCACCGTCGGCCGCCATGCGAAACGCCGCATCGGGCACGAGGGGCCCCGTCACGCGCGCCGCCGCACCCAGCCGCCGCGCCAGCTCCGCCGCCGCCGGCGCGATCACGGCGATCTCCTCACCGCCCAGCATCCCGCCCTCACCCGCGTGCGGATTCAACCCGACCACGCCGACACGCACCGGCGCCGCGCGCCCGAGGTCCCGCGCCAAGGACGCCGCCAGCAACTCTCCGACCGCGACGATCCGCTCCACCGAGAGGGTGCCAGCCACCTGCACGAGCGGCACGTGCACCGTCGCGAGCGCGACGACGAGTCGCGGCCCCACGAACGTCATCGCCACCTCGCGCGCACCGAACCGCTCGGCGAGCAACTCGGTGTGCCCGGGAAACGCGAACCCGGCGCGCCGCGCCCACGTCTTCGAGATCGGCGCCGTCACCAGCGCATCGACGCGCCCCGCGCGTGCCGCCGCCACGGCCGCCTCGAGCCAGCTCACCTGCGCCGCACCCGCAGCCTCCGACGGCTCCCCGAACACGACACCCGTCGGCACCGCGTCGCCCTCGCATCGCACGCCACCCGCCGCCTCCAGCCCCGCCGCCACACCCATCGCCGCCGCGCCACGCGCCAGCACGTCGGGATCGCCGAACACGATGACGTCACGCAGCAATTCGCGCCCCGCGTGCGCCAGCGCCCACGCCGTCACTTCCGGACCGATACCCGCTGGATCTCCGAGCGTGACGCCAATCATCCGCCCGTACCCTACCGCCGCCTCTCGCACTTGAACATTGCGCCCGGCTCGAACGTCCGTCATCTAGATCCTATGCCCCGCGTTGTCACCGCACGCCTCGGAGCGCTGGGCGCGGCAGTCGCCGCCGTCGTCGCTGCGACCGCGTGTGGCGGCGCCGCCGGCGATCTCAACACGCAAGCGCCCACGCTCGCGGCCGCCGCCACCCCCGCCGACCTGGACGACGACATCGTCGGCTTCGCGCCCGGCGAACAGCTCTCGTTCGAGGTGCGCGTCGCCGGCGTGCTCGCGGGCGAGGCGCAGTTCGCCGCCGGCAAGCCCGGAGTCGTCGACGGCCGCCGCGCGATCGCCGTCAGCTCGGTCATCAAGTCGGCCGGCGCCTTCGCGCTCATCAAGGAAGTGAAGGACGAGGTCACGTCGATCATCGACCTCGAGCGGACGCGCCCCATGCGCACCACCTCCGACGTGATCTTCGGCGCGCGCCGCTATCACGCCGACACGGCGTTCAGCGATCATGGCGCGAAGATCCTGTACACGCCGCACGGCGAGAGCACGCGCGAGCTGGTCTACGATTTCGGCGACGCGGTCGTTCACGACGCGCACTCGTCGATGGCGCTGGTCCGCACCTGGACCGCCGACCCCGGCGAGCGCATCGCGCTCTGGGTCATCGGCGGCCGGCGCTTGTGGCGCACCGAGATCTGGGTCGTGGGCACCGAGGTCATCGGCACGCACCTCGGCAACCAGCCCGCCATCCGCATCGACGGCACGTCGGTCCGCTCGCGCCCCGACCTCACGCCCGAGCCCAACAAGCCGCCGCGCAGCTTCTCGGTCTGGCTCTCCGACGATGCCGACCGCGTGCCGCTTCGCTTCAGCGCGCACACCGAGCTCGGCGACATCGTGATCGACCTCGTCGCCTACGAGCGGCCCTGAACTGGCCCGCGCGAAGGTGACGGACTACTCGCCCTTGATCATCTTCGCGAGCGCCGCGTACATCGGCTCGGCGAGATCGGGATCCTCGCCGGCCAGCTCGAGGAAGTCGTCGCCGCGAATCGCGCGCGCACGCACCTCGCCGACCGCGACCGCCAGCGCGTCCGACTTGCGCGGCGCGCCCTGTCCGAGCAGCGCCTCGGGATAGAGGAGCGTGCCGGCGTCCTCGGTGCGACCGCCGACGATCACCTCGCCGTCCATCAGGATCCACGCCACGCGGCTGCCCATCGCCGCCTCCGGCAGGACGTCACCGGCCACGAAGTCGCGATGGGTCGCGATCCGCAGCGCGCGCAGCCGCTGCTGGGGCGAGAGCTCCTCGAGCAGCGGGCACAGCGACAGGATCTGGTCGTCGCGCTGGCGTTGCTTCGCCGGCACCTGGGACTCGCCGGCCTCGACCACCTTGATGACCAGCGCCGTCGCGTTGTCCTCGCCGCCGCGCTCGAGCGCCATGTCGACGAACTTCTGCGCCGCGCGCGCCGGGCTCGGCTGCGCGGCGAGCACCTGTCCGACCTCGACCTCCGTGACGTACTCGCTGACGCCGTCCGAGCACAGCAGCAGCTTGTCTCCGTCGGAGAGCGGGACGATGAACGTGATGACCTTGGTGTCGTCGCCGAACCCGAGCGCGTTCGTGATGACGCCCTTCCAGCGGTGCACGTCCTGCCCCTCGGTCATCGGCAACCCGGCCGCGAGCAAGCGCGCCAGGAGCGTGTGATCCTCGGTGAGCTGCATCGCGATCCCGCCGCGCACCAGGTACGCGCGCGAGTCGCCGGCGTGCGCCACGATCGCGTCACCACCGGCGATGACCAGGCCCGTGAACGTCGTGCCCATGCCCTTCTTCGACGGATCCTCGACGGCCTGCTGACAGATCGACCGGTGCGCGTGCATCACGCCCGCCTTCACCGCCGTCACCAGCGTGCGCCGCGCCTCGAGCGTGGCAGCCTGCGCCCACTCGTTGACGGCTCGCTGCGTCGCGGGGGACGTCCACTGCTCGCGGGTGAGTCGGACGCCGAGCGCCGACGCCACCTCGCCGGCGGCATGCCCACCCATGCCGTCGCACACGATGAACACGCCCTCCTCGACCTCGACGAGGTGCGAGTCCTCGTTGTGTTCGCGGACGTTGCCGACGTGGGTCACCGCGGCGGCGACGATCGTCGATCTCACGCCCCGATAGTACCCGAGTGTGGGCTGCTCTCGCCTGCTCAGAGCCACCCGTTACGCCGGAACCACTCGATGAGGGCGGCCGGGACGAGCACCAGGGAGGCGATCATGATGGCGAGCCAGATGTCGCTGTCGTACGGCAGGTGGAGGAAGTTCTGCCCGAAGAACCCGACGATGAACGACATCGGCAGGAAGATCGCGCTGAAGATCGTCAGGCCCCGCATGACCTCGTTGACCTTCTGCGCCGTGAAGGCCTGGTGGTTGGCCACCACACCCACCGACACCTCTCGGGTCTCCTCGATCATCTCGGCCAGCCGGGCCACGTGATCCGACACGTCGCGGAGGTGCAGCATCGCCCGCTGCGAGATCCGCGGGTCGTTGCGCCGGTGGAGGATGCCGATGGTGTCGCGGAGCGGCCGGATCACGCGCCGCATCGCGACGCTCGTGCGCTTGATGCGAAACACCTTCTGCAGGTCGAGCTGGCCGGCGTACCCGGTCTGCTCGATCGCGGCCCACTCGAGATCGTCGAGCTGATCGCGGATGCGCAGGACGAGCGGCTCGGTGGCCGTGACCATCGCGTCGACGTGCTTGTAGAGGATCCACGACGGGCCGCGCTCGAGCGTGGCCTTGTCGGTGCACGCCTTGGCCCACACCGTGTCGTGCGACGGCAGTGGGTTATCGTGCACCGTGATGATGTAACTCTCGCTGACGAAGGCGTGGATCTCGTGCACCTGGATCTCGAGCGGGTCCTCGGGATCGGCGGTGAACGAGTGAATGACGACGAAGAGGTAGCGGTCGTAGTCGTCGAGCTTCGACTGCAGGCCGAACGTGGCGCAGTCCTCGATCGCGAGCGGGTGGAGATCGAAGCGCACGCGCAGGTGTTCGAGCGACGCCGGGTCCGGCTCGACGAGATCGATCCAGCGCACGATGCCGGGCGGCGGAGGGACCGCGCGCTCGGCGCCATCGCTGACGACGACCTTGCCGTCTGACCCGAGGTCGATGACCTGGAACATGCGCGCCGACTATACGCCTGGCACCGAGGCCCCGGCGCCGAGGCGCGGAGATCAGCGCGAGCCGCGCATCTTGTAGCCGACGTTGCGCACCGTCTCGATGAGGCCGCCGGAGACGACGCCCATCTTGGCGCGCACGCGGCGTACATGGATGTCGACCGTGCGCGTGCCGCCGCCGTACGAGTATCCCCACACGCGCTCGAGCAGCTGATCGCGGCTGAAGACGCGGCCGCGGTGCTGCGCGAGGAAACGCAAGAGCTCGAACTCCTGGTGGGTGAGCGGGAGGTGGCGCCCACCGACCTGGGCCTCGTGGCCTGCGATATCGATCACGAGATCCTCGATCTTCAGGACCTCCTCCGAGCCGAAGGTCGCGGTCTTCCAGTCGAGCTGGCGGAGGCGCGCGTACAGCTCGGCGGGGACGAGCGGGAGCAGGACGAAATCGTCGAACCCTGTGGAGAAGTCCAGGGCCGGGAGCCGAGGCAGCGTCAGGGCGAGGAGCACGGGTGCGTCGGCGAGCACACCCCCGTTGCGAAGCTTTTTGATCGCGCGCTGAGCGCGAACCAGATCGTCTCCTGCGTCCACCACCACCACATTGGGAGGGGTCCGGAGCAGCGCTTCCTCGTCGAGACCGCCGAGGTCGAACCGCCCGAGCACCGTCGCACACCCGAGATCGGCAAGAACCGCCGGAATCGAGTCTCGTTCAGCGACGGCCAGCTCTGGCTCGGCGCAGATGATCACCGCGCGCACCCGTAGAAGTGATCACCGCAATGACCCGACGCGTCAAGACCAATACCGTGGGCTTCGCACCCTGTTGCCGCGGTCGATGAACATGTAAGAATCGGGTCTCAGATGGAGGAATTCCACTGCTCCTTCTGCGGCAAGCAACGCCGCGAGGTGCGCAAGCTCATCAGCGGACCGCGGGTCTTCATCTGCGATGAGTGTGTGACCCTCTGTAACGACATTCTCGCCAAGGAGGAGGCGGCGGAACGGCCGAAATTCCCTCCACCGCGGGCGATCGTCGAAGAGCTCGATCGCTATGTCGTCGGGCAAGACCAGGCCAAGCGCGCGCTCAGCGTGGCGGTCTACAACCACTACAAGCGCATCGGGCTGCGCGGGAAGCAGACCGACGTCGAGGTCCAGAAGGGCAACATCTTGCTCATCGGGCCGACGGGCTCGGGCAAGACGCTGCTCGCGCAGACGCTCGCCAAGAAGCTCGACGTGCCGTTCGCGATCGCGGATGCGACGACGCTGACGGAAGCCGGCTACGTCGGTGAGGACGTCGAGAGCGTCGTGAAGGCGCTGTTCCGTGCGGCCGGCGGCGACGTCGAGAAGACGGCGCGCGGCATCATCTGCATCGACGAGATCGACAAGATCGCGCGCAAGGGCGGCGTGCCGTCGCCGACGCGCGACGTGAGCGGCGAAGGCGTGCAGCAGGCGCTCTTGAAAATACTGGAAGGCAAGACGGCGACGATCACGCCGGACGGCGCGAGGAATCGGCCGCAGCAAGAGCTGATTCAGATCGACACGACGGACATCCTGTTCATTTGCACCGGCGCGTTCAACGGGCTCGAAGACATCGTGCGCCGCCGCGTGGGGCAGCGTGGGCTCGGGTTCGGTGCGAGCATCGGCACGCTGGAAGACGACAAGGACGGGCTGCGGCGGGCGGCACGGACCGAGGACCTCGTGAAGTTCGGGATGATCCCGGAGTTCATGGGTCGCCTGCCGGTGATCGTGAGCGCTGACCAGCTCGACATCGACTCGCTGACGCAAGTCCTGTGGAAGCCGCGCAACGCGCTGGCCAAGCAGTACCAGCGGCTGTTCGAGCTCGAGGGCGTGAAGCTGACGTTCCGTCCCGAGGCGCTCAAGGCGATCGCCGAAGAGGCGGTGCGGCGCCAGTCGGGCGCGCGCGGCCTGCGCGCCATCCTCGAAGAAGTGATGCTCGACGTGATGTACGAGATCCCGTCTCTGAGCGGCGTGAAGGAATGCGTCGTGACCCGCGAGGTCGTCGAGGCGCGCGGCCGCCCCGAGCTCGTGCTCGAGTCGAAGGCCGCGAGCTGAGCCGCGGCCGCGTAGGCGGCTGGCACCTTCGCCAGGCCGCGTGGGCGGCTGGCACCTTCGGTCTGCACTCCTCTGTCCGGCGGTCCGGACACGCGTGACCAGCGCCGCTCGGGCATACTGCGCAGGTGGGTGACACCTCCGGGGCCGCGCAAGTGGGTGACACCTTTGCGTCCGCGCAGGTGGGTGGCACCGGTGGGGGGCGCCCCGAGCTCTTGCGCGCGCTCGGCGCCTGGCAAGCCGCGGCCATCGTCGTGGGCACCATCATCGGGACGGGCGTGTTTCTCAAGGCCGCGCCGATGGCGCAGCTGTGCGGCTCGCCCGGCTGGGTCCTCGCGGCGTGGGCAGTAGGTGGCGTGCTGTCGCTGCTCGGCGCGCTGAGCTACGCCGAGCTCGGTGCCGCGTACCCGCGCGCCGGCGGCGAGTACATCTTCCTGCGCGAAGGCTACGGTCCCTTCGTCGGCTACCTCTACGGCTGGGCACGCTTCTGGATCGGCACCCCTGCCTCGATCGCCGCGTACGCCGTGGGAGCCGCGACCTTCCTCCGCGGCCTCATCGGGGTGGAGCAGATCGGCGGCGTGGTCCCGGTCGCCATCACGCTCATCCTCGTCTTCACCGGCATCAACTGCCTCAGCGTCAACGCGGGCGGCTGGCTCCAGACCGTGCTGACAGCGCTCAAGGTGGTCCTCATCCTCGGCCTCGCCGGCGGCGCGCTGGTGTCAGCCGACAGCGGCAGCTGGTCGCATCTCGCGGCGGGCGGGTACTCGGGTGGCACCTTCCCGGGTTGGGGCCCCTTCGGTCTCGCCATCCTCGCCGCGCTCTGGGCTTACGACGGCTGGAACAACCTGCCGATGGCAGCCGGCGAGGTGCGCGATCCCGGCAAGAACGTGCCGCGCGCGATCGTCCTCGGCACGCTGATCGTCCTCGCCGTCTACGCCCTCATCAACGTCGCCTACTTCTACGCCCTCTCCTTCGACGACGTGGCAACGGCTCGCTCCGATCGTTACCCCGGCGCCCCCGCCGTGGCCGCGCGGGTGGCTGACACCTTCCTCGGTGGCACGGCGCAAGCCTTTCTCGCCTTTGCCCTGACGGCCTCCGCCCTCTCGGCGATGACGGGTTCGATGCTCACCGGCGCGCGCGTCCCCTTCGCGATGGCGCGCGACGGACTCGCGCCGAAGCGGCTCGCGCATGTGAGCCAGGGCGCACGCGCGCCGGTCGTGGCCGTCCTCATCCAGGGTGGCTGGGCCAGCCTGCTCGCAACGAGCGGACGCTTCGACCAGCTCACCGACTACGTCGTCTTCTCTTCGTGGCTGTTCTACGCGCTCAACGCCGGCGGTGTCATCCGCCTGCGCCGCGCCCGCCCCGACCTCGCCCGCCCCTACCGCGTCCCCCTCTACCCGGTCATCCCCGTGCTCTTCCTCGTCCTCTCCTCGCTCCTGCTCCTCAACACGATGGTGTCAGCCACCGCGCAGAGCCTGCGAGGCATCGCGTTCATGTCCCTCGCCGTGCCGGTCTATCTGCTCTTCCATCGCCGCGAGCGTGCAGGTGGGTGACACCGTCCGCCGGCTCACGTGCGCCGCGGTGGCACTCGGCGCCGCGTGTCGGGCCAGCGCTCCCGCGACGCCCACCCAGGCCGGCCCGAGCTGCCGCGATGTCGCGCGCCGCGCCGAGCTCGTCATCGGTCGCTCGCCCGACCGGACGCGGGACGATGCGACGCGCTTCTTCGCCGAGGTCATCGACCTTTGCCAGGAGCCCGGGCTCGCACAACGCGCGCGCACGTGCCTCGCGCAGGCCAACGATCTCGCGGACGCGCACGCGTGCCCATCGCTCCCGGCGACGGCTGACACCTTCGCCAGCCCACGCGACGGTGCCAGCCCACCGTCGTGCCGCACGGTCGTGGCACACGCCATGCGCGTGCTCGCCAGCGAGGCGGCTGCGCCGGTGTCAGCCACCGACCGCGCCGACGAAGAGCAGATCTACCTGCGCGACTGCACCGCGGCATCGACCGACGGCCGACGTTGCGCGGCCGTGGCACTCACCACGGACGCGATCGACGAGTGCCTGGCGCTGCGCGACGACGACGAAGATGACGACGACGACGACCCCGACCCAGACCCAGCCCCCGACGCCCCCGACTGACGCTGCTCACTCACCGCCTTCGTACGGCGCCGGGTAGTAGCCGCCGTAGCCGTACCCACCGTACCCGTAGCCACCGCCGCTGGCGCCGAGCAGGTCGTCGAGCCGCTTGCTGGTCGCGTCGTCGACCTCGATGCCGCGCGCGCGGATCTGCTGCGCCGCCGCCACGCGCACCGAGTCCGACGACGTCCCGCCGAACGCGCGCAGCAGCGCGCGGTCCACGTCATCACCGCCGTTGTACGCCGCCCAGATCGCCGCCGACGCCACCTGCTCGTCGCCGTCCTCGATGAGCCGCGACAGCGCCTGGCTCGCGCGCGGATCGTCGACGCCACCGAGGCTCGACACCGCCGCCAGCCGCTGCCCGGCATCGCCCGAGCTGGAGGCTGACACCAGCGCGTCGACCGCGCGCGCCGACCCGGACTGGCCGAGCGCCGCGAGCGCCTGCTGCTTCACGCCCGGATCGCTGTCGCGCGTGAGCTGAAGCAGCGCATCGACCGACGCGTCGTCGCCCGCCTGCGCCAGCGCGCCCGCGACCGCGGAGCGGACGCTCACGTCGCTCGAATTCACGGCCGCGCGCAGCACGCGGTGCGCGTCCGTCGAGCCCAACCCCTGCAGCGCCCACGCCGCGTTGCGGGCGAGATCCGGATCGCTGCCGGTGAGTGCCTGCTCGGCGAGCGCGAGCCCCTCCGCCGAGCCGCTGTTGATGAGCTGGCCGAGCGCCTGGGCGCGCAGCTCCGGCTTGCCGGTGCGCGCGAGATCGACGAGCGCCGCGCGCACGGTCGCCGCCGAGCCGTTCTGCGAGAGCGCGCCGAGCGCCGCCTGCGCGAGCATCGTGTCGTCGCCCTTGAGCGCCGCGAGCAGCGCCTGGCGCGCGTCTTCGTTACCGAGGCGTCCCAGGATCCACGCCGCCTGCGACGCTTCGTCGGCGCGCCCCGAGAAGAGCGCGTCCGACAGCATCTGGGTGACCGCAGGGTCGTCGGGTGTGGCCTGCGCGAGCACGTCGAGCGCGAACGTGCGCGTCTGGCCGCTCGCGCTGTCGGCGATCCGGAGGAGCGCGGTGCGCGCCTCGGGCGCGCTGGTGTCGCCCAGCATGCGGATGGCGTCTTGCTTGTCCTGGCGGCTGCCGCGCTCGGAAAGGTCGATGGCCAGCGCGATCGCCTCCTCGTTGCCGGCCTTCACGAGGCCGGGGAGGACGGCGCGCCGGTCGGCGGCGCGGCCATGGCGCGCGATCTCGAGGAGCGCAGTGGTGACGTCCGGGCTGCGCAGCTGCAGGAGCGACTGGATGACGAACGAGCTCGTCGGTCCTTCGGAGAGCGCGACCTCGATGAGCACGTCGCGCGCATCGTCGCCGCCGAGATTGACGAGCATCTGCGCGACCTGGCCGGCCAGGTTGCGATCGCCCTTGCGCAACAGCTCGCCGAGGGCGGTGACGGCCTCGGCGCCACCGATCTCGCCGATCGCGGTGACCGCGTTCCAGCGCGCGTACTGGGGCCCCCCGGTGGCGGCTGACACCAGCACGGGCAACACCGCGGGATCGCCGCTCTTGCCAAGTGCGCCGAGCGCCGCCGCGAGCACGGTCGGGTCGCCGCTCTTCACCATCGCGGTGATGAGCTTGATGGTGGCGTCGTCCTGAGGCTGGAGGTTCTGAACCGCGAGCGCGCGGATGCGGGTGTCACCCGACTGCGCGACCTCGATCAGCACCGCCTGCGCGTCGCCACTCGTGACCTGGCCGAGCGAGTACACCGCCGCCGACGCGGCCTCGTAGTCGCCGCCGCGCGCCAGCGCGCCGAGGACCTTCACGATCTCGTCGCCTCCGACCTCGCCGAGCGCATAGATCGCGCTCGTACGCAGCGGGTCGCCGCGGTCCTGCGCCATCGCGACCAGCCGCTTGCTTGCGCGCGCGTCGCCACTCGAGGCCAGGGCGCTGACAGCCGCACCGCGAACGCGCGGGCGCGCGTCGCCCTCGAGATCGAGCAGCAGGTCCACCGCGCGCGTCGTGCCGATGCGACCGATCGCCGCGATCACGCTCTCCGGGACGCCCGGACGCGGATCATCGACCAACCCGGTCAGCGCGGCGACCGCGTCGTCTGTGCCGACCATGCCCAGCTTCTCGGCGATGATCGACACCTGCTGGGGCGTCCGGGCCGCCAGCAGCTGATCGATGAGCGCGTGCTCGTCGAGGCCAACCGCCGACGCGTTCACCCGCAACGGGCGCCGGAGGGCCGACACGTCACCTTTTCGTGCCTTGGCGCTGACTTGCCGGTGGCTGGCACCGGCGTTTGAGGGCGCGTCATCCCAGGCGCGGTACCCGGCAAAGGCGGTCGTCAGGGCAAAGAAGGCGGTGGCGAGGCGATAGCGGCGTAGGGAACTCACGCGGGCTCCTGGATGGGCATCCATCTGAATGACGCCCTTATGAACGAACGGTCGCACCCGGGGGTTCATTTCGCGCCTGCGTCAAGAGGGTGTAAGGGCGCTAGCGCACGGTTACAGAACTCCGGAACGCGTGGATTGACGCCTCCTTGGACCGGTACCTAGACTGGTTACATGCTCACGGATTCCGAGACGGATCAGCTCAAGCAGCGCCTCGAAGCCGACCTCGGCCGCCTGGTCGCCAACGCGCATTCCGCCATCGGTTTCACGATGGATCGCGACCGTGATCGCATCGGGCGTGACTCGATGGACGAGTCGACCGAGGAGGAGCTGTATTCCACGCAGCTGCGCCTCCACGACCGGGAGAACTTCCTGATCGCCAAGATCCAGGACGCGCTCAAGCGACTGACGGCCGGAGAGATCGACGAGTGCGAGGAGTGCAGCGAGCCGATTGGCTTCAAGCGCCTGATGGCCCGCCCGGTCACGACCCTCTGCTTCGAGTGCAAGACGGCGCGCGAGCAGGTCGAGGCCGACGACGCTCCCGAGTGAAGGCGCCGCCGTGAAGGTGCCAGCCGACTGCAGCATCTCTGCCGGGTATTTGCTAACCCTCGAAAACGTCTGGTAGGATCGCAGCTGGTCCCGCATGCGCGACCGCTACACGATCACGGAGCGACTCGACGCGGGCGGCATGGCCGAGGTGTTCCGCGGCGTCGCGGAGTCGATGGAAGGCTTCAAGAAGGCCGTCGCGATCAAGCGCGTCCTTCCGAACCTGACCAAGAACCAGAAGTTCGTCTCGATGTTCCTCGACGAGGCGCGGCTCTCGCTCTTCCTCCAGCACGCGAACATCGTCCAGGTCTTCGACATCTCGAAGACGCCCGACAACGCCTACTTCCTGGTGATGGAGTACGTCGACGGGTGCAACCTAAAGGCACTCATCGAGCGGCAGAAGCAGAAGACCAAGCGGATCGAGGTCGCCCACACGATCTACTTGATGATGGAGTGCTGCAAGGCGCTCCAGTACGCGCACTCGCTCGACCACCCGGAGACGAACCCGCCGCTCGGCATCGTCCACCGCGACATCTCGCCGCCGACCATCCTTCTCTCCCAGAACGGCGAGATCAAGCTCGTGGACTTCGGCCTGGCCAAGGCCAACAGCCAGATCGAGTCGACCGATCCCGGCGTGGTGAAGGGCAAGTTCAGCTACCTGTCGCCCGAGGCGGCCAGCGGCCTGCCGGTCGACCACCGCGCCGACGTCTTCGCGGTCGGCATCATCCTGTGGGAGCTGTTCACCGGCCGCCGGCTGTTCTACGGCGA
>DATLEB010000061.1:0-46904 GCA_035525615.1 Kofleriaceae bacterium | reverse complement strand
CAAAGTTTGACACCGTCCCCTCTGCAGCGTCTGCAGAGGGGACGGTGTCAACATTTGACAACTTTCGGGGTCAGTCGAAGCGCGCGATCGGGGGCGGAGGCGCCTCGGCGCCCCAGGGGCCGGGGGCGGCGGCGAGGGAGCGGCGCGCGGATTCGGCGCGGATGGCGCGGAGGACCGATTCGACGCGGCCGATGTCGGCGTGCTTGGGCAGCGGGCTCGACGCGCGCGCGGCCTCGAGGGCGGGGGTCATCGACTGGGCGAGGGCGACGACGTCGGGCATGGGGACCTGGCCGCCCTTGATGGCGAGGAGCTGCGGGCGCAGCTCGTCGCGCACGCGCAGCTCGGGCGAGCCGCCGGCGAGCCAGCGCGTGGCGAGATCGAGCAGGCGGATCAGGTTGTAGGCGTTCTTGGGGCGCAGGTCGCGCGGCGGCTCGAAGTTGTGGCTTTGATCGCGCGCGAACGCGAGGAGCGAGGCCCACTCCGCGGTCGCGAGGTGGCCGGCGTCGTAGAGCGAGCGATAGAGCTGCTTCAAGTAGTCGCGCGCGCGGCGTTGCGCGTCTTCAGATGTGGGGCCCGGTACCTGCGCGGAGGCCGCGAGGCGCACGGCGACGGTATCGAGATCGAGGGTGGGCTCGGCGACCAGCCACGCAAGCACGAGGGCACGGTGATCGGCGAGGCGCTGGTTGTGCTCGAGGCGCTCGAGCTGCGAGAGCGCGTAGCGGCCGAAGGCGCCGTAGATCTCCTGCGAGACGAAGGCGTCGCGGATCTCGAGGATCATGGCGCCCATCGGATCGCGCACGGCGCTCGCGTCCGCGGCGAACAGCATCTCGAGCGTGTTGGGATCGGCGCGCAGCGCCTGGCGGATGGCCTTGCCGACCTCCCAGTACGCGGCCGAGCCGTCGAGCGACTGCAGATCGAGCGGCGGATCGGCGAGGCCCGTCGTCCACGCCATCGGCAAGACGAAGATGCCGCGGTGGTCCTCGTCGCTGCCGGCGTGATCGAGGCCCCACGCGCGCGACCCGACGATGGCGTCGAGCACGACGGTGGGTGCGAGGTCGCTCCACGCGTCGGCGCGGCGGCGCGCGTAGCGCACGAGCCCGAGCTTGCGCGGCACGAGCTCGCTGCGCAGGTACCGCACGCGACCCACGCCGACGACCTCGACGTCGACGTGATCGCCGTCGAGCGCCGCGACGCGCCCCACGGCTCCCTGCTGCACGACGCGGTCGCCGTGCGCGCGATCGACGCGCGTCGTCACCTCCGTGCCCGGCGGAATCGGCACCGCCAGCGGATCCACGTCCGCCAGTCCTCCCAGCCGCAGCGCCATTACCCGTGCTCCGTCGTCTTCTCCGACCCGTGCCCGTGCCCGGCCCCGAGCTCCTTCCACGCCCGCACGATCCTCGCCAGCATCGCGAGCCTTCTCCTCCCTCTCCCCTCTCCCACCACCATGAGCGGTCCATCCCCCACCGCCATCGCGTATCGCTCCAGACTTCCGATCTTCGTGTTCGTGAGCCGATACGCGGCGTCGCGCAGATCCAGCGCGGGCCGTGGCAGCTCGGCGCCGGCGGCGCGCAGCAGGTCGAGGCTGTACGCGCCCCACACGCACACCACGTCGGTCGGGCGTACGAACGCCGCGATCCGCTGCATCAGCTCCGTCTTCGCGACGCCGCCGCGGAGCGTCGCCTCGTCGAGCTCGGTATGGAAACACGTGCTCGGCGAGAGGTCGCCATCCGGGCGCGCGACCACGTCGAGCCGCTCGCCGGTCGCGACGCGCACCGCGACGACCTGCAACAGCTCGTCCTCGCGCTTCACGCCTTCCTGGTACGGCCACGCGTTGGCCTCGGCGACCACGCACACCAGATCGCCCCAGCGCGGCACCAGCTGCTCCGGCAAGCGCGGCGGCGGCGGACCGTCGGCGCGCGGCTTGCGCCAGCGCGACTTGCCCTCGCGCGCCTTGTACGCGATCTGCGTGTCCACCATCGCGTTCAGCGGCTCGAGCAGCGCGCGGAACCGCTCGGGGTCGCCCTCGAGCGCGCCGAGCACGTGCATGAGCGCCTCGATCGTCGACACGAAGCGATCGTCGGGCTCCTTGCGGATGCGGTACTTCGACAGCTCCGGCGTCGCGAACGCGTAGCGCGGCAGCGCGTGCAGCACCGGGTTGTCGCGCACCACCGTGCGCGCCTGCGACCACGTGCCGTCGACGACGACGAGCGTGACCGGCCCGGCCGGCGGCTCGCGCAGGATGTCCTTCGCGCCCTCCCCGGGATAGAGGAGGATCGGCGGCTGCGCCGGGTTGGCCAGCGCGCGCGCCAGCGGCGCGTGGTCGTCCCACTGCGCGCCGACGTGCAGCTCCGACTGCGGCAGGCACAGGCTCGCCATGCGCGCCGTGCCGATCGGCATGTCGCGCTCGCGCGGGTGCTGCAGGATGACGACGCGCGTGCGCGTCTCGAGTCGCGGCAACGTCGCGCAGTAGCAGACCACGCGCGGGCGGCGGCAGCGCAGGCAGCGCTCGCGATGCGACGGCGGCTCCGCGATCACGGCGATGGCATCCTCGCGGCGCGCGAGTCCGGCCGCTCGAGCACGTGCAGGAAGAACGCGTAGCGGTGCGCCCACTCGCCGACCTCGTCGAAGCGGCCGGTCTTGCCGCCGTGCCCGGCGGTCATGTCGGTCTCGAGGACGAGCAGGTTCTCGTCGGTGCGATGCGCGCGCAAGCGGGCGACCCACTTGGCCGGCTCGTAATACTGCACCTGGCTGTCCCACAGGCCGGTCGTGACGAGGATCGACGGGTACGCACGCTTCGCCACGTTGTCGTAAGGCGAGTACTGGAGCATGTAATCGTAGACGCGCTTGTCGACGGGGTTGCCCCACTCGTCGAACTCGTTGGTGGTGAGCGGGATGGTCTCGTCGAGCATCGTGGTGATCACGTCGACGAACGGCACCGCGGCGAGCACGCCGCGGAAGAGATCGGGGCGCAAGGTCACGGCGGCGCCGACGAGGAGCCCGCCGGCGCTGCCGCCGACCGCGAACACCTTGTCGCGCGCGGCGTACTTCGCGGTCACGAGGTGCTCGCACGCCGCGATGTAGTCGGTGAAGCTGTTCATCTTCTCGAGCTGGCGGCCGTGCTCGTACCAGGGGCGCCCCATCTCCGAGCCGCCGCGCACGTGCGCGATCGCGTAGACCCAGCCGCGATCGAGCAAGCTCACGCCCTCGAGCCCGAAGCTCGGGTTGATCGAGTAGCCGTAGGCGCCATAGCCGTAGACGAGGACCGGCGCGGTGCCGTCGAGCTTGGTGTCCTTGCGTCGCGCGATCGAGATCGGGATCTGCGAGCCGTCGGGCGCGGTGGCGTGCACGTACTCCGACACGTACTGCGTGCGGTCGAAGCCGGGCGACGGCGTCTCGTCGATGACGACGCGCCGCCGCGTCGCCAGATCCAGCTCGTACGTGATCTCCGGCGTGGTGAGCGCGTTGTACGACCAGCGCACCGACGCGGCGTCGAGCTCGGGCGTGTCCTCGAGCGACATGGCGAACGTCGGATCGTCGGCCTCGGGCGTGAACGCGTCGGCGAGCGCCGCACCGCGCGCCATCACGCGGATGCGCTGGAGCCCGCCGCGCCGCTCCTCCCACGCCAGGAAGCGCTTGTAGACGGCGACGTCGCTGATCAGCGCGTCGGGATCGTGCGGGACGAGGTCGCGCCACGCCGCGCGATCCGCGGTGGCGCCGGTATCGGGGACCTCGACGATCCGGAAGTTCTTCGCGTGGTCGTTGGTGCGCACCACGAAGCGCTCGCCGTCGTGGTCGACGTAGTATTCGTGCTCACTCTCGCGCGGCAGGAACACGCGCGGCGGCTCGGTCGGCTTGCTGGCGTCGATGAGGCGCGCCTCGGTGGTGAGCGTGCTGTCGAGGTCGATGACGATGTACTTGCGGCTCTTCGTGACCGAGACGCCGGTGTAGTACGCGTCGTCGGTCTCGTCGTACACGACCACGTCGGCCGAGGCTGGCGTGCCCAGCACGTGGCGCGTGACGTAGCGGCTGCGCAGCGTCGCCTTGTCCTTGCCGACGTAGAACAGCGTCTTCGAGTCGTTGGCCCACGCCAGGTCGTTCTCGATGTCGTGCACCGTATCGGGCAGCATCGCGCCGGTGGTGAGGTCCTTCACGCGCAGGTCGCGCTGCCGCCGGCCGACCGTGTCCTCGGTCCACGCCAGGTAGCGCCCGTCGGGCGAGACCTCGGCGCCCGACGCCTCGTAGAACGCGTGGCCTTTCGCGCGCTCGTTCTCGTCGAGGATGACCTGCTCGACGCCGTCCTTGCGCTGCTTGCGCACGAGGATCGCGTACTGCTGCTTCGGCTCCCACTTCGCGACGTACCACCAGCCGTTCTCGAACACCGGCGCGCTCTCGTCCTGCTGCGCGATGCGCGCCGTCATCTCGGCGAGGAGCGTGCGCTCGAGCGGCCGCACCGGCTCCATCATCGCGCGCGCATACCGGTTCTCCGCCTCGAGGTACGCGATGACCTCGGGATCCTTGCGCGTGTCGTCGCGCAGCCAGTAGTACTCGTCGTTGCGCGTCCCGTTCGGCGACGTCACGTCGTGCGGCTTCGGCGCGGCGACCGGCTCGGGCGCACCGACGCCCGGCTTGCGCGGGCCGGGGCACGCGGCGAGCGCGAGGACAGCGACGGCTACGAAGGATCGGCGCGCGAACATCGCGCGCACCATATCAGCTGGGCCCGCGCCCGTCGCAGGCCGTCAGTTGCCGGCGTAGAACAGTTCGATACAGCTCTGTGACTCGGCGCCCTGCAGCGATCCCGTCAGTGCCACGCCGCACAGGCGATTCTTCCCCGGACGGAGCACGATGCCAGGAACGTCGACGTCGCCACCCGAGCCCGGCGTCGCCGTCTGGGTCAACGGCTGGTCGTTCAGCCGAAGACTGAACTCGCGGCCCGGCTCGCCATGGAACCCGAACGTCAGCGTTCCGGTCGACGTGAGCGACGGCGTATCGGTGGCCCACGAAGGTCCGCGCCATGCGTTCGGGTTATTCGACATCGACGCGATGTCACCCGCAGGCGTGTCGATCCGGATCCGGCCCGCGCCGCCCGGGCCGCCCGGATTCGACGACCCTGTCGACGCACCGCCGCCAGGCGCGGAGAGCCAGCGCGTCGTCGACGTGATCGATCCGCCAGCGCGCACCAGGATCGCGCCGCCCGACCCACCGCCGCCGCCGCCGCTACCACCGCTCGTCGTTGCGCCGCGTGCCTCGATCGTTCCCATCGCGCCGACGGTGATGTCGCCGCCGGCCTGGATCCACACGACTCCGCCACCGCCACCGCCCGGTCCGCCTGCCGCACCGAGGAGTCCGCCGCCGCCACCCGCGCCGCCGTTGCCGCGATTTCCGGCGGTGCCGGGGCTCGTGATGATCGGGACCAGCGCCTCGTTGCCCGTCGGCTGACCGGGAGCACCACCGTTGGCGCCGCCGATCGTGCCGGGTTGCCCGAAGCCGCCGCCGCCACCGCCGCTGCCGGCGTTGACGCCCAGTATAGAAGCGTTGGAACCTGGCCCGCCGGTGCCGATGCCACATCCGCCGGCGGCCTCCATCACACCGCCGTTGCAGCCGTGGGGCCCGGCGGTGCTACCCGCGGCGTTCGCGTCGAGCGCGCGCTGGATGTCGATGTTCGCCGTCGCCTTCAGGATGACAGGCTCGGCGCCGGTGAAGTGCACGTTGCTCGACACGGTGATCGTCGAGTACGTCGGCGGGTTCACCACCGTGGTACGCGGGGTGGTGTTGACGACCAGCTCGTCGAGGCCGTTGACGGTGACGTCGGCCATCTTGGTGACGTTGCCCTGCTGGACCGTGATGCGCAGCGTGCGCGTCATGCCCGCGGCCAGACCGGTCATGACCGGAATCCGGACGATGGCGCCGCCCTTGGTGCCGTCGGGCGTCGCGTCGAAGTCGATGAGCGTCGCCGTCTCGGTCGCGCCCATCAGATCGACGGTCACCGTCGCGGAGCCCACGATGGCCTCGCCCTCGAGCTGGAACACGACGGGGCGGCTTCCGCCCGAGCCCACGCCCTCGTCGATCGTCGACGGCGTCACTCCCGTGATCTCGAGCAGCTCGGGGTTCGAGTCCGTGGGCGCGTCGAACGGCGCGTCGGTCGGCGCGTCGATATCCGCGTCGGTCAGAGGTGGGAGATTGTCGGGGTTGTAGATGATCGAACACCCGGCCAGAGCCGAGATCGCGAACGACAGCAGTGGCCTGGGTCCCACGCACCGACGATAACTCGTGTCGGAAGGCGTGTCTCACTGATCTCACGGACGTCTCTCTGGTGGGTTGGGCCGGCGATCCGCAGAGTGAGATCGTGCCCACGGTCTCGCGTCTGGTCTCGGTGGTGACGCTGGCAGCCTTCGCCAGCGGCTGTTCCCTCATGTTCGTCAAGAAGGCGCCCGACAACGTCCCGGAGGGGGTCTGGGTGCAATGCACCGAGAGCAAGATCGCGCCGGCGGCCGACACGATCATCGGCATCTCGTTCCTGACCGCCGCGCTCGGCATCTCGCAGACCGACGGCATCGATGACGACGCGCGCAACGTGGTCGGCCCGATGTACGGGCTGGGCGGCCTGGCGCTGGTGTACTCGGCGATCGTCGGGTTCCGCGAGACCGGGCGCTGTGACCGCCTGCACGCCGCCGCCGAGGCGCGCGGAATGTACGGGCCGTATCCGCAGCCGTACCCGCCTCAGCCGTATCCGCCCCAGCCGTATCCGCCCCAGCCGTATCCGCCGCAGCCCGGACCGCAGCCGTATCCGCAGCCGCAGCAACCGCAGCCGTATCCACCGCCGTACCCGCAGCCGCAGCCGCAACCGCAGCCGCAGCCGCAACCGCAACCGCAGCCACCGCGCTGAGGAGCTCCATGTACGCACGATCGATCACGCTCGCGATGTTGCTCGCTGCTTCCCCCGCGCTCGCGCAAACGGCGCCGCCGACACCCGCGCCGCAGCCGCAGGTGCCGCCCCAGCCGCCGCAGCAGCCGTATCCGCAGCCATATCCGCAGCCGTACCCACAGCAGCCGTACGGATACCCGCCGCCGCAGCAGCAGCCGTACGGATATCCGCCGCCGCAGCAGCCCTACGGCTATCCGCCGCCGCCGCAGCCGCAGCCCATGTTCCAGCCCGACGCGACGCCGCCGGGCGGCGACCTCGAGGTCGTCGCCGACTTCGCGCTCCTCGGGATCCTGGGCTCGGTCACGCTCATCGACGCGCGCGACCTGGGCGACGAGGGCACCGGCACGCTGATGGTGATGGCGGGCGCCGCCGCCGGCGCCGGCACCGGCTTCCTCCTCTCGGAGAAGATCCACCCGACGCGCGGCGACGGTCACGCGACCACCATGGGCATGGGCCTCGGCATGGCGAACGGCGCGCTGCTCCTCGTGCCGCTCGGCCTCGAGGGCTCGAGCGAGGAGGTGCTGCCCACGCTCCTCGTCTCCGGCACGGTCGGCGCCATCGGCGGCCTCGCGCTCTCGCGCGGCATGGAGCTCACGCCGGGCCAGACCATGTTCGCCACCAACCTCTCGCTGCTCGGGCTCGGCACGTCGGCGATCGCCGGCGCGCTCCTCGACACCGATGGCGAATTCGACAAGGGCGAGATGTCGGCGCTGCTCGTCGGCCTCGACGGCGGCGCCGCCGCCGGCATCTTGCTCGCGCCCAAGATCGACTGGTCGTATCGCCGCGCGCGCATGGTCGGAATCGCGTCGCTGGTCGGCTTCATGTCCGGAAGCCTGATCGCGACCGCGCTCTCCAACGGCGAACGCGCCGACGGTACGTCCAGCAATGACCCTGATCCCGACGCCGTTGCCGGTGGCCTGCTCGCCGGCATGTGGGGCGGATTCCTCCTCGGAGCCAAGCTCACGCAGGGATGGAGTCCTGATCCGAAGTACGCGCCGCGCCGCAATCCCGTGGCGATCGCGCCGCTCGCCTCGCCGAGCACTGTAGGCGTTTCACTCGGAGGAACTTTCTGATGCCTATCCGCATGGATCAACCCAGGAGTGTGAGCGTTCGCCCGCACGCTGCCGACGAAAACTCACCTCTGGCGCGCTGGCGTGTGGCCCACGATGCAGGCACGATCTCCGTCATGGCGAGGTGCGCACTGTGCACGCTCCCCGCGAACCAGGGGTACCTGTGCGACGCGCATCGCAAGGCAATCCTTTCGCCGGGATTGACGAGCGAGCAGATCTCATCGCGACGCGGAGACGGCTCCGCGACGCTGGTCGATCCGTGGGGCAACGCGTGGCCCATCGGCGATCCCACCATCATCGGTCGGTCGCTCGGAGAGTGCGACCTCACGCTCTTGCACTCCTCGATCTCGCTCGTCCATGCCGCCATCGAGAAGGATGGCGACGGCTGGAAGCTCGTCGACAAGGGCAGCCGTAACGGCACCTTCATCGACAGCGCGCGCGTCGAGTCGGCCCGGCTTTCCGACGGGGCGCGGGTTCGTTTCGGCGAGATCGCGCTGTTCTTCGTCGATCGCCGGCTCGCCCACTCCGACCAGCCGACCGGCCCTGGCCGCACCGCGCCGAGCCGCCGCGATCAGCTGATCTTCACGGCCGCGCTGCGCGCCGCCAACGGCTCCCGCATCGAGCTCTCGCAGCGCGTCGAGGGCGGCATCGTCCGCGTCGCGGGCGCCGCCGTCGACCTCGGGCGTCTCGAGTTCCGGCTGCTCCAGGTCCTCACCGAAGCACGCCGGGAATCCCCCGACCCCGACCAGGCGTACCTGTCATGGTCGAGGGTCGCGGACCAGCTCGACTTCCGCTCGTACGAGGCCGACAGCGAGAACGTGCGCGAGCTCGTCCGGCGCGTGCGCCGCAAGCTCCAGCAGGCGGGCATCGAGGAGCTGATCGAGTCGAAGCACGGCGTTGGCTACCGGATCTCCGCCGCGTACGAGGCACACGAAGCCCCATGATCTTCAGTGAGCTTGACCTCACGGTCACCTAGCTGGTGTGATTCGTACAGAGATGTCGCGTCGCATCGCGCTGCCGCTCGTCGTTGTCGCCGCCCTGGTGGGGGTCGCGCACGCGCAGACCGTGCTGCCGGCGCCGATGGTCACGAATCAGCCGTCCGATGTTCGCGTCGCGATCGTCGTCGAGCTGACCGTGAACGTCGTGCCCGAGCGCGCGGTGCAGCTGTCGGCCGCGCTCGCCGATGCGCTCCATCGCGAGCTCGAGGTCGATGCGGTCGGCGGCGCCGATGTCGCGCGGCGGTTGCCCGAAGGCGGCGTGCCCGAGGAGTGCGTCGCGACCAAGGCGTGCGTCGACGATCTGGCGAGGCGGCTCGACGCGAACGAGCTCCTGTTCCTGGCGATGGTGCAGGTCGGCGCCGACATCCAGATCGATTCGTCGTGGGTGTCGGTGGCGACCGGCGAGGTCATCTCGCGGCCGCGCGTCGAGCTGCTCGCGGATGCGCGCGCCGGTGAAGTCTTCAGCGCGGCGGCGACGCGGCTCATGCCGCACGCGCGCAAGCGTCCGCTCGCGGTGGTCGTGACACCGGGCGAGCCGAAGGATACGGGGCCCGATCACCATTTCACGATGGGTTCGATCGTGGCCGGCGGGGTGGGCATCGCGGCGATCGGCGGCGGTGTGGCGATGGGGTTGTCGGCGCGGTCGTCGTACAAGCGCTGTGACACCGGCGAGAACCCGCCCGTCGACTGCGATGGCGACTACAAGGACTCGATCGGCACGAAGGCGCTGTACGCCGATCTGCTCGTCGGCGCGGGTGTGATCGGCGTGGGCACCGCCGTGTACCTGTATCTCCGCTCGGATCGCAGAGAGGTGGCGCAAGAGAAGGGGCCGAAAGCGACCGCCTGGAGCGTAACGCCGACACGCGGCGGCGCCTTCGCGGAGCTACGTGTCGGATTCTAGTCCGGGGGAGCGCGATACTTCCGGGCTCTCGTCGTGCCCGACGTGCAAGGCAGTCTTTCGCGGTGGCTTCCAGCGCTGCCCCAATGACGGCTCGCGGCTGACGCCGGGCAACGAGGATCCGCTGGTCGGCAGCGTGCTCGCCGAGCGCTACTACATCGAGAGCGTCATCGGCGACGGCGGCATCGGCCGCGTGTACCGCGCGCAGCACACGCGCATGTCGCGGCGGTTCGCGATCAAGGTGCCGTTCGGCGAGCTCGGGTACGACCGGAAGCAGCGCGCGCGCCTGTCCAACGAGGCCGAGGCGGCCAGCCGCCTGTCGCATCCCAACGTCATCGGCATCATCGACGTCGGCGAGACCGCCGACGGGCTCTTCTACATGGCGATGGATCTCGCCGAGGGGCGGCACCTCGGTGACATCGTCACCGACGGGCCGATCGCGCCGGCGCGCGCGCTGGCGATCCTGATCCAGCTCGCCGAGGGGCTCGCCCACGCGCACGAGCGCGATCTCGTGCACCGCGATCTCAAGCCCGAGAACGTCACGCTCACGACGGGCGGTCCGGATGGCGGCGAGCAGGTGCGCATCGTCGACTTCGGGCTCGCCATCGTCGACTCCGACGAGCCACGGCGGAACCGACTCACGACCGACGGCGTCGTGCTCGGCACGCCGCACTACATGGCGCCGGAGCAGGCGACCGACGAGCCGCTCGACTTCCGCACCGACCTGTTCGCGCTCGGGCTGATCCTGTTCGAGATGCTGGCCGGCATCCATCCCTTCGACGGCGCGCCGATGGACGTGGCGCGGCAGAACCTGTCGCGCGAGCTGCCGTCGATCTTCGATCGCTCGGGCGTGCGCGTCGATCCGCTGCTCGAGGCGCTGGTCACGTGGTTGACGCAGAAGGTTCCGGCCGATCGGCCGCGCGAGACCATGCAGGTGGCGCGCGTGGCGCGTGCGCTCCTCGCCGGCGACGAGCGCGCGGCGCGGGAGATGCTGCCGGCGGCGTTGCGGCCGCGCGGGCTCGAGCCGGCGCTGTCGGCGGCCGACGCGTTCGTGCCGCTGGCACCGTCCGTGCCAGTGCCGGCGCCGGGGATGGTGCAGCCGTCGGCGCCGCACGCGCAGCCTTTCCTGCTGCCGCAGGGCGACCTGTTGCCGTATCAGACCGAGCGCAACGAGGGCCAGGAGTCGGGCTCGCGCCGGCGCTTCGCGATCATCCTCGCCGCGATCATCGTGGCGCTCGCGATCGTGCTCGGCCTTGCGCTCCTCGGCAGCGACGACGACCGCGCGCGCGTCGCGGTGGTCGACGACGCCGCGATGCCCGTGCTCGTGATGGATGCCGGCGTGATCGACGCGAGCGACGTGGATGCGGTCGAGATGATCGTCGAACCCGTGGATGCGGCCGTGCGGGTCCGGTCGGTCGATGCCGGACGCCGCCCTCCGCCGCCGCCTCGTGTGGACGCCGGCGTGATCGTGCGCCCGCGGATCGACGCCGGCGTCACGGCGCCGCCGCC
Organism: Kofleriaceae bacterium; assembly: GCA_035525615.1. Lineage (GTDB taxonomy): Bacteria > Myxococcota_A > Polyangia > Haliangiales > Haliangiaceae > UBA2376. The sequence goes on along the minus strand of DATLEB010000061.1, from coordinate 35,507 downwards.
GTCGGTGGACGCGGGCGTGCCGGTGCAGTCGCCGAACGCGACCTTGCGCCAGCTCTACGAGCGCGTCGGCAGGCAGCTCGACGCCGCGATCGCGAAGCACGGCAGGGACAAGACCGACGTCTTCAAGCGAAAGTTCAACGACATCCCGCCGTACCTCGAGGCCGCGCGCAAGGACGACCTTCGCAAGAAGGCCGAGTCGCAGCTCCGCGCCCTCGAGGCCGAGCTGCGCGCGCTGAAGTAAAAGTGCTCTCCGCCGGAGAGGCCGCTAAGCCGAGTTCTGTTCCGGCTTGCGCCGGCAGTGACCATTCATCTAGGCCCACCGTTGCCGATGGGCTCGAGCGACCAACCCGGAGTCATTGCGCGGGCCACGCGACCCCTGTCTGGTCTTGCTTCGGGTGGGGTTTTCCGTGCCCCGCCTGTCACCAGGCGGGCGGTGCGCTCTTACCGCACCGTTTCACCCTTACCTTCTTGCGAAGGCGGTCTGTTCTCTGTGGCACTTTCCTGCGAGTCACCTCGACTGGCCGTTGACCAGCACCCTGCCCTGTGAAGCTCGGACTTTCCTCCCGTGGCACGTTCGGCGAACCTCCCGTGACACCAGCGATCACCTCGACCTCTCCGGCGGAGAGCCGCCAAGAGATACCTGCTCACGCTCGTGCGGGCAAGCGGTTCGTCACGTAGTGGTGCAGCGCGTCGCGAAGTGAGCGGAACGAAATGATCTCGTCGATATCCACGCCCATGTGAACCATGGTCTGAGCGATGTTGGGGCGGATGCCCGCCAGCACGCACTCGGCTCCGAGCAGTCGGACGGCGCCAGCCATACGCAAGAAGTGTGCGGTCGTGCCCGAGTCCATCACCTCGATTCCCGTCACGTCGATGATCGCGCAGCGGCACTTGCGCTCGGTGATGGCGCGCAGGAGCGCCTCGGTCATCTCGGCGCTACGTGCGGTGTCGAGGACGCCGACCACGGGCAGGCAGAGCACCCGATCCCAGACCTCGATGACCGGGGTCGACAGCTCCTTGATGGCGCTCCGCTGTTGCTCGATGGTGAGGAGCCGCAGCTCGAGCTCATGCTGATAGCTCTCGAGCCGCTGCTGGCCGTCGATCAGCGTCTCGACCATCTCGTTGATGCCCTCGTAGAGGACGGCGAACGGATCGTCACCGTCGAGGTCGCTCGTCATCCGCTCGCTGCGTGCACCCGCCGAGATCGACGAGAGCATCATGAGGATGTCGGCGATGCGTTCACGGACCAGGGATTCGTCCATCGGAGGCTCCCGCGGGTGCAGAGGTGAGGTTGAAGGGATGGTCGCTCGCGTCGTCGGGAGCGATCGGGCCGGTGACGCCGAAGCCGCGCAGCGCTTCCTCGAGCGTGAGCGCGGTCCGGATCCCGCGCAGCTCGAGGCCCATGCTCTGGATCGTCATCGCGATGTCGGCGCTGATCCCGCACACGACCGTGTTGGTGCCCATCAGGCCGGCGGCCTGCGCGAGGCGTGTGAGCACCGCGCAGAGATGGCTGTCCATCATCCACAGCCCGGTGACGTCCAGCACGAGGCCTTCGGTGCCGGCGACATGGATCTCGTTGAGCACGTCGTGCCGCAGCTGCTCGGCGTGCGCGTCGGTGAGCTCGCCTTGGACGGGAACCAGCAGCAGGTTCCACAGACGGATGATAGGGACGCGACTCAGACCTTGTTGCATGGTCGGCTCCGGTGGAGGAAACGGGTCACTCGAAATGCCTTGCGTGCGCCGTCGGGCAGATACTCGAAACGATCGGTCATACGTTGGACAGCGCCGAGGCCGGCGCCGATGCCGCCGCGGCGGAGCATCGCGGGATCGATCGGACCGCGATCACCCCAACCATCGCGCATCGCCGCCTCCAGGCTCGCCAGCGGTGGGCCCTCGTCGAATGCGACGATTGTCAAACTCGGTCCCGCGCTCGCATCCTCGACGCGGTGCAGCTCGATCTCACCCCGGACGCCGTACTTCAGGATGTTCGTGCACAGCTCGGACACCACGATGGCCAGCTCGTGGCTGGCGGTGGTCGAGAAGCCGATCTCCCTTGCAAGCCGCAGCACTGCCCACCGTGCGAGGAAGACGTCGAGCGCCTCACGCACGACGACGCGCTCGCAGCGCTGGGCGGCGGGATCACCCTCCCCGGATGAAGCGCGGGTCATCGGCACCTCGTGAGCCAGCAACCAGTCCATTGTTCGGGAGAAACGTTCACTTGCGTATAGACACTCTTTGTGGGAATCCGGATGGAAGAGGCGAAAGCCTGCTTCACAACCGTCGCTCAAGGGGGATAGACGGCATGAACACGATCAGTGATGTCACCGCGCTCTATGGATCGCCGGCCGCCGTGCCGTGTCCGTTCACTTCCTCGGAGCTCGGCGAGCTCGAGCGGACCAGCGAGATGCTCGTGTACGTGCCCGCGCAAGTCACCGCCGGGGAGATGTGCGCGCAGTTCGGCTTCCGCTCGAACGTCGACTTCGACGCCGACCGATTGATCCGCTACACGATGACGACCGAGAACCACTGGTTCCTGGCGTCGACGTCGCCCACCCCCGAGCTCATGTACCGCTCGGCCGTCGCGGCGCGCCGCGTCTTCGAGGACGAGGGCTTGCACGGCATGGACGTGCGACGCTACCTCGCGTTCGCCGCCGCGTTCCGTCGGCGCTTCGGGCACCTTCCCGATCAGGCCTACTGGACCTTCTTGCACGGCGGTACATACGACCGGAGCGGCATCTCGATCATCGGGTTCGATTCGCACGGCGTACTCAGCCATCACGGCTGGATGAAGGACTTCAAGGCCAAGTTCGTCGGCTCGCGCTACATCGTGCTCGCGCCGCGCATCGAGATCCGTCCCGAGACCAGCGACCTGCCTCGCGCGTATCGCGGCGGTGGCCGCACGGGTCGCGAGGCGGACATGGATTGAGTGGTGCGCGTCGTCGCCAGCTACGGGCTCCGCACGCCGACGTTCCACGCTGATCCAGCCCCCGTGCTGGCGCAGGCGCGGCGCGACGCGCCCATCCACTGGGATCCCGAGCTGGGCACCTGGGTGCTCACCCGCTGGCACGACGTCGCGGCCGTGCTCCGCGATCCTCGCTTCTCCGTCGATCGCGGCGGCTCGATCGCGGGCCTTGGAGATCCCGCGGCGGCGGAGGAGCTCGCGTGGTGCAGCGGGCAGGTCCTGCGCTGGATGGTGTTCTCCGATCCTCCGCATCACACCCGTCTGCGCAGCGCCGTGCACCGCTACTTTGCCAGCTCCGCGGTCGGCGGGATGCGCGCGATGGTGGCGCGCGTCGTCGCCGACGTGATGGCGGAGCCCGTCGCCCGCGGCGGGCTCGATGTCATCGCCGACGTTGCCGTCCCGGTGCCGGCGATCGTCACCGCGCGAATGCTGGGGTTGCCGGTCGAGGACGCCGCGCAGCTCAAGCAGTGGACCGCTGACCTCTTCGCGCTGTTCGGCGCGGGCGTAGCCGACGCGCCCACGGTCACCTCGGCCTACCGCAGCCTGCGCGCGTGCCACGAATACTTCGCGCGCGTGCTCGAAGAGCGCCGGCGGCGGCCGGGAGACGATCTCATCAGCGCGCTCTACGTCGACGACGCCGCCCCCCTCGATGACGACGAGCGCATCGGACTGTGCGCCACGATGGTCGCCGGCGCCTACGAGACCACCACGCATGTCGTCGGCAACGCCGTGTGGGCCCTCCTGCGCCATCCCGATCAGCTGGCGCGTCTGCGCGCCGAGCCGGCCCTGTGCGCCAACGCCGTCGAGGAGGTGTTCCGCTGGGACGGCCCCGCGTTCAGCGTCGTGCGCCGCGCCAGTGCGGACGCGACGATCGGTGGCGCGACGATCGCGGCCGGCGATCGAGTCTACTGCCTGCTCTACGCCGCCAATCGTGACCCCGCGCGCCACTCCGCCCCCGACGACTTCGACGTCGGCCGCGCCGACACGCGCCACCTCGGCCTGGGCCACGGCGTCCACTTCTGCCTCGGTGCCGCGCTCACGCGCATCGAGTCGATCGCGATGCTCGAGGCGCTGGTCGCACTGCCCGCCCTCACGCTCGATGGCAATGCGCCCGACGGAGAGCCGCGCTACGCGGCCAACCTGGCGATCCGCGGCCTCGAGCGCCTGCCGGTCCGCATCGCGGCCGACTGCTGACGCCGGCAGGCTCATCGGCGGGCCTTGGTCCCCATGACGAAGGTCCTCAGCGCCTCGCGCAGGCTTCGGTGCGGTGCGACGTCGGTGAGCGTGACGCCCATGTGGACCATCGTGTGCGCGATGTTGGGGCTCACGCCGGTCAGCAGACACTCGGCGCCGAGGAGCCTGACCGCCTTGGCCATGCGGATGAAATGATCGACCGTCTTCGTGTCCATCACCTCGATCCCCGTGATGTCGACGATCGCGCACCGCACGCGCTTCTCCATGATCGCATGCAGCAGGACGTCGGTCATCTGGGAGCTGCGTACGCTGTCGACGATGCCGACCACGGGCAAGCAGAGGACGCCTTCCCAGATCTCGATCACCGGCGTCGACAGCTCGCGGATCGCCGTGCGCTGTTGCTCGATCGTTGCCACGCGCTCCTCGAGCTCGCGGGCATACGCCCGGTTGCGGTCGCGTTCGACGCGTAGCGACTCGATCATCTCGTTGATGCCGGCGAGCAGGGCCGCGATCGGTCCCTCGCCGTTGATCGGCACGCGCCCGTCCAGGTCGCCATATGCCACGTTGGACAGGACCAGGAGCGCGTCGGTCACACTCTCGAGCAGCGCTCCGTCCTCTGGAGCGGCGTCGGTCATGACCAGGACACCTGGTAGCGGATCTCGCTGGGTCCGGGGTTCGCGGGCGACCAGCCGTCCTGCTCGATCTTGACGCCCTTCTTGCCCAGCGCCGACATGCCGAACTGGATCCAGCCGATCGAGACGATGCCGATGTGGTCGTAGCCCTCGACGTCGACGAGCTTCATGCCGATTCGTCCTTTGTCGGCCTCGGACACGTCGACCTCGAACGCGCCGCCGCGCTGGTCGCGCTTCCAGAACTCGGGGATCTTCTTCGCGAAGAGCGTCGGCGTCATGATCCGCATGAGCAGGCGGAGGAACGTGTTGGTCGCCTCGGACGCGATGAACTCCCCGCAGCCGACGAGGTCGTCGAAGGCGGCGTCGCCGCCGCGCGCCGTCGCGATGGCGCGGAACAGCGCGGTCGAGTGGTCGCGCGGGTACCACTCGGCGGCGTCGAAGCTGCTCAGCATGCTGCGCGAGCCGTGCGGCATCGTCTCGATCAACCGCTTCTTGGTATCGGGATCGAACTTGTGATCGAGGTAGCGCGCAGTCTGGCGCAGGGAGTAACCGCGAATCTGGGCTGTACTCATGAAGTCTCCTTCGGTTGGCTCACGCGGTCGCGATACCGCCGATGTCGGCGACGACCACGCTGGCGTCGTCATAGCGGCGGCGGTGCAGGGACATGATCTGGGCGCACGCGTCGGCGGGGCCGAGGTGGCGGACGGAGTCGGGCTCGAGCCGCGTCGAGATGCCGTCGGACCAGCACAGGAGGCGGTCGTTGCGGCTCACGCGCCCCACAGACTCGCGAAACGTGCCGATCCGTGCGCCGACGATGCCGGGGGACGACACCAGCGGGACGCGGCTTCCGACGACGCGGGCCTCGACGTTGCCGACGCCGCAGGCGTCGAGCTCGAAGCCACGCAGCACGCACATCATGACGGCGGCGCCGCGTGTGCCGCGCAACTCGTCGTGCAGTCCCCTCATGAGGGTGATGGCGCGACTGATCGGGCTGCGCTGGAGGTACGTGGCAGCGCGCGTCGCGACCTTGCCGGCCTCGTGACCGTGGCCGAGCACGTCGACGATGGCCACCAGCGTGACACCCGACTCCGACCGGATCACGACGGCGTCGCCGCTCGCGATCTCGCCATCGGCGGGCCGGCAGAGGTACGCGATCGGGGCGGCGCTCACAAGTCGACTCCGATCTCGATGCGCGTCCCGCCCGGACCGGTGTCGATCGCGAAGCGATCGACGAGGCGCTTGGTACCGCGCAGACCAGCGCCCAGACCGGTCTTGCTGCGGTAACGCCCGGCCATGATCTCCTCGAGGTTCGCGATGCCGGCACCCTCGTCGAGTGCGCGGATGGTGAGGCGCGAGGTCCGGTCGCGTGTGTCCGGGACGAGCTCGAGCCTGCCACCCGGCGTATACATGTAGATGTTGCGAGCCAGCTCGCTCACCACAGTCGCGATCTTCTGCACCACGACCTGGCGCGCGCCGAGCTGCTCGCACATCGCGCGCGCGGTGAGCCGGGCCTCCGAAATGTCGTCCTCCGCCCGGATGGGGATGGTGCGCGGAGCCGGCGGCTCGGCCGCGAAGGAACGCGCCAGATCCGCCAGCACCTCGCTCACGCTCGTATGCGGGAGGAACAGGCGCAGACCGCGCTCGATGGACGGCTGCACGCGCCGCAGATCGTCCATGCCGTTGAGCGATCCGAGGTGCGCCTCGCGCAGGGCGCGCGACAGCACGTTCTGCGCGTTGATGGAGGACAGATGCCGGCCCAGCACGACGAGGAGCTGCGCGCCGATCTTGCTAGCCTGACCCGACCGGGCGCTACTCACCACGGGAGCGCTCCAGCTGGTGGCGTGCGACGCGCGCGACGAGAGGATGCTCGTCCAGGCTCAGCCGCTCGAGCTCGTGGAGGACGCGCTCGTCGGTGCTCTGCCCCAGCTGTTCGGCGACGTCGAGGCGCACCTCCCACGCGACGTCGGTCGCAAAATCGAGAAGGATGCGGCGCATCGCGGGCGAGGGCGCGCGAGCGAGCGCGCGAACGCCGATGCGACGGTCGGTCACGTCGTTCGAGGCCATCAGATCCAGCACCATCGGCTCGACCGCTGCACCGCCGCGGTGGCCGAGCGTGTCGACCAGATTCGCCCGACGCGCACGCGGCTCGCGCCGGAAGAGGTCGACGAGCCGCGCCACGATCGTGTCGCCCTCGGCCGCCAGCAGGCCCTCGACGAGGTCGGCAGAGCATTCCACGTCGGAGGCCAGCCGGCCGATGAGCGCATCGCGGGCGCGGGCGCTGCGGCTCGCCGACAGCGCACGGATCGCCGCGCGGCGGACCTCGGGGTCGGAGTCGCCGAGTCGTGCCATGAGCGCGTCGATCGGCTCGATGCTGCGCTGCGCGGTCAGGGCCTCGACGGCGAGGCAGCGCACCGCGGCGTCGGCGTGATCGAGCGCGTCGAGGATGAAGGGAAGCTGATGTGCGTGGGGACGTGCCCCCATCGCCCGCAGCATCGCGGCGATGACCACCGGGTTGTCGCGCGGCAAGGCCAGCAATGCCGCGCTCGCCGAGGCCGGATCCAGGCCGTGCAGCGCGCGCCCGGCGGCCGCCGCGACGTCCTTCGACGGATCGAGCAAGAGCTCGGCGATGGCCGGCGCCGCGTCGTGCGCGGCGATCTGCGCCAGCGCACCGGCCGCCGCGGCGCGCACGCCGGGCTCGGGGTCGCGGAGGGCGTCGACCACGCGCGACGCCACCGCGCGGAGATGCAGCGCGCCGGCGCAGCGACACGCCAGCGCACGCACCGCCGGCGCCGGATCGCCGAGGCACTCGGCGATCGCAGAGGCGGCGCTCCCTCCCGTTGCGAGCGTCCACAGCTGCGCGCTCTCCATCATGCCCGGCTGGCGCGCGCTGCGCAGAAGCGCCGGGTACAGAGCGTCGAGCCCGAGCGCGTGCACCACGACCGCCGCGGCTTCGGCGATCTCGATCGCGTCACTCGTCGCCCCGAGCTGAGCGAGCGCAGTCGCCAGGCGGTTGTGGATCGACCGCGCCTCCCGCCGCTTGAGCCGCATCCAGGGATCGACCTCGCCGAGCAGTGACGCGTCGATGCTGCGGCACACGGCCCGCGCCAGCGCACGCAGTGGCACGTCGAAGTCGAGGTCGTTCGCGCGGAACAGCGCATCCGACAGGTAGGCGATCGCCCGCAGCGAACGCAGCTTCCCGAGCGCCTCGGCCGCGATCATCCACGTGTCTTCGTCGTCGAGGAGCTTGGCCAGCGGCTCGACCGCACGGACATCACCGATCTCGCCCAGAGCCTGTGCCGCGCCGACGCGAACCCACGGCTCACGCTCGAGCAGGCCGAGCAGCGGCACCACCGCGTCTTTCGCGCGAAGGAACCCCAGGCCATCGATCGCCGTTTGCACCACGTTGGCGTCGCGGTGCCCGAGGAGCCGCACCAGGTGCGGGATCACGGACCGATCTCGACTCCTCGCCAGCGTGCCGGCCGAGAACATCACGAGCTCGTCGTCGCTCGAGTCGAGCACCCGGACGAGCGAGGGCACGCTGCGGCGGCCACCCTTGGCCAGCGCGTCCATCGCGGCGTTGCGGCGCACCGCATTCACGGGGTCGGCGATGGCGCCGACCAGCTGATCGGGGTCGACCTCGTCGGCGGCGCGGCGGATGCTCTGGTCGCGCGAGTCGCGATCGCGCTCGCCGAGCGCGTCCAGCAACGCGGTCGCGATGTCGTCACCGCGAAAGGCCGGGGGCGTGGTCGGACTACGGGCCACCGTGGATCCTCCTGGCTCGCTCGCCGTTTCCGGGCGTCGAAGCGATGAGCGCGGATCGGGAAACACCGTTGCCGCCGGGGGACCCGCCGGCGAGGTGGCCAACGCGTGCAGCGATCGCTCCGCTCTCGATCGCGGCGCGGCGCGCCCGCTCGCCGGCGCCGCGTGTGGCTTCCAGTGCGAGCTGCTGACGCTCGATGGTGGCAAGGGCCGCCGCGAGCGCGACCTCCGTGGCTTGCACCGCGGCGACGACGCCGGCCGACGCGGCGGTCTGCTCGCCGGTCACGCTCACCACACGCCGGGCGACATCGTTCATGTTCTCGACGAGCTTCATGACCTCGGTCGCGGCGAACGACTGCTCCTGGGTCGCCCGCTGCACGTCGGCGACCTGCGCGGTCACCTGTTCGATCGACTGGAGGATGGTGGTGAGGCTGCGGCTCGTATCGCTCACCTGACCCGCGCCGTCATGGATATCGCCGAGGATGCTGCGCGCAGCCTTCACCACGGCCTCGTTGTCCTGCTGCGCAGCGCCGATCACCAGGCCGATCTCGTGGGTCGCGGCCATCGAGCGCTCGGCGAGCTTGCGGACCTCATCGGCGACGACGGCGAAGCCGCGCCCGGCGTCGCCGGCGCGGGCTGCCTCGATCGCCGCGTTGAGGGCGAGCAGGTTGCTCTGGTCCGCGATCGCCTCGATCACCCGCACGATCGTCCCGATCTCCTTCGAGCGGTGGGTGAGGCGCTCGATGGCCGCCTCGGACTGCTGCGCGCGAGCCGCCGCCTGCGCCAGCTTCTCCGCCGAGTCCCCCAGCAGGCGGCCGCCGGCCGCCGCCTCTCGCGCCACCTGCTGCGCGACGTTGCTCAGACTCTCGGCGGTCTGGGCGACGCTCGTCACCGACGATGCCACGGTCTCCATCGTTGCCGAGGCGTCCTCGACCGCGCGCAGGACGACCTCGCCGCCACGCGTCACCTGTTCGATCGAGGCGGTCGTGCCGGCGATGCCGACAGAGGTGGTGCGAACGCCCTCGCTGACGCGCGTGATGTGACCGACGAGCTCGACGGCGAGCGTCTCGAGGTTGCGGCCGGACTCGGCCATCGCGACCACGCCCGATTCCTCGTCACGCACGGCCCGCGACAGCTCGTCGACCTCGCCCGCCAGCCGCGCGGCGAGCGCGGTCGCGCGTTCCTCGGCGGCCGTGGCCCGTGCGGCGTTGGCGCCGACGAGCGAACGCATCGTATCGAGGGCGCGGCCGAGCTCGTCATCGGCCTCGACCGACAGGGTGGTCTGGCGGCCCTCGGCCGTGGCCGCTGCCGTCTCCACGAGCGTGCGAAGCCGGGCGCGCAACGCCTCGATGGCGGACTCCAGCGCGGCGAGCTCACCGACGGTCTGCGTCCCTGTCGCCGGCGGCGCGTCGAGCTCGCCGCGGGCGAGCCGCCGGACGCTCGCCGCCAGCCGCGCGGCGCTCGCCCGCGTGCGCCACCAGGCGATCACCGCCAGCGCGAGTCCGACTCCGAGGACAGCGAGGAGGGAGGCGGACGTCATGGAGCTCATGCGCGCTCCGCGAGCCGGCCGAGATCCACGGCGGGCAACTCGGCCGCCGTGCTCGCGTCGATGACTCCGCCGATACGATCGACGACGAGCCCGACCAGACGCTCCTCCACAGCGATCACGACCAGATAGCCCGTGAGGCGTCGGTCCGGAGGCGACGGCGAATCGGCCAGATCGACGACGGGGATGAGACGCCCGCGCAACGCTGCGAGTCCGCGTACGCCCGGCGGTGACGCCGGAACGCGCGCGACCGCCGGCGCCCGCACGACCTCACGCACGGTGGCCACATCGAGCCGGCGCGCTGCACCGTCGATGTCGACGACGAGGCAGGCCTCACCCGAGCTCACGCAGCCTCCGGTGCGCGTACGCGCTCGAGCGTGTCCGGGTCGAGGACGAGCACGACACCCCCGTCGAGCGCCAGCGCGGCGCCCGAGATGCCGCGCGGCCGCCCGAAGATTCCGTCGAGCCGGCGGATCGTCACGTCCTGGTAGCCCAGGATCTCCTCGACGTCGATGGCGGCGACGTCATCGCCGTAGCTCACGACCACACCGGTGCGAAGCTGCCGCGCCAGAGCCATGAAGCCGTCCGCCGGCGCGACGAGCGGCACCATCCGCTCGCGCCACGGGATGGCGGAGGCGCCGCCTGCGGGCACCGACACCCACCGGGTGATCTCGATCGTGGACCGGAACGGCACCGCATAACGGATGTCGGCGCGCCTCACGACCAGGGCCCGTTGCATCGCCAGCGCGAGCGGCACGCGCAGGCGCAGCTCCGTCCACGCGCCCGCCTCGCTGTTCACGGTGATCGTGCCGCCCATCGCTTCGATCGCGCGCCGCGACTGATCGAGCCCGACGCCGCGCCCCGAGGTCAGTGTGGTCTGCGGCGACGTGGAAAGCTCGGGCGCAAACACCAGGTCGAGAAGCGCTGCGTGATCGATGTCCGCGAGCGCGATGTTTCGGCGCTCGGCCTCGGCGCGGAGGGCCGCGACGTCGATGCCCCGGCCATCGTCGCGGATCACCAGCATCATGCGGCCGGCCGACACCTCGGCGCGGATCGCGATGGTGGCGCGCTCCGCCTTTCCGACGCGCGCGCGCGCCACGGGAGGCTCGACGCCGTGATCCACCGCGTTGCGCAGCACGTGCAGCAGCGGTTCGCTGAGTCGGTCCGCGATCTCTCGATCGACGGCCAGCTCGCCGACCTGCAGCTGGACGTCGATCTGCTTGCCCTTGGTGCGGGCGAGGTCGTGCAACGGGCGGACGTACCGACCCAGCAGGGTGCGGAGCGGCACGAGGCGGAGCTCCATCACGTTGTGGCGGAGCGTGCGTACGCTCCGCGACGCGCTGTGGGAGAGCTCGGCGAGGACGACGCTCGGCACCGGCGCGGCGCGCGGCAACGTGGCCAGACGTTCGAGCATCGTGACGACGTCGTCGGTGACGTCGAGGAGAGCGTCCAGACGCGCAGCACCGACCGCCGCGGCGCCCCACGGCCGTGAAGCGGTCGCTGGCGCCGGCGTCGTCCCGGACTCGGGCGGCAACGCGCTCTCCACCTGCGCGACGGTGGGGGACGTTTGACCCTTTCCGAACGCGTCTCGCCTCACGTCGTCCAGGCCGGCGAGGAGCTCGGCGACGCCGTCGGCCTGCTGCGCGAGCGAACGTTCGCGAACGTCACGGGCCTGGTGCTCGAGCTCGTGGCACGCGGATTCCGCGAGCTCACGGCCGACCATGCCGCAGTTCCCCTTGATCGTGTGGAGCGAGCCAAGCAACGCACGCCACTCCTGATCGAGCACCCGGCAGGCGCGCTCGACGGCCAAGAGGTGCCCCTCGGCGTCGTCGAACAAGACCGCCGTTTCGGCTCGAAAGACCGATTCAACCTCGCTGTCGTCGGTCATGCCGCCGTGACCGTGGAGATCGTGTTCCACAGATCCGCGGCGCGAAACGGCTTGCGAAGATAGGCGCGCGCGCCGGCATCGAGGCCACGTTGGATGTCGTGCGGCTCGCTCTCCGTGCTGATGATGATGATCGGCAAGCCGGGGGTGAGGCCGAGGCCGCGCAGCTCTCCGAGGAGCTCGAGCCCGTTCATACGCGGCAGGTTGATATCGAGCAGCACGAGATCCGGTCGTAGTCCTTCGCGCAGCAGTGACAGCGCCGCCACTCCGTCACGAACCCACGCCAGGTCGCAGGCCGCGTGGCGAAGCGCCTGTTTCACGACGGCTTGAACAACGGCCGAGTCCTCGACGAGCAAGACTCGTTGCAATGCGTTCCCCACGCGATGATCAGCATACGCACATGAGTTCGCCGAATCCATCGCCTTAGATGGGTGATGAGGAATCTCACCCACGTCACACTTTTGCTGAAAATTTCAGCGTCGCTTCGCGGGGAGCGGCGGCACCGCGATCGCGCGATTCAGCCGAGCCATCCGATCGGTGCGCGGACGCTGGAGCTCGAGGGTCACGTCGCGCGTCGCGACGCCCATGTCGCGCAAGAACACGAGCAAAGGACCCGAGGCGACCGCATAGAGACCGTCGCGTGCCACGCGCAGCGTGAAGCGCGCGAGGACGAGGTAGGAACGCATCAAGCGCCGCGCACGCACATCGGCTTCCACTTCGAGCGAGTCGATCACCTCCAGCTGGCGCGCCATCTCGTCCGCGTACCCGTTGTGGTCGAGGTCGCGGAAGGGGTCGGAGACGGTGCTCCATGGCGCCGGCAAGACGATCGAGACGTTGTCGTACGCCCAGCGCGCCACGGCCACACCGACCGCGCGGTCCAGGAGTTGCTGGCTTTTGCGGCGGCGAGCCTGTGCCTCTAGCTCGTCGAGCCGCGCTTCGGGAATCACGCCACCCAGTAGCTCGACGAGGCTCGCGTAGGCGATCTCCACGAGGCGCCGCGGATCGGCGAAGCTCGAGATGCCACGCAGGTCCCACGGGAGAATGTTCGCCGCGAGCACGAGCCTCGCGCGGCCGCGTGCGCCTGCGGGAAAGCCGCACGCGATCGCAGACGCGATCTCGTCCATCGCGGGAACCCCAGGTCCCGTTGGAAGCGGCGCGAACTCCACAGCCGTAGGTCGACGGTAGAGAAAAACCGCGGCGCGCACCATCCTCCGAAAACGGTGAGGCTTTCGCTCCCGCGTGAGGCGCGCGGTAGGTCGCTCGACTAGCGGGGGACCCCGATACGGTCGGCTTCCTCGGTGTCGTCGATGCCGAGGTCCTCCGCGCCGCCGCCCGGGGCATACGTGAACGGCGGCGCGCTCGCGTCGGCGCACGCGCGTGACTCGCCGAGCGCCCCCGTCACCACGCCGCCGCCGCCCGCCAGTCGCGCGAGCTCCTTGCCACTTCCGGCATCCACCACGCGCACACCGTCGCCGTCGACGTACGCGAGCCGCGCGGCATCGAGCCAGACCGGCGCCGGCACGCCCGCGCCCTTGCCGACGACGCGCGACCGCCCGCTCGCCGCATCCACGACGTGCACCGTCACCTGCTTCGCCGCGCCCTCGCCGCATGGATCCTCGGCGGCCGTCGCGAACGCCAGGCGCGCGCCATCGGGCGACCACACCACGCTGTGTCCGTCGATCATCGCGCTGCTCGCGCCGCCCGGCGTCACCACCTTCTTGCTCTTGTCGATGCGGATCGCGCTCGCGGTGCCCGCGTCGTCCCAGTCGGCGGTCACGCCCGCCACCGGCAAGCGTCGCCGCTCGGTGCTCAGGCTGCGGATGCGCAACCCGTCGCGCGGGGGCGGCAGATCGGTCCCGCGCTTCTGGCCCTGCCGCCAGTCGATCGCGAACACGCGCGGCGGATCCACGACCGCGTGCAGGCGCGCCGGCACCACGCGCGCGACCAGCGTCGTCTCCGACCCGCGCGTCACCCAGCCGAGCATCACCTCGTGCACGTCGTTCAGCGCGACCTCGCGACCCGCGCGACCCGTCGCGAGATCGATCGCGCCGATGCGCAGCTCGCGGATCGCGGTGTCACCGTTGGGATGCCACACCTCGTCGTACGCCGCGTACGCGACCATCGCACGCCCCGGCGCCGGCAACGCGCCCGCGACGGTCCCGCCGGTGCGCGTCAGCCGCACCCAGCGCGCCGCGTCGCCCGCGCCCGCGCCCACCGCGTACACCTCCGCGCGCTGCTCCACCTTCTCGCGACCATCGCCGCCGGGTCGCGGAAGGCGCGGCGCCGCGCTGCGCGCCACCACGATCACCGAGCCCGCGAGCGCATCGGCCATCGCCGTGCGGTACTGCTCGGCCGCGCGCACCCAGCCCTGCCCTTGCGGCGTCTGCCGGAACGTCTCGAGCGCCGGCAACACGAGCGAGCGCTCGCCCCACTTGGCCCAGTCGCCGCTCGCCGCGATCGCCAGCGGCTCGAGCACGCCGCCGGTGTCGCCGAGCTTCGCCTTCGCGATCGCGACGAGCCACGCCGCTTCGAGATGACCGGGATCCGCCGCCAGCGCCGCCGCCGCCTCGCGCGCGACGCCGGCCATGTCGCCCTTCTTCTCCGCCGCGAGTGCGCGCGCGAACGCCTCGCGCCCCGGTCCGCGCCGCCATCCATATGCATCCAGGCTCTCGCGGCCCACCGGCCGCACCTCGACCTCGACCATCGCCGCCGCCGCGCCCGACGCCGCGGACGCGTCGCCCTGACCGCCCACGACCTTCGCGCGCGTCTCGCTCGAGCCCGAACCGGAGCAAGCACCGACGCACGCGCCGCCGCACGCGGCGAGCGCCACGGCGAAGCCAACCGTCAGGCGATGGATCCCCATCTGCACCGTCGCGCATAGCACGGCCCGCATCTCCGCGCGACTACACATGCTTCCGGTCGACTTCTGGGCGAGACGGGGGGCACCAAACGTGATACGCACCGCTCCGCCGTGCGTACCCCCCTCCTCCTTCTGACCGCCTTCGTCGGCGCGTGCCAGGCCAAGGCCACGCCGACGGCTGTCGAGGTGGTGCTACGCGACAAGGCGGATGCCACGGTCCTGACGCTGGTTCGCTCCGCGACGGGCTGCACCGCCGAGCCCGGGGGCGCCATCACCGCCGGCGCCGGCAGCGCCAGCACGTCCGAGCTCTCGTTCGGTCCCGGCCCCGCGGGCCCCGAGATCCGCAACACCACCGCCGCCGGCGGCACGGTCGCGCGCGTCGTCTCGGAAGATGTCCCCACGCGTCGCCTCTCCATCATCGATCCGATCGGCGTGCCGATGGTGCGCGTCACCTACGCCGCCGACGGCGCCACCGTCGCCGAGGCTTCGCGCGCCGTCATCGGCCGCATCGCGGACGAGGCCGGCGGCCTCCGCTATCTCGACGCGCGCGACGACTCGAAGGGCGGCGTCGTCACCGGCGCCAAGGACCTGCCGCTGGTCGCGCGCCTCGAGATCGCCGCGCCGCTCCTCGTCCCTGCCGACCTCCCCCTCCCTGCCCGCGCGTTGCTCGCCTGTGAGCGGCTCGCGGCCGTCACTCCTTCCGTGAAGTAGCCATGCCGCCCCAGACGAACATTCGCAACGTCGCCATCATCGCCCACGTCGACCACGGGAAGACCACCCTTGTCGACGGGCTCCTGCGTCAGGCCGGCGCGTTCCGCACCGGCGAGGTCGTCGCCGAGCGCGCGATGGACTCGAACGACCTGGAGCGCGAGCGCGGCATCACGATCCTCTCCAAGTGCACCTCGGTGACGTGGAAGGGCGTGCGCATCAACCTCGTCGACACGCCGGGACACGCCGACTTCGGCGGTGAGGTCGAGCGCGTGCTCGGCATGGTCGACTCGGTGCTCCTCGTCGTCGACGCGTACGAAGGGCCGATGCCGCAGACGCGCTTCGTCACCCAGAAGGCGTTCGAGATGGGCCTGCGCCCGATCGTCGTCATCAACAAGATCGATCGCCCCAGCGTCGAGCCCGAGAAGGTGATGGACCCGGTGTTCGACCTGTTCGACTCGCTCGGCGCGAGCGACCACCAGCTCGACTTCCCGGTGATCTACGCCTCGGGCCGCGAGGGCTTCGCGATCCGCGCGCTGACCGACGAGAAGAAGGACCTCGCCCCGCTGCTCGATCTCATCGTCGAGCAGGTCCCGCCGCCCGACGCCGATCCCGAGGCGCCGCTGTGCATGCAGGTCGCGACGCTCGCCTACGACGACTTCCTCGGCTACGTGGCCATCGGCCGCATGCGCGCCGGCGTGTCGAAGATGGGTGACCGCGTGCTGCTCGCCCACCGCGACGGCTCGAAGGAAGAGTTCCGCGTCCAGAAGGTGCTCGGCTTCCAGGGCCTCAAGCGCTTCGAGCTGGCCGAGGCGCGCGCCGGCGACATCTGCGCGTTCACCGGCATGAACGAGCTCAACGTCGGCGAGACCATCACGTCGATCCAGTCGCCGACCATCCTGCCGCTGCTCAAGATCGACGCGCCGACGATCAGCATGAACTTCCGGGTCAACGACGGCCCGTTCTCCGGCAAGGAAGGCAAGTACGTCACCTCGCGCAACATCCGCGAGCGTCTCCACCGCGAGATCAAGTCGAACGTCGCCCTGCGCGTCGAGGACACCGCCGAGGCCAGCGCGTTCAAGGTCTCGGGCCGCGGCGAGCTGCACCTCTCGGTGCTCATCGAGACCATGCGCCGCGAAGGCTACGAGCTGTGCGTGTCGCAGCCGCAGGTCATCACGCAGACCGGCCCCAAGGGCGAGCTGCTCGAGCCGTACGAGCACGCGGTCATCGATCTCGAGGACAAGTACACCGGCCCGGTGGTCGAGGAGCTCGGTCGTCGCCTCGGTCAGATGAAGGAGATGCGCCCGAGCGGGCCGGGGCGCGTGCGCCTCGAGTACCGCATCCCGTCGCGCGGCCTCATCGGCTATCGGTCGCAGTTCCTGACCGACACGCGCGGCACCGGCGTCCTCTACACCCAGCTCGACAACTACGACGTCTGGGCCGGCGCGGTGCGCAGCCGCGTCAACGGCGTGCTCATCGCCAGCGAGGTCGGCGAGACCAACGCGTATGCGCTCTTCCCGCTTCAGGACCGCGGCGTCCTCTTCACCGGCCCGAGCGTGAAGGTCTACGGCGGCATGATCGTCGGCATTCACTCGCGCGACAACGACCTGGTCGTGAACCCGAACAAGACCAAGAAGCTGACCAATATCCGGTCGGCCGGCGCGGACGAGAAGCTGATCCTGGCTCCGCCTCGGCAGGTCACGCTCGAGTACGCGCTCGAGTTCATCAACGACGACGAGCTCGTCGAGATCACGCCGCAGTCGATCCGCCTGCGCAAGGCCGTGCTCGACCACAACCTGCGCAAGCGTGTCGAGAAGGCGGCGGAAGCCGGCCTGCCGGACGACGACTGACAGCCGCCGGACTAGTACCTCTGCGGTGATGGCGGGAATGCTCGCGCGGGAGCATCCTGTCAGCGCTTGGCCAAAGTCCTCCTGATCGACGACGACGCCCACGTGGCGCGTGCCGTCGCCCGCGTCCTCCGCTCTCACGGCATGGTGACCACGGTCGTCGCGACCGCGGCCGCCGGCCATGCCGCGCTCACCGGCGCGAAGTTCGACGTCGTCGTGTGCGATCTCGCGCTCGGCGGCGACAGCGGGCTCATCTTCCTCGACGCGATGCGCACGCGCGGCGACCAGACCCCGTTCGTGCTCACGACCGGGTATGCCGGCACGGAGCGCGACGCCGCCGAGCGCGACCCCCGGATCGCCGCCGTCCTCCTGAAGCCGTTCGACGCCGCCACCCTGGGGCGCGTCTTGCGCGACGCCATGGCCGCGCCCCGGGTACCATGATGGGTGATGGAGGGAACCGCCGGGACGGGCGAGCGCTTCGAGCTGCGCGGGCAGCTGGGCGTGGGCGCAAGCGGCGCCGTGTATCGCGTGCTCGACCGCGAACGCGGTGAAGAGGTCGCGCTCAAGACGCTGCGACGGGTGAGCGGCGCCGACCTCTACCGCTTCAAGCGCGAGTTCCGCGCGCTCACGGGCGTACACCATCCCAACCTGGCCACGCTGCACGAGCTGTTCGTCGTCGGGAACGAGTGGATGTTCACGATGGAGCTCGTCGACGGCGAGCGCTTCGACGAGTGGGTGCGTCCGGCCGGCGCGCTCGACCAGGCGCGCCTGCGCAGCGCGCTACGCCAGCTCGTGGACGGCCTGTGCGCGCTGCACGCGATCGGAAAGATTCACCGCGACCTCAAGCCGTCCAACGTGCTCGTCGATCACAGCGGGCGCACCGTCATCCTCGACTTCGGGCTGGCCGTCCATCCCGGCAACATCGATCGCACGCACGAGGGTGGCTCGGTCGGGACGATCGCGTACATGTCGCCCGAGCAGGCGTTGGACCTGCCGCTCGGGCCGGCCACCGACTGGTACGCCGTCGGGGTGATGCTGTTCGAGGGGCTCACCGGGAAGCGGCCGCTCCGTGGCGCGCTGCACGACGTGCTCCTGCGCAAGCAGCTGGATCCGGCGCCCCTCGAGCTCCCCGACGACGCGCCGGCCGATCTGGCGGAGCTGTGCCGGCGCCTGCTCGAGCGCGACCCGGAGCGGCGCGCCGACGGTGCGGCCGTGATGGCGGTGCTCGGCGCCGAGCTCTCCGAGGCGACGCGCGCCATCGCCATCGCCGCCACGGCGCGCCGGAGCACCCCGTGCGATCCCGACGCGCTCGCCGCGTTGCGCGAGGCGTTCAAGGACAGCCGCGACCACCTCGTGGCCGTGATCGTGCGCGGGCCGAGCGGCAGCGGGAAGAGCGCGCTCTACGAGACGTTCGTCGACGAGGTCCGCCGCACCGATGCGCTGGTGATGGCCGCCGCCGACAACCAGCGCGAGCAGACGCCCATGCCCGTGGTCGATCAGGCGATCGATCAGCTCAGCACGTACCTCATCGGGCTACCTCGCAGCGAGGCCGAGGACATCGTCCGCGATGCAGCGCCGCTCGCGCGCGTGTTCCCGGCGCTGCGGCGTGTGCCCCCGCTGCAGCTGCCGACCTTGCCGC
The DNA here is from genome assembly GCA_035525615.1 of Kofleriaceae bacterium. Lineage (GTDB taxonomy): Bacteria > Myxococcota_A > Polyangia > Haliangiales > Haliangiaceae > UBA2376. The sequence continues at coordinate 16,475 of DATLEB010000061.1, read as the reverse complement.
ACGGCAAGGCGACCTCGCCCGCCGAGATCTTCCGAGAGGGGATCCAGGCGCTGCGCCGCGTCCTCTTCCGCATCAGCCTGCGCCGGCCGCTGCTGTTCGCCGCCGACAACGGTCGCGGCCCCGGGCAGGTCATGGCCGAGCCCTTGGTCGATCACTTCACCGCCGGCGAAGAGAGTGAGCGGCCCCGGATCTTGTTGATGATGGTGATCCGGCCGGACGCGTTGCCGGGAAACGCGCTCGTCGCCAACTTCGTGCGGTGGCGCGACGAGAGGGGTGGCGACCTCCGGTTTATTGATATGCTCCCTCCGCATGGCGGCGACCCGGGAGGGTGAACGCGATCGGTTCGAGATGCGCGGCGAGCTGGGGGTCGGCGCCACCGGGGCGGTGTATCGCGTGTTCGATCGCCAGCGCGGCGAAGAGCTCGCGCTGAAGACGCTGCGGCGCGTGAGCGGCGCCGACCTCTATCGCTTCAAGCGCGAGTTCCGGAGCCTGGTGGGCTTCGCGCACCGGAACGTCGCGCTGCTCCACGAGCTCTTCGTCGTCAACGACGAGTGGATGTACACGATGGAGCTCGTCGACGGCGTGCGCTTCGACAAGTGGGTGCGCGATCAGCCGGCGCGCGTGATGATCGAGGATCTCGACGACGCGACGGTCGTGGTTCCGCGCAACGCCGTGGGTGGCGTCGGCGGCGTCGGTGACGGCACGCTCGACGAGCAGCGGCTGCGCAACGCGCTGGTGCAGCTCGCCGACGGCTTGTACGCGCTGCACGCGAAGGGCAAGGTGCACCGCGATCTCAAGCCGTCCAACGTGCTGGTCGAGCCGGGTGGCCGGGTCGTGATCCTCGACTTCGGGCTGGTCGTCGAGCACGACACCGTGGACCGCACGCACGAGGGCGGCTCGGTCGGAACCATCGCGTACATGTCGCCGGAGCAGTCGGCCGATCTGCCGGTCGGGCCCGCGACCGACTGGTACGCGCTCGGCGTGATGCTCTACGAGGCGCTAACCGGGCGCCGGCCGTTCGGCGGCGCGGCGAGCGAGGTCGTCGCGCGCAAGCGCATCGAGGATCCGCGACGTCCGTCGGACGTGGCGAGCGGCGTTCCCGCCGACCTCGACGATCTGTGTGTCGCCCTGCTCCAGCGCGAGGCCGCCCAGCGCCCCGACGGCAAGGCCGTGCTCGCGGCGCTCGGCGCCGAGCCGTCGGCGCAGACGCTGGCCGTGCTCGCGGCCGCGGCGCAAAGCCCGGCACCGGCGAACGCGGCGGCGCTCGAGTGGGCGCGCGAGGCGCTGGCGGCGAGCAAGGACCACATGGTGGTCACGATGCTCCACGGCCCGCACGGCGCGGGCAAGACGCGCGTCCTCGAGGCGTTCATGGAGGAGCTCGCGGCCCAGCCCGAGACGCTGGTGATCAGCGGGGCCGACGACGCACGCGTGCAGACCATGCTGCCGGGCCTCGACCAGGCGCTCGACAAGCTGAGCGCCTACGTGATGACGATGCCGCGCGAGGAGATCGACGCGCTGGTCCACGACGCCGCGCCGCTGGCGCGCATGTTCCCGGCCTTGCGCCGCATCCCGGCGCTCCAGCTGCCGACGCTGCCGCAGACCAAGCCGTCGACCCCCGACGACATCATCCACGACGCACTGGGCGCGCTGCGCCGCGTCTTCCGGCGCCTGGGCGACCGCCGCACGCTCGTGCTCGCTGTCGACGACTCGCGCGTGTGGGACGACCGCAGCGCGCGCCTCATGACCGAGCACTTCGTGGGTCCGGCGATGCCGCGGATGCTCGTCTTCCTGTGCATGGATCCCGACACGTTCGACGACAACCCGGCCGTCGAGGACTTCCGGCGCTGGGCGCGCGAGCACGGCGGCGATCTGCGTTTCCTCGAGCTCGGCGAGCACGGCGACGTCGTGCGCCGGAGCTAGCGCCGGTGGCGCGAGCCTAGCGGAGCTCGATGATCTTCGCGCCGCCGGGATCGACGCCGACGGGGATGTACGCGACGCCGCCCGGCTGCGAGAGCACGAACGCGATCGCCTCGGCCGCGGTGTCGACCTGCGGCGGCGGGGTCCCCTTGCCGGAGAAGATGCGCTGGTTCCAGTAGCTGCGCAGCTGCGCCGGCGTCTTGCGGAGCACGCGCTGCGCGAACGAGGCACGCACACCGCCGCGGCTACCGAGATCGAGCGGCCGCACCGTGGCACCACCGGGCCACGCGCCGCTGCGCTTGAGATACGCCGACCGCAGGAGCTCGGCCCCGACCTCGGTGACCGGGTTGTCGGGGTGCACGATGATGCGGAACTCCTCGGTGGCCGCGCGCGCGTCGAACACGCGCACGGCGAGGCACATGACCAGGAACGCCGTCAGGAAGAAGGCCGGGCGCATCAGAACGTCACCGTGGTTCTGAGCAGGAACAGGCCCCAGTAGCGCTTCGACGCCGGCAGATTCGCGGCGGAGAGATCGGCCGCCCCATCGACGAAGTGGCCCTCGAGCTTCCATAGCCAGTACTCGTTGACGTCGAAGCGCAGCGTCGCGGCGAGGTCGCGCTGGAACGCGTGATGGCGCTCGGCGAAGGCCGCGCCGCGGCCCTGGCGATCGTCCGCGTCCATGTGATGCACCGAATAGTAGCCGCCGACCTCGTAACGCGGCGACACGCGATACGCGCCGAGGACGTAGAACCGCTCGGCGTCCTCGTCGAGCGTCGGGATCACCGCCGGCAAGCTCGTGACCTGGTGCTTGAACCAGCGGCTGTACTCGGCGGCGAGCGTCCACGGGCCGCGGAGGTACTCGGCCGACCCGATCGCGAACGAATCGGGCCGCTGCGTGATGAACAGCCGGCCGTCGTAGTCGGCGGGCACCAGCCCGGCCATGACGAGCGCCTCGATGTTCTCGGCCGAGAGCGTGAGGTAGAAGTCGACCGCGGCGCGCAGGTACGTGCCGCCCACGCGCAGCCCGTCGAGCGGCGTGTTCCAGAACAGCTGGCCACCGGTGATGTACCGGGTGTCGACGCGGTCGAGGTTCGCGCCGGCCAGCTCGAGGGCGTTGTGCGGGATCGACAGGGTCCCGAGCCACGCCTGGTACTCGAGCTCGCCGCGGCACTGCAGATCGATCGTGCCGAAGACCGCGAAGCCGCTGTGCGAGAGCAGGACGTCGCGGTTGCGCAGCGGATACACGCTCTGCGGCATGAGGATCGCGAGGCGCGCCGAGTCGACGTCGACAGACTCGTTGTAGAGACCGAGCGGCATCTTGATCACGCCCGCCCGCACGCCGAGCCACGGCCGCCAGTCGTAGTTGACGAACGCCCAGTCGATGCGCGGGGGATCGTCGAAGTCGCCGACCCGCCGCGAGAACAGCTGGACGCCGGCGCGCAGGCGGTCGTTCAGATCGGTCGACACGTTGACGCCCGCCTCGAACAGCGCGGTGCTGCCGCGCGACGACGCGCCGATGTAGTCGTTGTCGGTGGAGATGAACGCTCCCTGGCTCACGAAGCCATGGGCATCGATCGACTGCGCGGCCGCGACACCGCTCGTCGCGAGCGCGCAGACGACGACGGTGGCGCATCCCGAGAGCGCTTGCATCTCCGCAGTCTACGCCGGGAGCGCGCAACGATCTTCACACCGATCGGGTGATCCTGCTGGTCGCGGCCGAGCTGAGGTAGATTGCGCAGCGTATGGATTGCGCGGTCTGCGCGGCGCGAACCGCGACCATCCGCTCGTCGACGCGTGGGGCCGCGCGCAGCGCCTCGACGCACGCGCCCCGGTCGGACGGACGCACAACGGCACGCTGGTGAACGGCGAGCCGGTGACGGGCGGCCCGGTGCCGAGCAAGGCGCGCGACACCGTCGCGTTCGGCCAGGTGTCGTTCTACTTCCTCGCCGACGCGACCAAGCTTCCCGCGGCGGAGCTCGATCCGCGCGCGGCGGCGACCTTGCCGACAACGTCGCCCAGCTCTCGAGCGCCGACCACGTCGAGGAGGTCGTGCGCCAGGACACCGGCGGCGGCCGGCGCTTCCCGTGAAGCAGGTCGTGCGCAAGCTGCGGGCGGCGCTGGCTATCGCCTGCGCGTCATTCCCATCCTCCGCACGGCCTGACGACCGCGGCGCTCGGTCACCGCCTCACGCGCGCAGGACGATCTTCATGACCTCGTCCTGCTTGTGCATGAACATGTCGTAGCCTCGTGGAGCCTCGTCGAGCCTCATCGCATGGGTCGCGACGAAGCTCGGGTCGAGCCTACCGCTCTCGATCATCGCGAGCAGACGCCGCTGGTACCGGTGCACGTGGCACTGACCGGTGCGGATCGTGAGGCCACGATTCATGAGCGCGCCCAGCGGGAACTTGTCGACGAAGCCCGCGTAGACACCCAGGATCGCGACGATGCCACCGCTGCGGCAGGTGAGGATCGAGTCACGTACGGCGCTCGGACGATCCAGGGTGAGCTTCAGCCGCTGCTTCGTGCGGTCGACGGCGTATTGAAGCCCCGTGGAGTGCGCCTCCATGCCGACGGCCTCGATGATCGCGTCCGGGCCTCGACCGGCGGTGAGGTCGAGCAGCCCTTCGTAGAGCGAGCTCTCCTCGTAGTTGATGGCGTCGGTCGCGCCGGCTTTCTCGAGCGCCATCTGGAGCCGATACGGAATTCGATCGACCACGATGATCTTCTCGGCGCCGAGCGCACGCGCGCTCGCGACCGCGAGTTGCCCGACCGGGCCGGCGCCGAACACCGCGATGACCTTCTGCGGGGTGATCTCGCAGAACTCGGCGCCCATGAACGCCGTGGGCAGGATGTCGGAGAGGAAGAGCACCTGCTCGTCCGAGAGGTGCGAGGGCACCTTCATCGGTCCGAAGTCGGCGAACGGAACGCGCACGTACTCGGCCTGGCCGCCGGCGAATCCTCCGGTGAGATGCGAGTAGCCGAAGCATCCGCACGTCGCGTGGCCCATCAGCTTCTCGGGGATCCACCCCGTCGGGTTCGAGTTCTCGCAGCACGAGAACATCCCGTTCGCGCAGGACTCGCAGTTGCCGCACGCGATGCAGAACGGAACCACCACGCGGTCGCCGGGTCGAAGGTTGTCGACGCCACGCCCGACCTCGACCACCTCGCCCATGAACTCGTGACCGAGGATGTCGCCCTTCTGCATGCCGGGCATGAAGCCGTTGTAGAGGTGGAGGTCGGAGCCACAGATCGTCGTCGCCGTGACCTTCACGATCGCGTCCCGTGCGTTCAGGAGCTGCGGGTCGGGCACGTCCTGGACCTCCACGTGGCCTGGTCGAATGAAGACGGTGGCTTTCACGACGCCTTCTCCTTCTGCACGTTGCGAACATGCGGGATGAAGTAGGTCGGCGCCGGGACGACGTCGGGTGTCGGCTGCGCCGGATGAGGCATGCGATGCCCACTCGCGTCCGAGCGAAGGACTTCGCCGGTCTCGAGGACCTGCTTCAAGCGCCGGAGATTGGCTTTGACGGCCGGGCCGGCCAGGTATCGCGCCGCCGCGACGCTGGGATCCGCGCCCAGGACGCCGAGCTGCATCTCGAGGCGCACCTCCGTCGACTCCCGCGACGGCGCCTTGGTGAGCTCGATGCGCGCGCGGATCTTCGTGCGCGCCTTGCCGTCGGTCTCCCAGACGAGTCGAACGCCCGGAACGTCCTCCGTGAGCCTCCCACGCCACGTGACCTCGCCGATGAGGGGAAGCGTGGCTGTCCAGACGGAGACGTCGCCGGTTGCCCGGACCGACGAGACGTACGTCATGAGCTCGGGCAGCGATTCGAGGTCGCGGAGCAGCGCGTACACCTCGCGCGGGCTCCTGTTGATCGTCACGGTGCCGGTGACTGGACTGGCGTGCGCGAGCGCTCGACGCGCTCGGCGAAGGGCGAGCACGCTCAGGCCGGCGGCCCCCGCTCCGCCCAGGGCCAGCATGAGGCGTTGTGGTTTGAACATGTCATCGACGGAGGCAAGACCCGTTCCTTGCCGATCTGCGCCCGCGACGGGCTAGTGCTTCTGCGTGGCGACGTCCGCGATCGCGTCGAGCTTGCGCCGCGGCATGAGCTTGAGGGCGAGGATGAAGCCCGAGAGCATGAAGCAGATCGCGTTCGGGATGACGAGTGGCCAGGCTTCGAGCATGACGCCGTACGCGACCCAGAGCCCGAACGCGATCAGGCTCATCGCCCACATCGGGGCCGACAGGCCCTTCACGTCGCGCGTGCGCAGGACCTTGTAGACCTGCGCGACGAAGCTCGCGATGGTGAGCGTGGCGGCGATGAGGCCGATCGTCAGCTGCACGCAGGCTGACGAAGCAGGCGACGTGCCAAGGCGCGTCAGCCGCGCTCGCGTCGCGTCGCGATGTCGGAGAGCGCGGCGGCGACCATCGGATCCGTGAGCACGTCCTCGAACGAGCGCGACCACGGACGGCGCCAGTTGGGGCGCTCCTCGCTCGTGCCGGGCACGTTCTGCGGGCTCGGCTCGAGCCACAGGTCCTCCATGGTCACGAGCACCATGTGGGCCGCGCTCTCGGCCATCTGCTGGGTGCACACCGTCATGGCGTCCGCGCACGCGTCGACGTTGTCGGGGCCGGCTTCGAAGCCGGCGAGCGCGGCGCGGGTGCGAGCGCGTGCGGCACGCTCGGCGTCGGCCTGCGCGTCGTCGACGAGGCCGAGGGCGCGCTTGTCGTCGATGTCCTTGCCCTGCCAGTAGCCGGCGAAGGTCGGCGTGTCGTGCGTGTTGAGGCCGGCCACGTGCTCGGCCACCGGCGTCGCCATCGCGAAGCCGGGCTCGGCGGGCATCGCGAACTGGCCGACGAACAGGCTGGCGACGCCGTGGCGCCGCATCGCGGGGCGCACCTCGTCGGGGACGGTGCCGAGGTCCTCGCCGGCGAGCGCGCAGTGGTTGCGGTGCGACTCGAGCGTGAACACCGCGTAGATCTCGTCGGGGCGATAGCGGACGTAGACACCGTCGGTGGCGGCGAATCCGCGCGGCACGCAGTAGAGGCGATGCAGCCCCATCACGTGATCGATGCGCAGCATGCTGGCGCGATCCATGTGATGGCGGACGCACTCGGCGAGGTAGCGGTAGCCCGTCGCGCGCAGCGTGTGCGGGTGGAGCGGCGGCAGGCCCCAGTCCTGGCCGCCGACGAAGAGCGCGTCGGGCGGCGCGCCGGCCGAGACCTCGAGCAAGAACAGCTCGCGGTGGCGCCACACCTCGTACGCGTCGCGGCTGACGCCGACGGGAAGGTCGAGGTAAAGGCCGCCGCTCTCGCCGAAGTCGAGCTTGAGCTCGCCCAGCTGGCCGCCGATGCGCCACTGCGCCCAGGCGTGGCTGCGCACGCGCGCCACGTCGACGCCGGCGGGGATGGCGTCGAGCGACGCCACGTACGGGACGCCGTCGCGGAGCTCGGCGGGCCAGCAGTGCCACGGCGCGCGCTGCTGCTCGCCGATGGCGCGGAACACGGCGTAGTCGGCGAGCGCGCTCTCCTGCACGCGCAGCTCGATCGACGCGCGCACCAGCCGGTTGTTGGTCCAGTGGTACGCGGCGAGCTCGTCGATGAGCTTGCGACGCCACGCATACTGCGCGCGGTAGTCGACCATCGGCTCGGCGGCCAGGCGCTCACGCACCGCGCGCACGTCGGGGCGCGCGAACGGATCGCTGTCGAGGTCGCCGAACGCGTCGGCCTCGATGTCGAGGTAGAGCTCGTTCCAGAACAGGCGCGACGCCGGCGCGTACGGGCTCGGCTGACACGGCTCGTCGAGGAACGCGGCGAGGATCGGCAGCGTGCCGACGTAGTGTCCGCCGCGCGCCTGCACCTCCTCGAACATCGCGCGCAGGACGCTGATGTCGCCGGTCGCGCCCGTCGAGGGCGCGCGCATCGCGTAGAGCGGCGCGAACGCGCCCCAGCGCCGCGGCACGTCACCGGGCGCGCCCCACGCGCGCGTCGGCGCCGCGATGACGTGGCTCTCACCCCACGCCTTGGCGATCTGCCACGTGAGCGTGTGATAGCCGAGCTCGCCGCCGATCGCGATCATCGCCGTCCGCACGCAGTGCGTGGTTCCGCCCAGCCCGGGCGGATTGGCGTGCTCGGTCGCCGGCAGATCGAACAGGTGCCCCGTCGCGCGGTGGACCTGGCCGCTCTCCGTCGTCACCACGAGCTCCCACGCCGCGTCCGCCTCCGCCGGCACGCGCAGCGGCACGACGAGCGGCGCGTCGTCCCACGCCACCACCACCGGCGGCACCAGCTCGCCCCACTTCCGCCGCTCGACCTCGGCCCACGCCTCGTCGAGCTGGTCCGGTGCGGAGATGGGCACGCCGAGCTGGCGCAAGACGGCAACGAGCGCCTCGGCGCTAGCCGTGACCGATTCGCCCTTCCACCCCGTGTACGACGGCTCCAACCCCGCCGCTCTCGCGAGCTCGATGAGCTTGTGATTCACGAGGCTCGCCTACGTTGACGTGAACGTTGACGTTGACGTTGACCTGAACGTTGACGTTGACCTGAACGTTGACGTTGACCTGAACCTGAACTTGAACCCCACCCTTGACGTTGACCTTGACCTGAAACGGCCCGTTGAGCGTCAACGTCAAGGTCAACGGTGGGGTTCAGGTTCACGTTCAGGTCAAGGTCAAGGTTCAGGTCAAGGTCAAGGTCGAGGTCAAGGTCAAGGTCAAGGTTGGGACCTAGAGCGTCAGCCACCAGTTCGGGAAGATGCCCATCTCCAGGATGACCAACGGGCACACCGCCATCACGAACGCGAGGCCGGCCGAGCGCGTCACCGCGATCTCGCTGCGCGCGTCCTTGAAGTACATCGAGGTCACGATGCGCAGGTAGTAGAAGATGCTGATCGCCGAGTTCACGACGCCGATCGCCGTGAGCCACAGGAGCTGCTGGTCCTGCGCGTCCATCGCGCTCTTGAACACGTAGAACTTGGCGAAGAAGCCACCGGTGGGCGGCATGCCGCCGAGCGAGAGCAGGCACACCGTCATCGCCAGCGCCGCGCCCGGGTGACGTGCGCCGAGCCCGGCCCAGTCGTCGATGTCGAGCCGCTCGTTGTCCTTGTTGCCGACGTATGCGACCACCGCGAACGCGCCCATGGTCGTGAGCGAGTACGCGATCAGGTAGTAGATGAGCGACGCCTTGCCGGTCGCCGAGCCCAGGCCCATCGCGCACAGGCCGACCAGCAGCACGCCGGCGTGCGAGATCGACGAGTACGCCAGCATGCGCTTGATGTTGTCCTGGCGAACCGCGGCGATGTTGCCGACGGTGATCGTGATCGCCGCGAGCACGGCCAGCGGAGAGGCCCACCCGATCACGCCGTAGGGCAGCTTGTCGCCGCCCATGAACTGACCGAAGAGGCGCATCATCGCGGCGATCGCCGCCGCCTTCACGGCCGCCGCCATGAACGCGGTCACCGGCGTGGGCGCGCCTTCGTACGCGTCCGGCGCCCACATGTGGAACGGCACCGCCGCGACCTTGAACGCGAACGCCGCGATCATCATGAAGGTGCCGACCGTGAGCAGGCCGAGGTTGCCGCTGACGAGGCGACCCTGGATCTGGACCAGGCTCGTCGTGCCGATGGCCCCGTAGACGAGCGCCATGCCGTAGAGCAGGAAACCGGTCGCGAACGCACCGATGAGGAAGTACTTCATCGCCGCCTCGTTGCCGCGCTTGGAGCGACGACGGAGGGCGGTCATCACGTAGACGCCGATCGACATGGTCTCGACGCCGAGGAACACGGTGGCGAGGTTGGCGGCCTGCGCGAGCAGCACCATGCCCGACGCCGCGAGCAACAGGATGCCGTAGTACTCGCCGACCACCCAGCCGTGCGCGCGCTGATGCGACGGCGCGAGCAGCGCGGCCAGCGCGGCGACCACGCCGAACAGACCCGACAGCACGTACGCGGTGCGATCCGCGACGAGCATCTCGCTGAACAGCAGCTTGGCCTGGTTCGGGCCCATGTGCCGGTAGAGCGCGATCGACGTGACCGTGGCGGCGAGCGCGCCGGCGACGGCGAGCCCCGCGAGCGTGCTGCGGTCGCGGCCGGCGAAGAACGCCTCGGCGAGCACGAGCAGGATGCCGCTCAGCGCGAGCACGAGGAACGGCGCGATGTAGAGGAGATCTCCAGATGCGAACTGCATGTCAGTGACCTCCGGGCGCCGGAATGGGCTGGGCCGTCGGCCTCGGCGGCGCCTGGCCCGCGGGCACGGCGGTCGGGTCGTCGCCGGCCGCTGCCACGCCGCCACCACGGCGAATGCGCTGGATCGCCGCACGCGCGCGGACGTTCAGGTCGTCGCTGACGAGACGAGCCGGACCGTCGCCCTCGGCGAGCTTGGCGTGATAGTGGCCGAGGAACGCGTTCACCGACGGCTCCATCCGCTTGAGGAACGGCCGCGGGAAGATGCCCATCGCGAAGATGAGGATGACGAGCGGGATGAACACGCTCTTCTCGCGCACCGACAGGTCGGGGAGCGCGCCGTTGCGCGTCTTGTCCAGCGGCCCGAAGAAGACCTTCTGGAACATGAAGAGGAGGTAGACCGCGCCGACGATCACGCCGGTCGCAGCGATCGCGCCCAGCAACCGCGGGTGCGGCAGGTACGTCGGATAGCCCTCGGGGAACGTGTCCGCCGAGTTGAACGTCCCGAAGATCGAGAGGAACTCGCCGATGAAGCCCGAGAGACCGGGCAGGCCGGCCGAGCCCATCACGATGATGAGGTAGAGCGCGCTGAACACCGGCATCTGCTTCCACAGACCGCCGTACTCGGCGAGGCGACGCGTGTGGCGGCGCTCGTAGAGCATCCCGATGCCGAGGAACAGGCCGCCGGTGGTGAGACCGTGCGAGAGCATGGCGAAGATCGAGCCCTCGATCCCGGCCGGCGTCAGCGCGAACAGACCCAGCGCGCAGAAGCCGAGGTGCGACACCGAGGAGTACGCGACCAGCTTCTTGACGTCGTCCTGCGCGTACGCGACCAGCGCGCCGTAGACGATGCCGATGACCGCGAGGATCGCGATGTACGGCGCCAGCACCGACGCGCCGTACGGGAAGAGCGGCATGGCCCAGCGGATGAGGCCGAAGATGCCGAGCTTCAGGAGCACGCCGGCGAGGATGACCGAGCCGGGCGTGGGCGCCTCGACGTGCGCGTCGGGCAACCACGTGTGCAGGGGGAACAGCGGGATCTTGATGCAGAAGGCCAGCGCGAACGCGGCGAAGCACCAGACCTGCGCCTTGTGCGGGAGCACCAGCGTCTGCAGCTTCTCGAGGTCGGTCGTGTACACGCCGGTGACGTCGGCGTAGCTGACGTACACGTAGAAGATGGCGACCAGCATGAGCAGCGAGCCGACCATCGTGTAGATGACGAACTTGATCGACGCGTAGATGCGGCGCTGCCCACCCCAGATGCCGATGAGCAGGTACATCGGGATGAGCATCAGCTCCCACATCACGTAGAAGAGGAAGGCGTCGACCGCGATGAACGTGCCGATCATGCCGACCTCGAGGATCAGCATGGTGGCGACGAACTCGCGCACGTGCTTCTCGATCGACCTGGTCGCCGCGAGCAGCGTCACCGGCGTCAGGAACGTGGTGAGCAGGACCAGCCACAGCGTGATGCCGTCGACGCCGGTCTTGAACCGGATGCCGAGGCCGGGGATCCACGACACGTCGGTCACCATCTGGTAGCCGGCCGCGTTCTTGTCGAAGTACGACAGCGCGAACAGCGAGACGATGAACGTGATCGTCGACGTCGCGATGCCGATCCCGCGCGCCAGGCTGTGCTCGCCTCGCGGCGTGCACATCGCGAACAGGGCGCCGACCAGCGGCAACCCCAGGATGAGCGGGAGGACCCAGGCGCCGTTGTTCACGGTGCACCTCCCGCCGCCGCGTCACCTGAGACGGAAGAAATCGCAGCGGGTAGCTCGACCTTGCGTGTCACGCGACGCCACTCCTTGGGCTCACCGTCGGGGGTCTTCTTGCCCCACACCGGGTCCGCGATGAAGAGCGTCACGCGGCTGGCGACCTCGCCACGGCGCTTGACGATCACCGTGCCGGTCGCGCCGTCGTCGGGCTGACCGTCACCGTCGAAGTCCCACTTCACGATCGAGTCCTTGCGCAGACCGTTGCCGGGCTGGGCGGTGAACTCGACGCCCGCGGGCACGGCCCGCCACGAGAAGCTCGGCTCGTCGGCGCGCGCCGTCCACAGGAAGATCGCGGCGGCACCGATCACGATGCCCACCAGATAGCGCTGCACCATGCCGTTCTGGATCCAGCGCGAGACGCGCGAGAAGGTCTGGACCGCGAAGCCCAGGCCATTGACCAGCACGGTGTCGATCATGAAGCGATCGACGATCTCGAACAGGCCGCGCGCCAGGAAGCGGAACGGCTTGATGAGGATGACCTCGTAGACCTCGTCGACCCAGAGCTTGTTGGACGACGCGTCGTACAGGCCCTTGCCGGCGCCCGCGCTGGTCCAGCGCTCGATCGCCGGCGACGGGCCATTGCGATAGAAGAACGCCGCGAGCCCGATGCCGATGATGCCCGAGGCGGTGGCGGCGCCCATGAGCGCCCACTCGGTCGTGACCGAGAGGTGCGGCAGCACCTGGATGCCGTGCTCGCCGTGGAACACCGGCTTCACCGAGTGCGCGAGCCAGTCGGGGAAGAACGAGAACACGTGCGGCAGGTGGAAGACGTGCGGGACGCCGATGAAGCCGGCCCCGAACGCGAGGATCGCGAGCACGACGAGCGGACCGGTCATGTTGACCGGCGACTCGTGCGGGTGCGCGACGTGCTCCTCGCCGCGGTAGGGCCCCGAGAACACGAGGAAGTAGAGCCGCCACATGTAGAACGCGGTGCCGAGCGCGGCGACGAGCAACGTGCCCCACAGCGCCTTGCCGAGGAACGGCGGCCAGCCTTCGTGGTGCGAGGCCCAGGCGCCGGCGAGGATCGAATCCTTCGAGAAGAAGCCCGAGAACAGCGGGAAGCCTGCGATCGCCAGGCAGTAGACCAGGAAGCACAGGTGCGTCACCGGCAGGTACTTCTTCAGGCCACCCATGATGCGGATGTCGCCCGAGCCCTCCATGCCGTGCATGACGCTGCCGGCGCCGAGGAAGAGGCCGGCCTTGAAGAAGGCGTGCGTGCCGAGGTGGAAGATCGCGGCGGTCCAGTTGCCGGTGCCGACGCCGACGAACATGAAGCCGAGCTGGCTCACGGTCGAGTAGGCGAGGACCTTCTTGAGATCGGTCTGCGCGAACGCCATGAACGCCGCGGCGAGCGCCGTCAGGGCGCCGATGACCGCGACCACCGCCATCGCCGTCGTGGAGTGCGCGAACACCCATGACATGCGCGCGACCATGTAGACACCGGCGGTGACCATGGTGGCGGCGTGGATGAGCGCCGAGACCGGCGTGGGGCCGGCCATCGCGTCCGGCAGCCAGACGTAGAGCGGAATCTGCGCCGACTTGCCGGCGGCGCCGATGAAGAGCAGCACGCAGGCCGCCGCGGCGAGACGCTCGCGGCCCCAGTACATCTGCTCGTAGACCTCGGGCTGGCTCTCGCCGATGTTGCGGAGCGCCGTGAAGTCGAGCGACGTGCCGCCGTCGATGCCCTGCGTGGCCCAGTAGAGCAGGAACATGCCGAGGAGGAACGCGCAGTCACCGATGCGGTTCACGACGAACGCCTTGCGGCCGGCCGTCGCGTACGCCTCGTTCTCGAACCAGAAGCCGATGAGCAGGTAGCTGCAGAGGCCGACGCCCTCCCAGCCGATGAACATCACCGGCATGTTGGCGCCGAGCACCAGGATGAGCATCGCGCCCGTGAACAGGTTCAGGTAGCCGAAGTAGGCGCCGTAGCGCTTCTCGTGCTCCATGTACCCGGTCGAGTAGATGTGGATGAGCGTCGAGCAGAAGGTGACGATGAGCGTCATCACGCTCGAGAGCGGGTCGAGGCGGAACGCGAGCTCTACCTTGAAGTTCCCGACCTCGATCCACGTGTAGAGCTTCTCCTTCAGCTCGAAGATCGCGCCGAGGTTGCCGGCCTTGTAGGCGTCGTACGCCTGGCGCAGCGGCCAGATGACCAGCCACGCGGCGACGAAGAAGGACGCGGCGATCGCGGCGACGGCGACGAAGTGCACCGTCTGGCGCGAGAGCTTGCGGCCGAGCGTCAGGTTGATGAACGCGCCGATGAGCGGCAGCGCGGGCACCACCCACAGGAAGTTGATCGCGTTGCTTTGGGCTTCCATGGGTCGTACGGCCCTAGTGCTTCAGGATGTTCATCTTGTCGACGTCGACATGGCGTCGACCTCGGAAGATGGCGACGACGATGGCGAGGCCGACCGCGACCTCGGCCGCGGCGACGGCGATGACCACCATCGCGAAGGAGTGACCGCCCACGTCCCCGTGCATGCGGGCGAACGTGAGGATGGTCAGGTTGGCCGCGTTGAGCTGCAGCTCGATGCTCATCATGATGATGAGCACGTTCTTGCGGAGGAGGACGCCGGCGGTGCCGATGGCGAACAGCACCGCAGCCAGCACCAGGAAGTGACCGAAGCCGATGTTCATGATCACGGCTGCACCTCCAGCTGCTCGCCGTCGTCGTCCTTGAGCGGACGCGCGATGGCGATCGAGCCGACCACGGCGACGAGGAGCAGGATCGAGACCGCCTCGAACGGGAACAGGTACTCGGTGAAGAGGTTCCAGCCCACCGACGCCGTCGAGCCCCAGTCGTGCCCCTGCGCGGTCGTCGCCGGCGCCGCCAGCTGTGGCGCGGTCACCGTCGTGTCGACCGAGATGAGCACCTGGCCGAGGCGGAAGAGCAGGTACGCCATGGCCAGGCCGGCGACGGCCTTGCCCGCCTTGCCGGGCTTCGCGTACGGCTCGTCCTCCGGCTTGTTGAGGATCATGATGACGAAGACGAAGAGCACCATGATGGCGCCCGCGTAGACGAGCATCTGCACGACCGCGAGGAAGTGCGCGTAGAGCATCATGTAGAGCGCGGCCAGCCCGAAGAACGTGCCGACCATGCCCATCACCGCGGCGATGAGGTTCTTGCGCGTGATGACGAAGATCGAGCCGCCGACCGTGATCAGGGCGAACAGCCAGAAGGCGATCGCCATGCCGGGCTTGGTCTTCTGCTTGCCGGCGGCGGGCTTGCCGGCGTCGGCCTGCTTGGTGACGACGTCGCGGTCGGTGACGCCCTTGCCGGCCACCGTCGCCGAGCGCGGCGGCGGCTTCACGGGCGCCGGCGCCTGCTGCGCGAACGCGAGACCGGTCATCAGGACGAGCGCCGTGATGACGTAGATGAAGATTCGCGTGCTCATGCCGCGGCTCCCTTGACCTTCGCGACGAACTCGGCGCGGAACTTGGTGAGGAAGCCGAGCATCGGCCACGCCGCAGCCTCGCCGAGCGCGCAGATCGTGTTGCCGGCGATGCCGTGCGCGATCGTCGCGAGCAGGTCGATGTCCGTGGGCTTGCCCTCGCCGTGCGCCACGCGGCGCGCGACCTTCTCGAGCCAGCCGGTGCCCTCGCGGCACGGCGTGCACTGACCGCACGACTCGTGGGCGTAGAACTTCATGATGCGCCAGACCGCCATCGGGATGTCGGTCTGGTCGTCCATGACGACCACGCCGCCCGAGCCGGCCATGGTGCGCAGGTTGCGGCCGCCGCCCATGTCGAACAGCTGGCCGGGACGGACCTCGCACGGCTTGATGCGCTCGTCGGTCATGAGCGCGTCGAACTCGCACATGACGTCGAGCTCGGTCTCGTCGAGCGGCGGCATCGACGTGCCGCCGGGGATGACGGCCTTGGCCTTGCGGCCCTTCCAGACGCCACCCGCGACGTCGTCGATGAGCTCGCGCATCGTGATCGACAGCGGCAGCTCGAAGACGCCGGGCTTGTTGACGTGACCCGAGACGCAGACGATGCGCGTGCCGCCCGAGCGGCCGACGCCGAGCTCGGCGAACCACGCGCCGCCCTTGTCGACGATGAACGGGATGTTCATCAGGGTCTCGACGTTGTTCACGATGGTCGGGTTGCCGAAGAGGCCCTTCACCGCCGGGAACGGCGGCTTGAGGCGGGGCTGGCCGCGCTCGCCCTCGAGGGAGTTGAGCAGCGCCGTCTCCTCGCCACAGATGTACGCGCCGGCGCCACGGTGCACGGTGATGTGGCACTCGAAGCCCGAGCCGAGGATGTTCTTGCCGAGGTAACCGCGCTGGTACGCCTCGTCGATCGCCCGCTGGAGGACGACCACCTCGCGCATCATCTCGCCGCGGATGTAGATGTAGTTGTGCGTCGCGCGCAGCGCGTACGCCGAGATCACCATGCCCTCGATGAGGAGGTGGGGATCCCAGAACATCAGCTCGCGGTCCTTGCACGTGCCCGGCTCGGACTCGTCGGCGTTGCACACGAGGTGCACGACCTTCGCGTCCTTGGGGACGAACGACCGCTTCATGCCGGTGGCGAAACCGGCGCCGCCGCGACCGCGCAGGTTCGAGGCCTTGACCTCGGCGGTGATGGCGTCCTGCTT
>DATLEB010000050.1:0-12862 GCA_035525615.1 Kofleriaceae bacterium | reverse complement strand
GCGGCCACGCAGATCGAGGAGGCGCCCGCCAGCAGCGACTGGAACGTCTGGTCGCGCCGGGTCGCGGACGGCGGGCTCGGCAAGGGCAAGGCGTTCGTGGGCGACGCGTCGCGCGGCTACTCGAAGGCGATCGAGGACATCCAGCTGCTGGTCGACACCAACCTCGACAGCTACCGCTTCAGCGTGGAGTGGTCGCGCCTCGAACCGACGCGCGACGTCTGGGACGAGGCGGCGTTCGCCCATTACGGGATGCTGATCGATCAGCTCCGCGCGCGCGGTATCCGCCCGATGATCACCGTGCATCACTTCTCGAACCCGGTGTGGATCGCGGACCCGCGCGATCCGCAGTGCGGGCAGAACCAGCCGCCCGGGCAGCCATCGGACACCAACCTGTGCGGGCTGGGCTCGCTCGGCGGCGCGCAGATCGTCGACGAGATGGCGGAGCTGGCCGGCGAGCTCGCGCGGCGCTACGGCGATCGCGTCGACGAGTGGGGCACGCTGAACGAGCCGGTGAACTACCTCATCGCGGCGTACGGCATCGGCAACTTTCCGCCCGGGCGCGTGCTCATCACGTCGCTCTTCACCGACTTCGTGCCGGTGATCCGCGACTACCTCGCGGCGCACGCCGAGATGTACGACGCCATCAAGGCCGCGGACACCGTCGACAGCGACGGCGACGGCGTGGCGGCGGCGGTGGGCTTCACGCTCTCCGTGGTGGACTGGACCGCCGCGAGCAACAACCACGTCTCGACCGATGCCATCGACGTCGCGGCGCGCGACAAGCTCATCTACGTCTATCACCACGTCGCCGTCGACGCGTTCGTGAACGGCACCTTCGATCCCGATCTCGACGGCAGCGGCGACGAGGCGCACCCCGAGTGGGCCGGCAAGCTCGACTGGCTCGGCATCCAGTACTACTTCCGCGCCGGCGTCACCGGCTCCGCGGCGGCGGTGGCGCAGCTCGGGCTGACGCCGTGCTTCGGCGCGTTCGATCTCGGCGCGTGCCTGCCCGCGCTCGACCCGACCACGTGCGTGCCGGTGATGGGCTACGAGTTCCACGCCGCCGGCCTCTACACGATCCTGAAGGACATGTCGGCGCGGTATCCCGGCCTGCCCATGCTCATCACCGAGGCCGGCATCGCGACCGAGCACGGCGTGCGTCGCGCGGAGAACGTGGTCCGCGTCCTCGAGCAGGTCGATCGCGCCCGGCGCGACGGCGTCGACGTGCGCGGGTATTACCACTGGAGCCTCTTCGACAACTTCGAGTGGCACGAGGGCTTCGGTCCGCGCTTCGGCCTCTACTCGGTCGACTACACCAGCTACGCGCGCACCGCGACCGAGGGCGCGACGATCCTCGGCGGCATCGCCGGCTCGCGCACGCTCACGACCGCCGCGCGCCAGGAGTACGGCGGCGATGGCCCGATGACGCCCGAGCCGGGCCTGCCCGCCGACGCGTCGATCTGTTCGTATCTCTATCCGGACTGAACAGACCGATCAGTTCGCGCGCGCAATCCGGTCGAGTGTCGCAGCGGCACGAGCTGGCAACCGCATCGATCGCGGCCAGATGCGATCTGGTGTGGGGATTGCTGTGTACGCGCGATCATGGCCCATCGCTGCGCTGCCCTCTTCCTCCTCGCCACCGTCGCCGCCGCGTGCGGTGACAACCTCGCCGCCGATGGCGCCATCGAGCTCCTCGACGCGGCGCCCAGCAGCGACGCCACCGTCGACACGACGCCGCTCGCCGGCGAACGCTGCGACGACGCGCAGCCGGTCACGCTCCGCGGCGTCAGCGGGGCGACGACCCTCTCCGCCACCATCCTCGCGAGCCTCGGTGGCTACCACGCCGACTACGCGCCGCACTGCACGACGCAAGACGAGCTCGGCGCCGACCGCGTGTACCGCGTCACGATCCCCGCAGGTCATCGCCTCGACGCCAAGCTCTCGCCGACGTTCCCGGCAGCGCTCTACGTCCTGGCCGGACCAGCCGCGTCGTGCGCGGCCGCGTGCTTGGCCGGCGAAGCCATCGCCGCGACCGACCAGGCTTTTCTCAGCCACGACAACACCACCGGTGCGCCGGAGGACGTGTTCGTCGTGGTCGACACCGTGACGGAGCTCGCCGCGCAGGGTGACTTCCGCCTCGCCCTGCGGCAGTCGCCGACGCCCGTGGTCGCACCCTGAGGTGTCGCGACCGCGTCAATTGTTCGCACGTGTACACCGACGGAGGGGTTGAAACATCCGAGGCGTTTCCCTAGGGTGCGCGCCCCGATGAAGTATCGCCTCCCCGGTACGCTCCCCCTCCTCCTTCTCACCTCCTCCACCCTCTCGATCGCGGCGTGCGCCGCCGGCAGCGACCACGCCGGTGACGACGACGACGATGTCGCCGTCGACGCGCGCGACGTCGACACCGCCGCGACCGACGCACCGCTGTCCATCGACGCGCCGCTCGGCATCGACGCCATGGCTCTCGACGCCGGGACCGATGCGATGTCGATCGACGCGATGCCGCTCACCGGCGAGACCTGCACCATGCCCGACGCGATCACGATCGCCGGCGGCATGGGCAGCGCTACCGTGACCGGCACGACCGTCGGCTTCGCCAACAACTACATGCCGCCGACGGCGTGCACGTCGACGTATCTCCAGGACGGCCCCGACCACGTCTACGAGATCGCGGTGCCGACCGGGGCGCGCCTGACCGCTGCGCTCACGCCCTCGGCCGGCTTCGATCCCGGCCTGTACCTCGTCGCGACGCCCGCCGCGATGTGCGAGGTCGCGCCGATCGCCTGCCTCGCCGGCACCGACGCCGGCCTGAGCGGCACCGCCGAGAACGTCCGCTACGACAACACCAGCGGCGCGACCGTTTCGGTGTTCGTCGTCGTCGACGGAACGTCGACCACCGGCGGCACGTTCTCGCTCGCGGCGACCGTGGCGACCATCCCACCCACGCCGCCCGGCGACACCTGCCCGCTCGCCGAGGCCGTCACGCTCACCAACGGCAGCGCGATGCTGAGCGGCACGACCGCCACCGCGTCGAACTACGACAACAACTACGCGCCGCCCGCGGCGTGCACCACCGGCGCCGGCAACGATCGCGTGTACAGCGTCACCGTGCCGGCCGGGGAGTTCCTGTCGGCGACGCTCCGTCCCACGGGCTTCGACGCGACGCTCTACTTCATCGCGGGCCCGGCCACGGCGTGCGCGACCACGCCGATCACCTGCATCGACGGCGTCGACGACGGAGGCAGCGGCGCCACCGAGGCGCTCACGTACCAGAACACGACCGCGAACCCGGTCGACGTCTTCGTCGTCGTCGACGGTTACTACGCGACGGGCGCGGGCGCGTACGACCTCGCCATCTCGGTCGGCCGGCCGCGCGGCAACACGTGCCAGGACGCCGAGGCAATCACGCTCACCGCGGGCATGGCCACGATCAGCGGCACCACCACGGACGCGCTCGGCTACTCGCCGAACTACGCGCCGCCGAACACGTGCACGAGCACGTACACGCAGAGCGGCAACGACCGCGTCCACTCGGTCGCGGTCCCGATGGGCGCGACGTTGACGGCGACGCTGACGCCGAACGGCTGGGACGGCGGTCTCTACGTCGTCGCCGGTCCGGCGACCTCGTGCGATGCGAACCCGATCGTGTGCCTCGCCGGCATCGACGGCGCGAGCTCGAGCGGTGCCGAGACGATCACGTACACCAACGCGACGGGCGCGACCGTCGAGGCGCTCATCGTGGTGGACAGCTACTCGACGACGCACGAGGGTCCGTACACGCTCGCGGTACGCGTGCAGTGAGAACCGAACTCCGGTTGCGGTAGCGCGAACGAATCCGCTCGAACCGCGACCGGGATTCTGTGTAGGGTGCGCGCCCTCCCATGACGCGCACGCCTTCCTTCCTCCAGCTCGCGCTGTACGCCTTCACGTTCACCGGCACGATCGCCGCCGCGGCCTGCGCCGGCGGCGGTGGCCGCAACGGCGACGATGATGACGACGACGTCGTCGCGATCGACGCCGCCATCGGCACCGACGCCGCGGTCGCGATCGACGCGCCCATGTCGAACGTCGACGCCGGCATCGACGCCGCGCCGCTCGCGGGCGACCTGTGCACCTCGGCCGAGCCGGTCACGCTGACCGGCGGCGTGGGCACGACGTCGATCTCCGCGACGACCGCCGGCTACACCAACGACTATCAGCCCGGCGTCTGCACCGACACCAACTCGCCGGGCGCGGATCGCGTGTACGTCGTGAGCGTGGGCCCCGGCAACCGGCTCATCGCGACGGTGACGCCCACCGCCGACACGTTCGATCCCGGCGTGTTCCTCGTCGGCGCTCCGGCCGCGTCGTGCGACGCAGCGACCATCACGTGCCTGGGCGCGGCGGACAGCGGCGGCGATGGCGACGAGGACACGGCGATCTACAAGAACACGACCAACGCCGCCGTCGACGTCTACATCATCATCGACGGCTTCCGCGCGGTCGGCGACGCGTACACGCTCGGCGTGACCGTCGGCCCGACGCCGCCGACCCAGCCCGGCGACACGTGCACGCTCGGCGAGGCCGTCACGCTCGTCAACGGCATGGCCACCGTGCTCGGCACGACGTCGACGATCACCGGCTACGAGAACAACTACGCGCCCGACGACACCGGCGGCTGCACCGGCTACGAGGCGCCGGGCAACGATCGCGTCCACACCGTCACCGTGCCGGCCCGCCAGCGCGTGACCGCGACCGTCACGCCGACCGTCGACACCTTCGACGTCGGCCTCTACTTCGTCGCGACGCCGGCGGCGACGTGTGACGTGTCGCCGCTCGTGTGCCGCGGCGGCCACGACGAAGGCTTCGAGGGCGACGCCGAGACCGCGATCTACGAGAACGCGACCGCGGCGCCGGTCGACCTCTACGTCGTCGTCGACAGCTACAACCCCGGCGGCGACGGCTACATGCTCGGCGTCGTGACGGGTCCCGCGCCGGCGGGCGAGACGTGCACCACCGCCGAGAGCATTGACGTGTCGAGCGGCGCGGCGGCGGTCACCGGCACCACGGTGGGCTACCTGAACCATCACGACCCGAGCGATTACCCGAACGGCGACTGCACGACGTGGCGCACGACCGGTCCCGATCGCCTCTACACGCTGTCGATCCCGGGGCAGCGCACGCTGTCCGTCACGATGACGCCCGAGGAGGGCTACGACGCCGGCGTGTATCTCATCGCCGGTCCCGCGGCGAGCTGCTCCGCGGCGCCGGTCGTGTGCCTCGCCGGCGACGACTCGAACTACGACGGCGAGGCCGAGACCATCGCGTACACCAACAGCGGCACCGCGGCGATCGAGGTCTTCCTCGGCGTCGACGGCGACGCCGGCAACGGCAGCGGAACCTTCACGCTCGCGCTGACCGTCGCGCCCTGAGCAGTTACCATCGGGAGATGGACAAAGCGCGCGAGGAGAGCCTCGGTCACTACGAGATGCTGTGGGACTGTTCCCACTGCGATACCAAGAAGCTCCTCGGCAAGACCCACCGCCACTGTCCGAACTGCGGCGCGCCGCAGGACGAGACCAAGCGCTACTTCCCGCCCGATGCCGACAAGGTGAAGGTCGAGGACCACGTCTTCACGGGCGTGGACAAGAAGTGCGGCTCGTGTGGCGCGGCGCAGTCGTCCAGGGCCAAGAACTGCGGCAAGTGCGGCGCGCCCTTGAGCGACGCCAAGGCGGTCCCGCTGGTCACGCAGCCCAAGCCGGTGGCGAAGAAGTCGCACCTGCTCTGGTACATCCTGTTCGGGTTCGTCGTCTTCTGCGTGCTGATCTGGTTCATGTGCATCCGCAAGAAGGAGGTGCAGATGACCGTGACCGGGCACCGCTGGGCCGCGGTGCAGCAGATCGAGGAGTACCGCGAGGTCGGGGAGGAGGCGTGGAAGAACGAGGTGCCGAGCGGCGCACGTCAGATCTCGTGCTCGCGCAAGCAGCGGTCGACCAAGCAGGTGCAGGACGGCGAGGACTGCGCGGTCGTGAAGCAGGACAAGGGCGACGGCACCTTCGAGGAGGTGAAGAAGTGCACGCCGCGCATGAGGAGCGAGGGCGTCGACGACGACTTCTGCAGCTTCCGCATCGACCGGTGGACCCGGGTCGAGGAGCTGAAGAACAGCGGCAAGGGCCTCGAGGTGGGCTGGCCCGCGGTGCCCGCGTCGAAGGTGCAGAGCGGCATCGGCGCGCGGCGCGCGGGGAAGAAGGAAGGCGTCTACACCATCGATCTGAACGACGGGAAGCACAACCGCACGTGCGACGTGAGCGAGGGCACGTGGAAGAAGTACAAGGACGGTCAGGTCATCAAGGCCAAGGTCCGCGCGCGCAGCGGTGACATCGTCTGCAGCGAGCTCTGAGGACGCGCCGGCAGCGAGGCGTCAGAGGCAGATGAGCGCACAGGCGCCACTGCCGCAGCACGAGAGCAGGCCGCCGCACGACGGGCAGTCGTCGTCGCGACAGTCGGTCTTGCCGTCGTCGTCGTCGTCGTCGCCGTTCGAGCACGCGTTCTCGGTCGGGGCCGCGGCGTCGATCGGCGGGGGCGCGGCGTCGGGGAGCGGGGGCGCGGCGTCGGGGAGCGGGAGCGCGGCGTCGGGGAGCGGGAGCGCGGCGTCGGCGACGGTCGACGGGTCGGCGGCGTCGGGATCGGCAATGGACGCGGCATCGGGTTCGGTTTCGGCGTCGGTTTCGGTTTCGGCGTCAGCGTCGGTGCCCTGGTCGTCGTCGCCGATGGAGCCCGCACCCTGCCCCTGCGGCTCGAAGGCGCAGCTACCGAGCACGAGGGAGACGACCATCACGAGCGCGCGTCGCATGGGGCGGAGTGTCGTCAGATCGCCTCCCCGGGCGGAGACGCCTCACGGGCCCCTCACCGAGTGGTACACACGAGGAGCGTGCTGTCTCGCGGGCTCTCGGTCGTCATCCCCTGCTATCGCAGCGCCGGCTCGATCGGTCCGCTCGTGGAGCGGCTCCGGCCCGTGCTCGAGGCGCAGGCGCCGGGCGCGTGGGAGATCATCCTCGTCGACGACGCGAGCCCGGACGGCACCGGCAAGACCGTGGCGGCGCTGGCGCGCGCGCAGCCGGGCGTGCGCGCGATCGAGCTGATGCGGAACTACGGCCAGCACCCCGCGCTCCTGTGCGGCATCCGGGCGGCGCGGTTCGACGTGGTGGTGACCACGGACGACGACCTGCAGCATCCGCCGGAGGAGCTGCCCAAGCTCCTGGCCGCGCTGGGCGAGGACGTGGACGTGGTGTACGGCTCGCCGGCGCGCGAGCCGCACGGCTTCTTCCGCGGGCTCGCGTCGCGTATCACCAAACGCGTGCTGACCGGATCCATGGGCGCGGCGACCGCGGGGAAGGTGAGCGCGTGGCGCGTGTTCCGCACCAAGCTGCGCGAGGCGTTCGAGCAGTTCCGCGGGTCGTACGTCTCGATCGACGTGCTGCTCACGTGGGGGACGCAGCGCTTCTCGCACGTCACGGTGCGGCACGACGAGCGGACGATCGGCACGTCGAACTACACGTTCCGGAAGCTCCTCACGCACGCCATCAACATGATGACCGGGTTCTCGACGATCCCGCTCCAGCTGGCGAGCTTCGTCGGGTTCCTGCTGACCGGATTCGGGCTGGCGGTGATGGTGTTCGTGCTGGTGCGGTATGCCGTCGAGGGCGGCAGCGCCCCGGGCTTCCCGTTCCTGGCGTGCATCGTGTCGATCTTCAGCGGTGCGCAGCTCTTGTGTCTCGGGATCATCGGCGAGTACCTCGGGCGCGCGCACTTCCGGCTGCTCGACCGACCGCCGTACGTCGTGCGCGACGTCCAGGGCGCGACCGACGGCAAGGACGGCGCGGCATGACTCGCTACACCATCCCGTTCTCGCGGCCGCACCGCACCGGGCGCGAGGCCGCGCTGGTCGGCGACGCGATCGGCGGCGACCACTGGCGCGGCGACGGCCCGTACACCACGCGTGCGTCGACCCTGCTCTCGCCGCTCGTCGGCGGCGGCAAGGTGCTGCTCACGACGTCGTGCACGCACGCGCTCGAGATGAGCGCGCTCTTGCTGGCGATCGGCCCCGGCGACGAGGTCATCGTGCCGTCGTTCACGTTCGTGTCGACGGCGAGCGCGTTCGCGCTGCGCGGGGCGCGGATCGTGTTCGCGGATGTGGACCCGCGCACCTTGTGCCTCGACGCGGCGGATGTGGCCCGGAAGGTCACGCCGCACACGCGCGCGGTGGTGGGGGTGCACTACGCCGGCGTGCCGGCGGACGTCGACGGCCTGCGCGCGGCGGCGCCGGGCGCGGCGCTCGTCGAGGACAACGCGCACAGCCTGTTCGGTGCGTGGCACGGCCGCCCGCTGGGCAGCTTCGGGACCATGGCGACGCAGAGCTTCCACGACACCAAGAACGTGTCGTGCGGCGAAGGCGGCGCGCTCGTCCTCAACGACCGCGCGCTCGAGGAGCGCGCCGAGATCATCCGCGAGAAGGGCACGAACCGCGCCCGCTTCTTCCGCGGCCAGGTGGACAAGTACACCTGGGTCGACCTCGGCTCGAGCTACCTGCCCAGCGAGATCCTCGCCGCCGTGCTGGTGGCGCAGCTCGAGGGCGCCGCCGACTCGCAGCGCGCACGCCATCGCGTGTGGAGCCGCTACCACGCGGAGCTCGCCCCGTGGGCCGCGCGTCACGGCGTGCAGCAGCCGCACGTCCCCGAGGGCGCCGATCACGCCGCGCACATCTACTGGATGCGCGTGCGCGACCTCGACACGCGGCAGGCCCTCATCGCGCACCTCGCCGCCGCCGGCATCCAGGCCACCTTCCACTATCAGCCACTGCACCTCTCCGAGGTCGGCCGCGCCGCCGGCGGCGCCCCCGGCGACTGCCCCGTGAGCGAGCTCGTCGCCGACACGCTGGTGCGCCTGCCGCTCTACACGGATCTCGACGACGCCAGCGTGGATCGCGTGATCGCCGCGGTCCGCGATTTCGGACGCTAGGCGCATTCGCGCCCCGACGTACCGACCGGTCGCGCACCAGGCCACGTTCCCAACGGCAACCTGCGCCACCGCGGTCGCGCCGACCCCTCGCGCTGTGATCGCGAGTCAGCCGCCCGCGCGCACGCTGAGCCGCACACCCACGCTCGAGCACGGCCTCCACGCTTCGCGCCAGTTCACGCCACCGGCCCCCATGCCGCGCACGAAGCGCGCCATACGCCATACGCCACTGACCACCTCGCCGTCCTGGATAGCACCTCTCACTGCCACAGTCATTGTGCGTCGGCAGACACCGCACACGACGACCAGCGCACGTCGACGAGGCCACTCTCATCCATCCCGCACTGACACTCTTTCCATTTGACACCTATACATACGTGCAGTACATGTCAGTCATGGTGAACGTGATGGACCGGCCGGGGGACACGAAGCGGGCGGCGATGAGGGCGCTTGGGGATCTGATTGCCGACGAGGCGGCGCACTTCGATGCCGCGATGCACACGATCTTGACGCACATCCGCGAATTCGATGCTGGCAGTGGATGGGGACACGCAGGTGCCCAGTCGTGCGCCCACTGGCTTTCTTGGCGCGTCGGCTGGTCGTTAGGGACCGGGCGCGAGCACGTGCGCGTGGCGCGCCGACTGGGCGAGCTCCCGCTCGTCGACGAAGCGCTGCGGCTGGGCAAACTGTCTTACGCCAAGGTGCGCGCCATCACCCGTGTGGCGACGGCAAGGACCGAAGAGCTCCTGCTGAACAATGCGCTGGTCAGCACCGGCGCTCAGCTCGAGACCATCTGCCGGAAGCTCCGGGCGGTGCAGCGGCTCTCGAACGCGAACGTGCGCGAGGTCGACGAGGATCGGAAGGTCACCCGACGCGATCTGGACGACGGCATGGTGCGTATCGAGGCCACGTTGCGCCCCGAGGAGGCGGCGATCGTCATGGCCGCGATCGAGCAGCACGCGAAACGGGCCGTGGCCGCCGCACAGGGTTCGACGGCGGCACACGGGTCAGCGGCGACGGACGCTGATCGTCCAGCCGACGTTTCCGCGGGAACGCGGCGTCCGCGCTTCGACCGGGCGGATGCGCTGGTCTCGATCGCGCAGGCGGTTCTGAGAGGCGACAGGCCGGATTGCTCGCCGGTGGAGGTCGTGCTGACGATCCCGCGCGAAGCACTGGAATCCCGCGCCGCTCCCGAACTCGAGACGCTGGACAAGATGGCGCTCGTGAAGCCGAAGGACGTCAAGGTGGCGATCGATCAGGTGGGCGTGTTCGCGGATGGAACGTGCGTTCCCGCGGAAACGGCCCGACGGCTGACGTGCGACTGCGGCATCGTGGAGATGGTCGAAGACGAACAGGGAAACCCGCTGTCGGTGGGACGACGGACGCGGACGCTTTCGGCGGCGCTCTGGCGTGCGCTGAGCCACCGCGACTCGACGTGCCGGTTCCCGGGATGCACCAACCACCTGTTCACGGAGGCCCACCACATCAAGCACTGGGCGCACGGCGGCGAGACCGAGCTGGAGAATCTCTGCCGCTTCTGCACGCGACACCACGTCTTCGTGCACGAGTACAAGTACCGCGTGGAGCTCGTCGACGGCGTGGTGCTGGTCTACGACCCGCAGGGGCGCCGCGTGACGCAGGAAGGGCCACGCATCGCGCCGAGCTCCGTCGATGCATGGAACCGATTGCGCGGAGCGCACGAGGATCTCGGCATCTCGTCGGCAACGAACGCGCCGCGATGGAACGGCCTGCCGGTGCAATACGACCTGGTCGTGAACGGGCTCGCGCGACGCGAGGGGCTCGGCGCGGACGCGCGATAGTGGCGAACGCGGCGCCGGCGTAGCGCGGCTACGGGTGCAGCACGATCGCGGCCGCGGCGGCGCCGTCGAGCGGCTGCTCGAGCTTGACGCCGTTGGCGGTGAGGTCGAACGCGAAGATGGCGAGGTACTCGTCCTGCGAGAGGCTGCCCGGGTCGTTGGCGGGCATGTGCTCGGTGGTCCAGGCAAAGACGTCGGCGGCGGTCTTGAACTGGACGCTGCGCTCGGAGCCGGCGCGCGGGTCGAGCGGGAAGGCCTGGGGGCCGACGACGGGAGGGCCCTTGTCGGTGCCCTCGCCGCCGGCGCCGTGGCAGCCGGCGCACCTGTCCGTGTAGAGCGTCTTGCCGCGCTCGACCTGCGCGGCGAGCGGATCGGCGTCGCCGCCGCCGGTGGGCGTGGTGGTCGCGGTGCTGCCGCCCTTGCCGCCACACGCGGAGAGGGCCAGGCCAAGCGAGATCATGGAGAGGGTCGTCTTCATGATCCATGGAGTGCGACGTCGCCGCGCGCGTTACACGGGCTCGCGCTCGATGGCCGCCGCGACCCACGCTGTGATGCGATCGCACCGCGCACCCGCGAAGCTGTAGAGGCTGCCGACCGGCGACAGGACCTGGCTCAGTGACGTCGCGACGGCGGCGCGCGCGCGATGGAGGCGCACGCGCACCGCCTCCTCGGTGATGCCGAGACAGGACGCGGTCTCGGCCGTGTCGAGCTCGACGACCTCGCGCAGGACCAGGACCTCGCGCAGGCCCTGGGGCAGGCGCTCGATGTGGCGCTCGAGGTGCGCGCCAAGCTCCTGATGGAAGCGCTGCTCGTCGGGACCGTCCCCGGTGTCGTGCTCGTCGGTGGCCTCGGCCACGACCGGCACGCGGCGCACGCGCGTGAGGGCCTCGTTCACCGCGATGCGAGTGATCCACGTGGAGAAGGCGGCGTCGCCGCGGTAGCTGCGCAGGTTGCGAAACACTGCCATCCACGCCTGCTGGACGGCATCCTCGGCCTCGCCGTCGTCCTTCACGATGCCTCGCGCGGCGCGGTAGAGGCGCTGATTGTGGCGGCGGACCAGGATCGTGAAGTCATGGCGCGCACCTCCCAAGACCCGCTTTACGACGGCCAGGTCGTCTTCGGCATCACGCTGGCGCTCGGGCTCCATGACCTCTAGAGGGTACCCGGCGCCGCCGCGTTACACAGAATCAACTGCCAGCGAGCATGCGGACATAGGCGCCGTACTCGTCGGGGAGCTCGGTGGCGAGCGTGGCCAGCTGCGCGCGGTCGATGAAGCCCATGCGCCACGCGATCTCCTCGGGGCATGCGATCATCAGGCCGGTGCGGCGCTGGATCGCGTGCACGAAGCTCGACGCCTCGAGCAGCGACTCGTGCGTGCCCGCGTCGAGCCACGCCATCCCGCGGCTCATGACCTCGACGGTGAGCTGCCCGCGCTCGAGATAGAGCCGGTTGAGGTCGGTGATCTCGAGCTCGCCGCGCGCGCTCGGCAGCACCTGCGCCGCCAGCTCGGACACTTGCTCGTCGTAAAAGTAGATGCCCGGCACGGCCAGGTTCGAGCGGGGCTTGCTCGGCTTCTCTTCGAGCGACACCACCTGCTTGTCGGCGCCGAGCTCGACGATGCCGTAGCGCTCGGGGTCGCGCACCGGATACGCGAAGATGACCGCGCCACGCGCCGCGGCCGCCGCGCGCTCGACGGTCTCCTGCAGCCCCGAGCCGTAGAACACGTTGTCGCCGAGGACGAGCGCGCAGCGATCACCGGCGATGAAGTCCTTGCCGATGAGGAACGCCTCGGCGAGCCCGCGCGGCTGCGCCTGCTCGGCGTACTCGAAGCGGACGCCCCACTGCGCGCCGTCCCGCAGGAGCCGCCGGTACGCCGGCAGATCCTCCGGCGTCGAGATGACCATCACCTCGCGGATGCCGGCGAGCATGAGCACCGACAGCGGGTAGTAGATCATCGGCTTGTCGTAGACCGGCAGGAGCTGCTTCGAGACGGCGCGCGTGATCGGATAGAGGCGCGTGCCGCGGCCGCCGGCCAGGATGATGCCCTTCAC
>DATLEB010000044.1:0-54871 GCA_035525615.1 Kofleriaceae bacterium | reverse complement strand
CTCGTTGCGGCCCGGGGTCACGACCGCTTTCGCCGGCGCCGCGCGCTGCGTCTGGCCGTCGATGTAGACCCAGCGGCCGGTATCGTCGCGGCGGAAGCGCGAGCGCTCGTGCAGCGTGAACGGCTCGCTTCGCCCTCCGGGCCCGCGGGTCGCGCCGCGCGCGATGAACTCGACCACGCCGTCGTCGTCGGCGGCGCCGCCGGCAGAGCTCGCGACGATCTCCAGGCCGGCCCAGTCGGTGTCGCGCGACCACTGCGCCGCCGCTGCGACGTCCATCGACGCGCGGGTCTCCGGATCGTGCGTGTCCACGAGATAGTCGATCTCGCCCAGTGCATACGCGGAATAGCGTGAGCGCATGAGCTCGAGCGCGGTCGGCGCCGGCGCGCCGGCGTGGAAGCGGCCGCAGCAGGCGCGGTACGCGGCGCCGGTGCCGCACGGGCACACGGAAGCATCAGCGGCGGTCGTGCGAGCCATGGCGCAAGTCTACGCCCACGCCACGCCGCACCGCACCGCACCGCACCACGCCGCACCGCGCCGACCGCCGGCCGCATCATCCCCGCGCGCTACATTGGGCGGATGCGCGCAGCGCTGCAGATCCATCAGCTCGACGACAACGGCGCCGCCTTCTACGTGGGCGAGCTGCCACCGGAGCTCCGCCTGGACGCCGCCGCGTTCGACCGGCTGTGGGCGATCCATCCGCCCGACTTCCACGAGATCAAGATGCACGGGAAGCTCGTGAAGACGCCGCGCTGGCAGCAGGCGTACGGCGCCGACTATCACTACACGGGCACCACGAACCGCGGCCTCCCCATTCCGGAGCTGCTCGCCGCGCATCATGCCTGGGTGCGCGCGCAGATCGACGAGCGCATGAACGGGCTATTGCTCAACTGGTACGACGCCGAGCACAAGCAGTACATCGGCAAGCACCGCGACAGCATCGCCAACATGCTGCCCGGCGCGCCCATCGTCACCATCTCGTTCGGCGCCGAGCGCACGTTTCGCCTCCGGCCGTGGCGCAGGGACGGCATCCGCGACTTCAGCGCCACCGACGGCAGCGTGTTCGTGATGCCGTGGGACACCAACCGCACGTGGACGCACGAGGTCCCGCACAGCGCGAAGAACGCGGGGCGCCGCATCTCGCTCACGCTCCGCGCCTTCACGTCCTGAGCGCGCGGCGGAGGTCACGCGCCGCGAAGCAAGACCAGCAGCGTCGCGATCACCGCGAGCGCCAGCACGATGCCGCCGACCCACAGCGCGAGCCCGACCCACGGCCGCCGCAGATCGCTGCCGCCCTCGGCGCACACCAGGCAGATCGCGAACGTGGTCGCACCGCCCTCGCTCAGCACCGAGCAGTCGCCGCACACGGGCGCCCGGCAGCGCGCGCAGGGACCCGCCGCCGGACGTCGCCGGCACACCCGACATTTCTCGACGGGCCCGTCCCCCGATGTCTGCAGTCCCCCGCTCATGGCCCGGACCCGACGCGGATCACCGCGGCCGCGAACGGCGTAGCCCGATAGGCGCGCGACGGCATGCGGGCTACTCTACAGCGGCATGCGGCTGAACAAGTTCATCAGTGAGACCGGCGTCTGCTCGCGCCGCGAGGCCGACGAGTGGATCGCCGCCGGTCGCGTCACGGTGAACGGCGCGCGCGCCGGCGTGGGCACGGTGGTCGGCGACGGCGATAGCGTCGCCGTCGACGGTCGCGTCATCACGGCGAAGGACAAGCCGCGCGCGGTCTACATCGCGCTCAACAAGCCCGTCGGCATCGTTTGCACCACCGAGCGCACCGTGGACGGCAACATCGTCGACTTCGTCGACCACCCGGAGCGCGTGTTCCCGATCGGCCGCCTCGACAAGGAGTCCGAGGGGCTCATCCTCCTCACCAACGACGGCGACATCGTCAACGAGGTGCTGCGCGTCGAGAACGATCACGAGAAGGAGTACGTGGTCGGCGTCGATCGCAACATCACGAGCGAGTTCCTGGGCCAGATGTCGCGCGGCGTGCGCATCGACGTCGGGCACACCAGGCCGTGCAAGGTGCGCCAGGAGTCGGCGCGCGTGTTCCGCATCATCCTCACGCAGGGGCTCAACCGGCAGATCCGCAAGATGTGCGAGGTGCTCGGCTACAACGTCGAGATGCTGCAGCGCGTGCGCGTCATGCACATCGAGCTCGGCCACCTGAAGGTCGGGCGCTGGCGCAACCTGAGCGAGGCGGAGGTCGCGGGGCTCAAGCCCAAGGGCGACGCCAGGCCGGCGGCGCCGCCGCCGCGGCCGAATCCGCAAGCACCGCAGCACCCGCAGAAGGCCAAACCCAAGCCCAAGCCGGCGGCCATCCCGTTCGGTCAACCCGGCGGCGTCGGCGGACGCCCGATCGACACGCGCGCCGAACGTCGCGGAGGACGCGGCGGACCGCGCCGCGGGCGCTGACGTGACGACGCCGATGCGCATCCTGCTCGTCACGCCGCCGATGACGCAGCTGAACACGCCGTACCCGGCGACGGCGTATCTGTGCGGCTTCCTGCGCCAGCACGCGGCGCGCCTCGCGCTCGACATCGCGCAGGCGGATCCGGCGCTCGAGCTCTTCCTCTCGCTCTACTCGCGCGACGGGCTCACCGCGCTCGCCGACCGCATCGCCGCGCGCGTCGCGAAGCGCAAGTCGAAGCGTGACGCGCCGCCGCCCGCCGTCGCCCACTTCCTCGACGAGCGCGACCGCTACATCGCCACCGTCGAGGCCGTGGTGCGTTTCCTCCAGGGCAAGGACCCGAGCCTCGCGCTCCGCATCGGTGGCCGCGACTGGCTCCCCGAAGGGCCGCGCTTCGCCGCGATCGATCCCGCGCTCGCCGAGCCGGGCGCCGACCCTCTCGGCTGGGCGTTCGGCGATCTCGGCCTGCAGGACCGCGCCAAGTACATCGCCAGCCTCTACGTCGACGATCTCGCCGACGCGATCACGCACGGCGAGGACGAGCACTTCGGCCTGTCGCGCTACGGCGAGAAGCTGGCCGCCAGCGCCACGCGCTACGACGGGCTCGCCGACGCGCTCGCGGCGCCGCCCACGCTCGTCGACGACCGGCTCGCTTCGATCACGCGCGCCCTCGTCGAGCGCCACCGCCCCGACCTGCTCGGCCTCACCGTGCCGTTCCCCGGCAACGTCTACGGCGCCCTGCGCATGGCGCAGACCGTGCGCGCCATCGCGCCCGCGACACGCATCGCGCTCGGCGGCGGCTACGTCAACACGGAGCTGCGCGGCCTGCGCGAGCCGCGCCTCTTCGACCTCGTCGACTTCGTGACGCTCGACGACGGCGAGGCCCCGATGCTCGCGCTGCTCGAGCACCTGCGCGATCCAGAGCGCCCGCTGCTGCGCACGTTCGTCCGTGACCCGGACAGCCGCGCGGTCGAGCTGCGCACCACCGATACGCTGCACGACATCCCCTCCTCCGCCGCCGGCACGCCCAGCTACGCCGGCCTGCCGCTCGATCGCTACCTGTCCGTCGTCGAGATGCTCAACCCGATGCATCGCCTCTGGTCCGACGGGCGCTGGAACAAGATCACCGTCGCGCACGGCTGCTACTGGAAGAAGTGCAGCTTCTGCGACGTCACGCTCGACTACATCGGCCGCTACGATCCGGTCGCCGCCGACACCCTGGTCGATCGCATCGAGGCCATCGTCGCCGAGACCGGGCAGACCGGTTTTCACCTCGTCGACGAGGCGGCGCCGCCCGGCGGCCTCAAGGCGCTCGCCGAGCGGCTCATCGCGCGCAACGTGACGATCACGTGGTGGGGCAACATTCGCTTCGAGAAGACGTTCACGCCGCAGCTCTGCCAGCTGCTCGCGCGCTCGGGCTGCGTCGCGGTGTCGGGCGGCCTCGAGGTCGCGTCCGATCGCCTCCTCGCGCTCATGAAGAAGGGCGTCACCGTCGAGCAGGTCGCGCGCGTGACGCGTGCCTTCACCGACGCCGGCATCATGGTGCACGCCTACCTCATGTACGGCTTCCCGACCGAGACCGAGCAGGAGACCGTCGACAGCCTCGAGCGCGTGCGCCAGCTCTTCGAGGCCGGTTGCCTGCAGTCCGCGTTCTGGCACCGCTTCGCCGCGACCACGCACTCGCCGATCGGTCGCGACCCGCAGCTCTTCGGCATCCGCCTCTCGCGCCCGAAGGACGTGACGTTCGCCGAGAACGAGCTGCCGTTCAGCGACCCCACCGGCACCGATCACGACCGTCTCGGCGCCGGCCTGCGCAAGGCGCTCTACAACTACATGCACGGGATGGGGCTCGACGTGGACGTGCGACGCTGGTTCGACGGCGCCGGCAACAAGAAGGTCCCGGCCGCGAAGGTGCCGCGCGATCTGGTCGAACGCGCGCTCGGCGCGTGAGGTACGCTCCGCGCATGGTGAACCGCAGGCGCCTCGGCGTGATGGTCGTGGCCATCCTCATCCTCGGCCTCGTCACCGCGTGTGGCGGGAAGACCAAGTCCACCACGACGCCCGACGACTCCGGCAGCGGAGACGACACGGCGTGCGAGCCCGGCCGTTGCCTCCCCGACATCTCGGCGCGCGTCGAGGATCGGCGCCCGGAGGCGCGCGCGTGTTACGAGGAAGGCCTCAAGCGCCTCCCCGACCTCGAGGGCCGGCTCATCATCAACTTCGAGATCAACCCCGACGGCACGGTGGCCGACGCGTCGCAGAGCGCGCAGGACGATCAGATCATGGACGAGGAGGTCGTGGCCTGCATCGCCGACGTCATCAAGGGCATCACGTTCGCAAAGAGCGAGCGCGGCAAGCGGTCGCGCGCCTTCCACCGCTACGAGTTCAACAAGTAGTGTCCGTGGCGGTCGTCGAGCGCGCGCACTGGCGCTCGGCGCCGTGGGGCGCGGCGCAGGGCACGACGCACGAGATCTGGCGCGCGGCGGACGGCAGAGGTGGCTACCTCGCACGCGCGAGCATCGCCGAGATCGACGCCGCGGGTCCGTTCACCGCCCTGCCCGGCTTCCGGCGCTGGCTGGCCGTGATCGACGACGGCGGCGGGCTCGAGCTGGTGATCGCCGACGGCGAGGGCGAGCCCCGGCGGTGGCGCGGCGCGGCCGGTGACGCGGTCGCGTTCGACGGCGCATCCGCGGTGCACGCGACGGTGACGCGCCCGGCGCGCGTGTGGAACCTGATCGTGCGGGAGCACGTGCCCTGGTCGGCGGCCTGGCATCGCGACCCGTGTACGCTCACGGTCCCGGGCGGGGTCGCGGTGGTGCACGTCGTGACCAGCGGGATCACCCGCATCCACAGCGCCTCGCAACCGATCGAGATCACCGTCGATCCGGCGCCGGCCATCGTCGCGCACCTCGGCCTGGGCGGCTGCTAGGCCGCTGCCACGTCTGCGGCGCCAACACTCTCCGGGGTGGCGGCATGCTGTAGATGTGGCCGTGGACCTGACCGCCGACCTCGATGCGATGCGCGCGCTGGCGCGCTCGCTCGTCCACGGCGATCCCGACGCCGAGGACCTGGTGCAGGACGCGGCGCTCGCGGCGCTCGAGCATCCGCCGGCGACGGATCGCCCGGTGCGGCCGTGGCTCGCGACCGTGCTGCGCAATCGCTGGCGCATGCTGTATCGCGGCGCCACGCGACGCGCGGCGCGCGAAGATGTCGCGGTCGCCGAGCGCGAGCGCGACGCCGCCCCGCAGGCCGACGATCTCCTCGAGCGCGCCCGCACGCTCGAACGCCTCGGCGCGGCGCTGGTCGCGCTCGAGGAGCCGTTTCGCGAGACCGTGATCCGCCGCTACCTCGACGGTGAATCGGCCGCACAGATCGCCCGCGCGCTCGGCGTGCCCGCCGGCACCGTGCGCTGGCGGCTCAAGACCGGGCTCGATCGCCTGCGCGTCGCGCTCGACGAGAGCTCGCCGCGCAAGCGGTGGCAGCTCGCCCTCGTTGCTGGAGCTGGAGTGACCGTGAAGACCAAGTCGACCTCGATCCTCGTCCTCGTCGCGCTGCTGCTCCTCGCCACCGCCGTCGCCATCGGCGTCGTCGTGCTCGGCGTGGGCCGCGGCGGTGACACGCGCAAGGTGCAGACCGCCACGCCCGCGTCGGGCAGCGCACCGGCGAGCGGTCCCCCCGCGCCGCACGTCGGGGCCACGCTCGGCTCCGCCGCCGCGCCGGAGCTCGTCGATCCGCTGCCGGGCCAGGGCCGCGCCGTCGTCGAGCCGATCACCGCGGCCGGTGGCGCGTTCGCGGGCCGCGTCATCAACTGGTCGACCGGCGAGGGCGTCGCCGGCGCGGAGCTGACGTTCTCCGCGGGCGGCGACGTCATCACCGTCAACAGCGGCGCCGACGGCAGCTTCGAGCTCGCGACGCCGACGATCGCGACGTACGCGCTCGTGAGCGCCATGAGCGACGGCTTCCTGCCCTACGCGCCCGAGTGGCAGCACAGCTCGGTGCGGCTCGCCGCGCAGGCCAACCAGCGGGTGCGCGGGCTCACCGTGTTCCTGTTCCCGGCCGTCGACTATCAGGGCACGGTCGTCGACGTAGACGGCAAGGCCGTGGCGGGCGCGAAGGTCCGCTTGCTCGGCAGTCCGCAAGGCGAGCAGGCGCTG
Organism: Kofleriaceae bacterium; assembly: GCA_035525615.1. Taxonomy (GTDB): domain Bacteria; phylum Myxococcota_A; class Polyangia; order Haliangiales; family Haliangiaceae; genus UBA2376. Next base: position 48,295 of record DATLEB010000044.1, on the reverse strand, counting down.
GCCGGCCCGGCCACGCGCTGGACCAGCGACAAGGAAGGACACTTCACGTTCCACGCGCCCGACGGCGCCGTGCTGGAAGCCGAGCACAAGCGCGGACGCGGTCGCGCCGCGCTCACCGGCGACGTCGCGATCACGCACCAGATGGTCATCACCCTCGGCGACCGCGCGTCCGCCGACGTCGCGATCACCGGCCGCGTCGTCGACGAGCGCGGCGCTCCCGAGGCGGGCGTGCTCGTGCGCGCGCTACCGAGCGCCGAGCGACCCATCGATCCCGCCAAGGAGGAGCTGCGCTCGATGGCGTTCGCGACCAGCGACGCCGACGGCAAGTTCACGCTCGCGGGCGTCGACGACGGCGAGCACCACGTCACCGCCGAGGCCGACGACCGCGCGCCCGCCGTGATCGAGAAGGTGAAGGGCGGCACGCGCGACCTCGTGCTCACGCTCGCCGTCGGCGAGGTGCTGGCCGGCCACGTCGTCGACGCCAGCGGCGCCGCCGTGCCCGCGTTCACGCTCCTCGTCTTCGAGGCCAACGGTCCGCTGCGCGAGCTGGTGAGCGCGCGCTCCGTCGTCGACGCGCGCGGCCGGTTCTCCGTGCACGTCGACGACGGCACGTACGAGGTCATGGCGTCGGCGCCGGGCTGGGCCCCGAGCGCACCCACGCCCGCGTCGCCGGGCGACGACGTCACGCTGCGCATGAGCGCCGGCGCCGTCCTGCGCGGCAAGGTCGTCTCGGCCGTCGACGCGTCGCCGCTCCCCTATGCGCGCGTCATGCGCGAGGCGCGCGGCGGCGGGGCGAGTGCGCAGCCGGCCAACGCCGGCACCGTGACGCGCGCCGACGGCACGTTCGAGCTCACCGGCATCCCTCCCGGCCCGGTGTCGATCACCATCGGCGCCGGCGGGCATCACCCGCGCATCGAGGCTGGCCTCATGGCCACGGAAGGCGCCGTGCTCGGTCCGGTCACCGTCAAGCTCAAGCCGCTCGCGCCCGGCGAGACGCCGACGCTGGAGCTGGTCGGCATCGGCATCAAGCTCTCGGCCGACCCGGAAGGCTTGCGAGTCGACGGCACGATCCCGGGCGGCGGCGCCATCGCGGCCGGGCTCGTGATCGGCGACCACATCGTCGCGGTGGAGGGTCAGGACGTCGCGGTCATCGGCCTCGACGGCGCCATCGGACTCATTCGCGGCCAGGCCGGCACGTTCGTGCGCGTGACGGTGCGCCGCGACGACAAGAACGTCGACATCTCGATCGAGCGCAAACCCTTGCAGCCGCAGAAGTAGCACGCCTAGGTGATCTTCGCGCCTTGCCGCGCCGACGCTGCTCGGTAGCCTGCGCCATGGAGATGGAGCAGGTTCGGGAGGCGCTCTACACCGACGGCATCACCGCGCTGCGCGGCGCGTTCTCGCGCACGTGGGTCACCGAGATGCGCGAGGACATCGAGCGCGCGTTCGTCGAGGCGAAGGCGCGCCCCGGCGGCGCGGTGGGACGTGGCCCGCAGCGCTGGTACGTCGAGATCCACCCGGGCCAGCTCCGCGGGTATGTCGAGCTCGCGACGCATCCGTGGGTGGTCGACGTGTGCCGCACCATCCTCGGCCCCGACTACCAGATCGTCGAGCTGGGCTTCGACATCCCGTTCCCGGGCGCGATGAACCAGCCGTGGCACCGCGACTTCGCGTCGCCGCGGGAGAGCTACGAGGAGCGTCGCATCACGTCGCTCGCGTTCAACCTGACGGCAGTCGATGTCACGCCCGAGATGGGGCCGCTGGAGATCGCGCCGGGGACCCAGTGGGAGCCCGGCCTCGACTGGGGCAACCAGATGTTTCCACCCGCGGCCGAGGCGGAGCGCTACACCGCGATCGCGCAGCCGAAGCTGCCGCAGATGGGGGACATCTCCGTGCGCTCCGCGCTCACCGTCCACCGCGGCACGGCGAATCGGTCGGAGCACGCGCGGCCCGTGCTCGTGCTCGGCGTCGACGCGCCGGGTGCGGGGCATGCCGCGCTTCACGATCAGCTCGTCACGCCCGCCGAGTGGGCGACCTTCCCACCGCTCGTGCGCGAGCATCTGGTGTGCCGCGTGGTCGAGCGCATCGTGCCGATCGTCCAGAAACACCAGATCTACGGGCTCGTCGACCCCGTCGCCTGATCGCGGCGCCGCCGAAAGTCGCCCGAAAGGCCGTTGACAGGTCGCGCGCGCCGATATACATAACCTTTCGGTTATATTTCCCATGCGTTATGAAGAACGGCTCGACGTCACCTTCGCTGCCCTCGCGGACCCCACCCGCCGCGCGATCCTCGCGCGCCTGGCCAAGGGCGACGCGACGGTGATGGAGCTGGTCGAGCCGTTCGAGCTATCACAGCCCGCGATCACCAAGCACCTCAACGTGCTCGAGCGCGCCGGCCTCATCAGCCGCAGCCGCGACGGCCAGCGGCGCCCGTGCCGGCTCGAGGCCGGCGCGCTGCGCGATCTCGACCGCTGGGTCGACAGGTTCCGCCAGCTGCTCGAGGCGCGGTTCGAGGCGCTCGACGAGGTGCTCGAGGATCTCAAACGCGACGAGAAGACGAGGAGAAAGCCATGAGCAAGCTGCAGGTCACGACCGACATCGCCGAGGAGATCAGGTTCGTCCGCCAGTTCGACGCGCCGCGCCGGCTGGTCCTGCGCGCCATGTCCGAGCCCGCGCTGGTCAAGCGCTGGCAAGGCGGCACGCGCGCCGAGGTCGCGGTGTGCGAGATCGACTTTCGCGTCGGCGGCGCGTGGAAGACCGTGTACCGCCTCCCCGACGGCAACGAGTTCTTCTTCAGCGGCGTCTACAAGGAGATCAGCGACGAGCGCGTCGTGAACACCGAGCTGTTCAACGGCGAGCCGCCGGGCGCGGAGGTGATCACGACGCTGGTCGAGCAGAACGGCAAGACCACGCTGACGTGCATCATGCGCTTCGAGTCGGAGGACGTGCGCGACATGGTGCTCGCGACCGGCATGGGCGAAGGCGCCGGCGAGAGCTACGACGAGCTGGAGACGCTGCTCGCCTCGCTCATGTGAGCGGCGGAGCCGGCGCGTCGGCGAGCACCGACGGCAGCGGCGCGGCGAGCGCGTCGGTGTAGCGCGTCACCAGGTCGACGTGGCCGAGGTGCGGTGCGGCGCGTTCGGCGCGACGTGCGAGCGCGAAGCTGGCGCCGATGTCGAAGCGCCGCACCAGGTAGTCCGCGAGCTCGGGCCGCGACACCGTGCGCGTCGCGACGATGTGGCGGATGCCGGTGACGTCCGAGCGCGCGATCGCCCACACGCGCCGCGCGGCGTCGGCCGCCCACACCGCCGACCGGTGCTCGTCGGAGACGATGGTCATCGGCAGGCCGCGCTCGTGGCGGTGGCGCAGCCAGTCGAGGTGGCCGATGCGCCCGGTCGCCGACGGTCCGATCCACAGGCCGGCGCGCACGACGACGGTGTTGGCGCGCGCGAGGACGTGCGCCTCGGCGGCGACGCGCGTGCGGCCGTACACGCTGATGGGCGCGGGCGGGGAGCTCTCGTCGTACGGACCGTGGTCGCCGCCGAAGACGTGATCACTCGAGCAGTGGACGAGGCGCGCCTCGGGCGGCGCGTGCTTGCACAGGAGGCGCGTGCCCTCGACGTTCACGTCCCAGGCGAACTCGGGCGAGCGCTCGCAGGTCTCGACGTCGCACACGCCGGCGCAGTTGATGACCAGCGCCGGCCGTTCGCGCGCGAACAGCTCGCGCACCGCCGCCTCGTCATCGAGATCGATGGCGCGCGTCACGCCTTCGGGCAACGCGCGGGTCGACGCGTTGCAGAAGCCGACCACGCCGTCACTGCCGGCGCGCTCGCGCCAGATCGACCAGCCGAGCATCGAGCCGGCTCCGAACAGGAACATCATCAGGTCGCCCCGAGTATGCGGGCGCAGAGCTCACCCCCGCAACGTCGGTGCCATGATGCCGCCCGAAGCGACGCGGCGCGGTCAGTCGAGCTCGAAGGGCGGGATGACGCGGCCGTCGAGGTCGGTGAAGCCGTAGTCGCGCGCGAGGTCGCCGACCTGGTGCACGGCGCCGCTGCGGCGCTGGACGTCGGGGTCGGCGGCGAGCGCGGCGACGGCGCGACCGACGTAGCGCGGCGATTCGGTGCGCGCCAGCGGCGGCACGTCGCGCCAGTGCGCCTCGTCGGTGGCGAAGGCGGCGAGGATGAGCTCGGTGCGCATCCAGCCCGGCGACACGGCGAGCGACGTGACGCCGTGTGGGCGCAGCTCCTCGGCCACGGCGAAGGCGAGCCGGCTCATCGTCGTCTTGGCGAGGTCGTAGAACAGGTTGCCCTTCACGTAGCGCCGATCGCGGTCCTGGTACGTCGTCGTCACGACGAGGCCGCGCTGCTGGCGCACGAACAGCGGCGCCGCGGCCTGGCACGCGATCACGTGATTGCGCACGCCGTGCTCGAACATCGACGTCCAGTGATCGATGGGCTGCTCCCAGAACGGCGCGTTCAGGTAAGCGCCGGTGAGCGTCTCGTGACCGCCCCAGGCGTTATTGACGAGCACGTCCAGGCGGCCGTGCTCGCGCTCGACGCGCGCGAACAGATCGCGCACCTGCGCGCCGTCGGTGTGATCGACGCGCACGGCGATGCCGCGGCCGCCGGCGGCCGTGACCTCGTCGGCGGTGTCGTCGATCGTGCCGGGCATGACGGCGACGGTGCCCTGAGCGAGATAGCGGCCGTAGGTGTCGGCGGGCGCGCCCCGCGTCGACCGGCCGGTGACGTACACGGTGGCGCCGGCGGCGCCGAGCTCGACGGCGATGCCGCGCCCCGCGCCGCGGCTGGCGCCGGTAACCACGGCGATGCGATCCCGGAGAGGCTTCGTGCTCATGCGCCGACGGTACCGGGCCGCGCGCGTCGGATCGAGGAGGTAGAGTGTCGCCTCACCATGATTCCCGAGCCGCTGTCGGTCGAGCTGGAAGCCGCGCTCCTGCGTGCGCTCCAGACCTGGTACGAGGTCCTGAACGAGCGCCTGTTCGGAGAGAAGCTGCGCCGCCCGATGCTGGTGCTGTCGGAGAGCGCGTCGCGGCTCGGCGCGTGGAAGCGCGCGACGCGGCAGATCGAGCTCCTGCGCTCGTTCGTGCTCGACCGGCCGTGGCCCGAGGTCACGTCGGTACTGAGCCACGAGATGGCGCACCAGTACGTCGAGGAGGTGTTGCAGGTGCGCGACGAGACCGCGCACGGCGAGACCTTCCGGCGCGTGTGCGAGGAGCGCGGCATCGACGCGCGCGCCGGCGGAGCGCCGGTGGTGACCGATCCCACGGCCGCGAACGCGGGGATCGACCGCGTGCTCGAGCGCGTGCGCAAGCTGCTCGCGCTGGCGGCGAGCTCCAACCAGCACGAGGCCGAGAACGCGATGCGGCGCGCGCACGAGCTGATGCTGCGCCACAACATCGAGGAGGCCTCGGCGCGCGAGCAGCGGGCGTTCGAGGTGCGGCACGTGGGCGAGCCACGGAAGCGGGTCACGCGCGTCGAGCTCGACATCGTGAACGTGCTGACCGAGTTCTTCTTCGTCGAGGCGATCCGCATCCCGACGTACGTGGTGAGCGCGGGCACGCGCGGCCACCTGTTCGAGCTGTGCGGCACGCGCGCCAACGTCGAGATGGCCGTGCACGTGTACGCGTTCCTGCTGGCGACCGCGGGGCGGCTCTGGGACGAGAACCGGCGCGACGCGCGCGTGACCAGCGGGCGCGACCGGCTGGCGTACATGTCCGGCGTGATCCGCGGCTTCCACGACAAGCTGATCGGCGAGCGCAAGGAGCTACGCGGCACCGGGCTGGTGTGGCGCGGCGACGCCGGGCTCGACGACTTCTTCCGCGCGCGTTACCCGCGCATCACGCGGCGGCGGCGCACCGAGCGCTACGGCAGCGCGCATCAGGCCGGGCGCGAGGCGGGACGCAAGATCGTGCTGAACCGGCCGATCGAGCACGGCCCGACGGCGGGCGCGGCGCCCAAGCGCCTGCGCGGCTGACGTAGGTCGAGCCCCCGCGCGGCTAGGGCCGGCGTCCCCCGGGTAAAGGTCCCACGGCCTGGACGTCGGCGACGACCACGTCGGTGCCGGCGAACGCCGCCTCGAGCGCGCGCTCGATCGCGCCCTCGATGCCGGCGACGCGAACCGAGGTCCGGTACTCGCCGGTGCCCTCCTCCGGTGGGCCAGCGTTCCATTCGGTCACGACGAGGCCGACCTTCTCGAGCTCGCCGCGGACCTCGCGCTCGTCCAGGGCCGCGTGCGACCGGAGGTGCAGGCGATTGCCGCTCCACTCGACGCGGTCGAGGACGTCCTGGTGCCGGCGCTTCAGCTCGGTGACCGCCATCTCACGCGGCGCGGCCGGCGGCCACTCGAGGTACGCGATGCGAACCAGCACCGCCGGCCGCATCGCGTCCTCGACGCGGCGCTGCAGCGGCTCGATCTCGATGTCGCGCGCTCCGGCGGCCACGACGGCGCGCCGCACACGCGCAGGATCCGGCGTCGCGAACCGATCCGGGCCTTCCCGGAACGCGAGCACGATCTCCATCGCGCCGGTGCGCTGGCGGTCGAAACGCTCGGCGCCGTCGCCGCAGGCGACGGGGGTCACGAACGCGAGGAGCACGAGGGGAAGCCGCACCCACGCATCGTAACCTACTCGAGCATCTTCCCCAGATCCGCCGCAGGCAGCGTCACCGACGCACCGACCGGCGGTGGCGAGAACGGCGCGTACGTGACCACGTCCCAGCGCCGCCACAGGAGCGAGGAATCCTCGAGCGGGCGCTCGAAGTGAGCCAGCACGGTGAGCGGACGCCCGTGTCCGGCACCGTCGACGGTCTCGATCTCGATCGTGAGGCCCGTCAGCGCGATGCGCTCGCCGATCGCGAACGGGCGCCGCGGTGTGCGTAGCATCTGATCGATCTCGTGGCGCACGAAGCCGTCGCGCGGTGCCACGCGCAGCGTGTGCTCGTCGACGCGCGTGAGCGTCACCGGCGACGTGCCGGTGGCGAGCCAGTAGAGCCGCTTCGGTCGCACCTGGTGGCGCGCCTCGCGCATGAGCTGGACGTACGCCGCGAACGCATCGTTGGGCGGGTTGGTGAGGATGACGGTCTGCTCGGGGAGCGCGGCGTCCTTCGGGATGCCGGCGTCGGCGCGATCGAGGATGCGGTTGATCGCCACCATCGAGCGCGCGCGCAACACCAAGAACGGCGGCGCCAGGACGACGTGGACCAGCACCATCCCCACGACGACGACCATCGCCGCGGCGCGACGCGCGCGGTGCGTGCCGAGCAGATCGCGACGGCGCAGCGCCGCGGCCAGGAGCTGCGCGACGAGGCCCATGCCGCCGAGGCCGACGAAGCCGAGCAGGCGATCGGCCGGGAACGTGCTCGCCACCGGGATCGCCGCGAGCACCATGCCGGTCGCGAAGAAGCGGCTCACCGGATCCGCGCGCAGGAGGCGCGCACACGCCAGCCCGATGGCGGCGACGGCCGCGACCGCGAACAGCACCATCACCGTCATCACCCCCGCCCCCATGAGCGGATAGAGCGACGCCAGATCCGACCACGGCAACCCGAGCTGCCCGAGCAGCAAGAGCGGCACGCGCTCCACGGCGGCGCCGGCAAACCCGACCGGGTCCGACCCGGGATCGAGGTACACGCCCGAGCCGTGAACGCCGTACCCGAGCAGCTGATAGGCGACGCGCCACGCGACCACGACGGCCGCGTAGGGCGCCAGCGCGAGGACGCGATCGCGCCACGTTCCGCGATCGAGCCAGAGCGCGTGCGCCGCGAGGTAGGCCGTGATCGCCAGCGACGCTTCGCCCGCACCCAGCGCGAAGGCGAGGAGCAACGGCCCGACCCAGCCGCCGTGGGTCCACCCGTCGCGCCGCCAGCGGTCGTGCGCGAGGATCACGGGGACCGCGAACGCGATCGCGAGCAGCGCATTTCGATTCGCGATCCACCCGACCACGGGCCCGCGCGCGTCGTCGACGGCGTAGAGCGCGAGCGCGAGCACGGCGATCCAGCGGATCTCCGCGAAGCGCCGGTAGAAGAGCCACACCATGCCGAGCGCGATCGCCAGCCACACCAGGTTGTGCGCCAGCATCGCCGTCGAGCTCTCGGGCCACAGCGCGTGATCGGCGGCGTGGGTCGCCGAGGTCACGGGGCGAAAGAACGCCAGCTTGACGTCGTCGTCGGTCCACCAGGGGAAGACGCCGTCGTCGCGCAGCGTGCGCGTCCGCGCGGCGTCGCCGTCGGCAAACACGAACAGATCGAACGGCCGCGACTTCAGGCCGTCGAAGTTCGTGTCCTCGCGCGCGATGACGCGATGCAGGTGATCGTCGGCCGAGAAGTCAGCCGTGAGCGCCGGCGCCGCCAGCGCGAGTCCGACGAGCACGACCACCAGAGGTGCGCGACGAGCGCCGAGACACCTAGTAGTGACGCTCGAGAACATACCAGCCGAAGGCACGCAGCATGATCCGCGTCAGCGACGGCTCGAGCAAGGGCTCGGCGCGACGCCAGCCCTCCTCGACGAGCTCGCGCGCCTGCTCGGAACATGCCTGGATCGCGCCGCAGCTCTCGAGGAGCTCGACCGCCGCCGCGACCGTGATGTCGTCCTGCGGCTTCGACTGCAGCGTCTTCCACAGCCACGCGCGCTTGTCGGCGGGCAGCCGCCCCATCGCGACCGCGACCGGCAGCGTCACCGTGCCGTTGCGGATGTCCTCGCCGCGCTGCTTGAGGTCGCCCTTGAAGCCGCGCAGGTTGAGCACGTCGTCGATGATCTGGAACGCGAGGCCGACCGCCTCGAAGAAGAGACCCACCGCCGCGACCTGCTCCTTCGAGCCGCCGCCAGTGACGGCGCCCATCCGCGCCAGGCAGCCCGCAGGCGCCGCCGTCTTGAGACGGTGGCAGGCCAGGATGCGCTTCTGGAGCGTCGAGCTGTCGCCGGTGCGCACGGCCTCGGGCATGAGCGGCGCCATGCCGCCGAGATCGATCGCCTGACCGGCGTGACCGGCGCGCATCGCCGCGAAGTAGAGGTCGTAGAGCCGGAGCTTGGTCTCCGCCGACATGTCGTCGGAGAACATCAGGTTCTGGGTCAGGAAGTACGCGGCGGTGCCGGAGTTGATCGCGACCGGCTCGCCGTGCGTGACGTGCACCGTGGGTCCACCGCGCCGCACCGTCGACTCGTCCTGGACGTCATCGATGATGAGCGACCCGACGTGGAGCAGCTCGGGCATGGCCAGCCACTGGACGTACTTGCGCGAGTCGCCGCCGACCACGTCGCAGCAGGCGAGCGCGGCATACGAGCGCCACGACTTTCCGCCGCGATCGACGATCTGGCGGATGGGGCCGATGATGCCGGCCGCCATCGACGCGGGATCGACGCCCTCCATGTAGTGCTCGAGCTCCTCGTTGGCGATGAGCTCGCGGGTCTGCTCGTAGGTCGGCTCGAGCGGCAGCACCGCCGCGACCGACTTCTTCACCTGCTTGCCGACCGCCGAGAAGAACTCGTCGAGCGAGTCGATGTTCGCGAAGCCGCTGCGCTCGACGAACGCCAGGCCGCCGACCTTCTCGCTGCCGATCGTCCCTTCGGCGCGGCAACGACCCTCCCAGAAGGCGGGCTTGGAGAGGACGGTGATGAGCTCCTGGTCGTCGAGCTCGGCCTCGATGGCGAGGTCGATGCCGAGCTCGGGGCAGCGCAGGCGCCACGTCGTCGGGTACTCGTGGAAGGTGCGGCTCGAGGTCCACATCTTCTTGGGCTCGAACGTGAAGTCGGTGATCTCGCACCGCGTGCCCACCGGATCGATGACGATGAGCCACTTGCCGACCGTGGTCTTGGCGGTGGCGTCGACGATCTCGTACGCCGACAGCTCGACGCCGTTGTCGAGCTGCACCGCGGTCCAGTTCCAGGCCAGGCCGCGGATGCCCGCGCCCTCGGCCGTGACCTGCTCCGGGACGATCTCGACCGGCTCGGCCGGTGGCACGTAGCCGCCGAACTCGTGGTCGTACCAGCCCTGCCCGCTCGCCACCGGCAGCGCCTCGCCGTCGACGGTGATGGTGCCCTCGACCCGGCAGCGCGGGACGAAGTAGTAGAACATCTGCTCGCCGTCGGCGCCGCGGACGACGCCGTCGTCGCCGTGGCGGATGGCCGGCTTCTCCGGGTGGAAGACGATGTCGCAGCCGGCGCCGCCCTCGTGGTGCGTGAGGCGCAGGTGATAGCCGCCGTCGGCGCGCCGCTCGAAGTGTGCGCCGCCGTAGTCGAGGCGCAGGTGGTCGGTGGCGACCGTGACCGGACCGTCGAAGATGCGATCGGGCGTCGGGATGCGACCCTGCTCGAGGATCTCGGCCATGGCGCGGTTCAGGCGCTCGTCGCGCGAGCCGCGGCCTGCCTTGATGCGCTCGAGCCCCATCTCGGGCGCGCGCTTGTCGACGCGCGACTCACCGATGTACTGCTTGCCGGCGGCGGCACCGAGATCGGTGATCGCCCACGTGAGCGAGTGCGCGTACGCGATCGCGCCCGTCGCCTCGTCCTTCGAGTCGATGATGCGGAAGAACGCCGCGAATAGCGAGAGCGCGCGGCCGTCGGCCGTGCGCACGTGGCTGTTGACGTACCACCACTCGGTGTCAGCCGCGGCGTGCGGACGATCGTGGACGACCAGATCGATCGTGCCGGGACGAGGCCAGAATGGGAGCGTCTGCGTCATGGACCACCTCGGGAAAAGAAAGGAGTCCCCCGACTCGCTGCGTCACCCTACACGACGGGTGTTCGATTCCGTGTGCACGAAATGAAGGCGGCTACTGTCCTGATGTCGCCGTGATGTCGATGCTGACGCCATGCGCAGTGCTCCGACCAATCGGTCGGAGTAGGCTGCGGCGGTGCCGCTCACCGTCGAGGACCTCGCCGCGCAGCCTCGGTGGGAGCGCGACCGCGTCGAGAACGTGCCCGGTCGGTGCCGCGGCGATCTGCTCGGCCCGTGGGGCACGAACCTCACCCGCCGCTTCGGTCCCGACGCCGTGACCAGGGTCCGGCGCCGGCTGGCACCGCCGCTCGACCAGGTCGCGCCGGTCCTCACGAGCAAGGACTGGGTGCCGGCTCACGCACAGATCGTCATCACCGAGGCCATCGTGGACGAGATGCTCGGCGGCGACATGCGCGCGCTCTATCCGCTGCTGGTCGAGGACACGCGCACGAGCCTCGGCCGCGTCGAGCTCGCGCTGGTGCGCGCGATGGGGGCGGCGCGCGCCATCAAGCTCGCGCCGCGCAACTTCAGCAAGGTGCAGGAGGGCGGGCGCGTCGAGGTCACGGTGACCGGCCGGCGCGCGCGGCTCGAGTTCCGCGGCCACCCGCTGTTCGAGCACCCGAGCTGGCGGCTCCTGCAGATGTTCGCGCAGCGCGTGCTGCTCGATCTCACCGGCACGCCGGGCGAGGCCGTCGGCGAGGATGCCGGCCGCGACGCGTTCGTCTGCGTCGCGACCTGGTGATGCGGGAATTGTCGTTCGACGCCGGCCGGCGTCAGGGCTTCTTGCTCGCGTGCCACTTCGCGAGCAGCTCTTGCTCGCGCTCGGGCGTCGGGCCGGCGCGGAGCTTGTCGGGCGGCGGGCCCTTCGGCGGCTCGGCGCCCTTGGCCTTGGCAGCCTCGATCATCTCGTTGGTGACGCGCACGCGCCGCTCGATCTCCTTCGGGTACCAGTCGAGGATGCCCTTCACGGTGTCGTCGATCGAGCGGTACTTCAGGCCCGCGGCCTCGGGGCGCGCCGGGTTCCAGCGGTGGAAGCCGGCGTACTTGCCCTCGGGCGGGATCCAGATCGGGAACGCGTCCTCGCCGCCGGCGCCGTTCTCCTCGAGCCACTTGGCCGGGATCCACTCGAGCTTGGCGTCGCTGCCCGACACCGAGACCATGGTGTCGAGCACGTTGCCCCACTTCGCGGGCTTGGACGGGCCGATCGCGTTGAACTCGCCGGCGGTGCCGTCCTCGACGAGCTTCACCAGCCACTCGCCGAGATCGCGCACGTCGATCCACTGCAGCGGATCGTCGGGCGCGCCGGGCGCGAGCTGCTCGCCGCCGCGCGCGATCTTCACCGGCCAGTAGGTGAAGCGATCGGTCGGATCGCCGGGGCCGACGATGTAGCCGGGGCGCACGATCGTGGCGCGGCCCGGGAACGCGGCCTGCGCCGCCTTCTCGCACAGCACCTTGAGGCCGCCGTAGTACTGGAACTGATCGCCCATCGTCTCGACGGTGGGATCCTCGAGCGTGGCGAGCTTCGTGGTCTCGTCGCCCGCGTGCGCCGGGATCGACGCCTCGTCGTACGCCGAGATGCTCGAGATGAAGATGTACTGGCCGACGTTGGGCGCGAGCAGCTCCGCCGACGCCTTCACGTGGCGCGGGAAGTAGCCCGAGTTGTCGATCACGGCGTCCCACTGGCGGCCGATCAGCTGCTCGAGCCCCTTGGGCGAGCCCTCGGGGCGCAGGAGCTTGCCGTCGGGTCCCTTCTCGTCGTCGGCGGGCAGATCGGGATCGCGATTGCCGTACAGGTGCGTGACGTCGTGCTCGAGCGGCAGGAACTTCTCGCGCTTGCCGCGATTGAAGATCGTGATGTCGTGGCCGCGCGCGATCGCGGCGTCGATCGTCTTGGGGCCGAGGAACCCGGTGCCGCCGAGGATGAGGATGCGCTTCTTCACGGGCTCGGGCTTCGGTGGCGGCGTGGCGGGTGCAGGACGCTTGTCCTTGCAGGCGGCGGAAACCAGACCGAGCGCCGTCGCGGCGATTCCGCCGCGGACGACATCTCGGCGACTAAGGTCGCGGCGAGAGTTCCTCTTCGACATCGGCGCGACCGTAACTCACTCGCAGGGTTGACGGAATGCGACGTGTTCATGTCGCACGTGTCGCAGGTGCCACGACCTCGATCAGGTGCGCGGGGTCGACGACGCCCTGCGCGCGCATCGCGGCGTCGGCCGCGGCGACGAGCGCGTCGCCTTCGGTGCCACCGAGAAGAATGCCGAGGCGGCGCCGCGCCGCGTGCGCGTAGAGCGACATGCCGGTGCGCTCGGTGGCGGTGATCGCCGCGCGCAGGTACGCGACCTGCGCGTCCGGCGCCGGTGCGATCGCGGCGCGCGCCAGGGCCTCCCACACCTTGGCGCTGCCCAGCTCCTCGCGCGCGAGCTGCTTGATCGGTCCCTGCGCCGCGGCGACGTCGCCGGCGGCGATGAGGAGCCGCGCCTCGAGCCAGCGCGCGGCGATGCGCACCGTCGCCACGCGCGGCAGGAGCGAGCGAAAGAACTCGGCGAGCGGCGCGGCGATGCGGCGCGCGGCCTCGCGGTCGCGCGTGTACAGCGCGAGCTCGCCGCGCGACTCGAGCTCGTACCAGTGCTGCAGGTGGAGCCGGCCCTGCGGCGGCGTCCAGCGCGCGTTGCGCAGGTTCTCCTCGGCGGCGGCGGGATCGTCGGCGGCGAGCCAGATGAGGTTGCCGTTACGGCGCGCGGTGCTCTCGAGGAAGCGATCGCCGCGGCGGTTGGCGTCGCGCACGCAGGTGTCGAAGAGCGCGCGAAAGCCGACCAGATCACCGACGTAGCGCAGCGCGAGCAGGTGGAGCATCTGGATGTTGTTGCGCTCCCACGTCGACGCGTTGGCCTCGCGAAACGCCGCGGTGGCGCTGCTCATGAGCGGGATCGCCTCGGTGAAGCGGCAGGCGAAGTACTCGGTGATGCCGTCGACGGCCGAGGCCCACGCGCGGAACCACGGCGTGTCGTGCTCGGCGGCGATCGCGCGCAGGCGCTCGAGCAGGAGGCGCGCGCGCCGCAGCCCCGCGCCGCCGCGCGTAGCCTGGTAGATGGCCTCGGCGCCGAGCGCGGGGACCACGCGCGTGGGCTCGCCCGCGGCGAGCGCGGCGCGCAGGTACCGCGCGTTGAAGTCGGCGCCGCGCACCGGATCGATGAAGCCGAGGCCGAGGCCCGCGGCGCGGAAGACGTCGATGCGGCGCAGCTCGCGCTCGGCGATCTCCGTGGCGTGACGCTGCTCGCTGCCGAGGCCGCGCATCCGCAGGCGCACGCGCTGCCAGAGGAGCGACGCGAGCACGCGCGTCGGCGTCGACGACCACGTCACGCCGCTCTCGGAGAGCAGCTGCTCGAGCGCCTGGAGACCGGCGTCGAGGTGGCCGGTGATGATGAGCTGCTCGGCGGCCTGGCGGCGGCACTCGAGGCGCGTCGCCGGATCCGCGCCGTCGGCGGCGTGCAGGAAGATCTCCGCGGACTCGGGGCCGCGGCCGGCGTCGGCGAGCGCGGCGGCGAGACGCAGCTCGAGCGCGCGACGTGCGTCGCCGGTGGGTGCGCCGAGGCGCAGCGCCTCGCGATAGAGCTCGGCGGCGCGCTCGAAGGCGAGGCCGGTGGCGGCGCGATCGGCGGCGAGCTCGGCGTGCCGCGCGGCGCCCGCCGCATCGCCGGCGGCGGACAGATGGCGGAGCAGGAGCTCGGGCGCGTCGCGGCCCAGCGGCGAGCTCGCGAGCGCGGCGGCGAGCGCCTCGTGACCGGCGCGGCGACCGGCATCGTCGAGCCCGGCGAGCACGGCGCCGGCGATGCGCGCGTGATACGGCGCGACGCGCTCGTGTCCGGCGATGCCGCTGGTGCGCACCAGCGACGCGACCCGCAGGCGCGCCAGGTGACGCGCCAGATCTGCCGGCGGACCGCCGGCCGCGGCGCCGAGGAGCGCGGGCGGTAGCGGCGTGTCGGCGAGACACACGATCTGGAGGAGTCGACGCGACGCCTGCGGCAGCGCGGCGACGCGCGCGCCGATGAGCTCCTCGAGCTGGCGCGGATGTTCGCCGCGCCCGGCGGCGACGTGGCGACAGAGCTCGGCGATGAAGAGCGGATGTCCCGAGGCGTCGCGCGCGAGCGCGGCGGCGGCGGCGAGGTGCTCGGGCGGACCGGCGGCGCGGCCGAGCAGCGTGCGCGCGAGCTCCGCGCCCACCGACTCGGCGAGCGGATCGACGCGCAGAAACGCCAGCGGGGTGCCCTCGAGCGCGGCGACCAGCGGCGCGCGCCAGCTCTGCGCGGCGGCGCGTTCGCTCTCGGGGCGCGCGGCGAGGATCGCGAGCAGGCGCGGCGGGCGCGGCGGGCGGAGCAGATCGCCGAGGAGGACGAGGCTGTCGGCGTCGGTCCACTGGATGTCGTCGACGACGAGCATGGTGGGCGTTCGCTTCGCGACCGCGATGACGAGCGCGCGTAGCGCCGTGAAGGCGCGCGAGCGCATCTGGTGCGGATCGGTCTGCAGCGTGGTGCGGCGCTGCGCGCGCGCGATCGCCGGCACGCGCTCGAACATCGCGAAGAGGCGCGGCAGTAGCGCCGCGTCGTCGGGGAGGAGGTCGGTGACCTCGGCGTCGGTGAGGCGGCGCAGATGACGGACCAGGCTCTCGATGACGCCATCGAGCGCGGTGTACGGCACCTGCTCGCGTTCGTAACAGCGGCCCCACAGCACGAGGGCCCCGCGGCGCGCCTCGAGGCGCGTCGCCAGCTCCTGCAGCAGCGTGCTCTTGCCGATGCCCGACTCGCCCTCGACGTGCACCACGCGCGTGTTGCCGGCGAGGACCTCGTCGAACGTCGCCTCGAGGGCGAGGAGCTCGGCCTCGCGTCCGACGAACGGCATGTCGGCGGAGAGATCGAGCGACGGCGTCGAGCCCTGCGCCACGCGCGCGTCGCCGACGACGCCGAGGCGCTCGAAGATCTCGCGCTGCCCGGGACGCTCCGCCGGATCGAGGAGGAGCAGCTGCTCGCACAGCTGATCGAGGTCGCGCGGCACGGCCGGCACGCGCGCGCGCGGCGGCGGCGGCGCACCGTGCTGCTTGTTCATGAGCATCTCGAGCGCGCTGTCGCCGCTGTGTGGCAGGCACCCGGTCAGCGCCTCGTAGAGGACGACGCCGAAGCTGTACCAGTCCGCGGGAGGGCCCACCTTGCCGCTCTGCGCCTGCTCGGGCGCCATGTACGCGACGGTGCCGACGATGTCGGCATCCGCCGAGGTCGTGACCGCCGGCCGCGTGTCGAGCGCGAGCCCGAGGTCGACGAGCACGACGCGCCCCTCGTCGGTGACGAGGATGTTCGACGGCTTCACGTCGCGATGCACGATGTCGCTGGCGTGCAGCGCGGCGAGCGCCGGCGCGAGCTGGACCAGGCACGCGCGGAGCCGTGCCTCGTCGCCCTCCTGCCCCCGGCGGACGTACTCGAGGAGCGCCACCCCGGCGACCAGCTCCATCGTGAAGAAGGAGAGCTTGCCGGCGGTGATGAGCTCGCCGAGCGCGACCAGGTTGGGGTGCTCGAGCCGCTGGAGCGCGCGGAACTCGCCCTTGAAGCGCGCCAGCGCCGTGCCGTGCGCGTTCCGCAGCGTCTTGAGCGCGACCACGGCGTCGCGCTGGCGGTCGTACGCCTCGTAGACCACGCCCATGCCACCCTCTCCGAGCTTGCGGCGGATCTCGAAGCGGTCGGTCTTCGGGAGCTCCTCCGCGTCCACGCCACCGCCGACGTTACCACCGCGCTGCGCACGGAGTACGCTCGGGCGTGGCGATCGAGACTCGCGAGGCGACCGTCGCCGACTACGAAGCGTACGCACGCCTCCTACCCGAGCTGGGGACCGGTGATCCGGTGCCGTCGCGCGAGCGCTTCGCGGCGCTGTGCGATCGCGCGCTGATCGCGACCGAGCCCGACGACGCCGCCGCCATCGTCGGGTACGCGCTCTTCGAGGTGCTCGCGGAGGTCGGCTACATCCGCAAC
The DNA here is from genome assembly GCA_035525615.1 of Kofleriaceae bacterium. Classification (GTDB taxonomy): domain Bacteria; phylum Myxococcota_A; class Polyangia; order Haliangiales; family Haliangiaceae; genus UBA2376. The sequence continues at coordinate 31,549 of DATLEB010000044.1, read as the reverse complement.
CTCGTCAGTGATCCGGCGCGGCGACGCCGCGGCATCGGCCTCGCGCTCATGGAGGCGATGCGCGCGCGCTTCGTCGCGGCCGGCGCGGGCACGTGGTGCTTGAACGTGCGCCCCACGAACCGCGCCGCGATCGCGCTGTACGAGCGCTGCGGGCTCGCGGCGGCGTATCGTTCGACCATGCTGCGGATGCCGCGCAGCGCGCCGGCGGCGTCGTCGGTCGCCGGCCTGGCCTTCTCGCCGCTCGCGCCCGACGAGGAGGCGGCGATCGAAGCGGCGACCGGGCTCCTGCGCGGACAGCTCGCGAGCGCGCGCGCCAAGCCCGGCCGCATGCTCCTGCAGCTACACCACCGCGCAACGCTCGCGGGTGTGGCCGTCTTCGATCCCGCGTTTCCAGGAGCGTTCCCGTTCCGCGTCCTCGATCCCGCGCTCGGTCCCGCCGCCGTCGAGCTCCTGCGCGCCTTCGCTCCACCCGGATCGCCGCACGTCCAGTACGGCGTCGAGGACGACGACGCGCTGCGCGACATCCTGCTCGCCGCCGGCGCGCAGGTTCACCTCGAGATCCTGCACATGCGCGGGCCGCTGTGAACGTCGGGTGATTCATGCGGCTGGCCGCGCGCGCCTCGGTCTCGAAGCGCCGCCGTTGCAGGTCGGCGTCTAGTCCGCCGCGTCCGCCGACGCTGCGCGCTCGATCGCACGCACGATCCGCACCATCGACGCCAGCTCCCGGGCCAGCGCACGCGCGCCGCGCGCACCCTCGATCTGCGTGTGGCCGTAGAGGCCGGTGAGCAGCACCGGCGGCCGTGCGCCGGCCGGGAACGCGCGCGCCAGCGACTCGGCCTGCGTCCACGGGATGACGTCGTCCGAGACGCCGTGCGTGATCCACACCGGGCAGCGCACGCGCGCGAGGTGCGGGCGCACGTCGAGGAACTCGATCTTGCCGCGCCGCGCGAGCGCCGCGTCGATCGCATCGGCCGCACCGGGCGCCAGGCCGCAGCCACGCAGGTAGAAGTCGTGCGCCGCCGGCGGCACGTCGGCGGCATGGGCGCGCGCCGATGCCTCCCACGCCGCGCGCGTACGCATCTCGTTGCGTCCCCACGTCGCACGCACGTAGCGGCGCCACGCGTCGACGACCGCCGCGCGCTCGACCGGCACGTCGGGGATGTCGTCGAGCAGGTTCATGAAGACCACGGGCAGGTTGCGCCAGTCGCGCGCCACCCAGGTGCGCCCGTCGAGCTCGCCGGTGACCGTGAAGCGGATGGTCGCGTCCCAGTCGGCGTAGCCGCCGAACACGACGACGCCGCCCACCTCGCGCACCGCCGCCGTGCGCAGCGCGAGCAGCGAGCCGAACGAGATCGAGAACAACCCCGGCGGCGTCGCTTGGCCCGCCGCGAACACGTCATACGCGCGGGTGAAGTCCTCGATCGCCGCTGGCGTCACGCGCAGCGCCACGAAGTCGGGCAGAAACGGCGCCATGGTCAGGATCCCCGACGCCGCGAGCACGCGGCAGAAGCGATCCATGCGCCGGTCGTCGGGACCGTCGTGGTGCAATCCGGGCGCGATCGCCAGCGCGCCGCGCACGTCACCGCGCGGGTGATACACGCGCGCCGGGAACCGCCCGTCGATCGTGATCGCCTCGCTGCGCACGTCGGGGACCCGCGTCTCGGGCGTCCACGGACCGAGCCAGCGCACCAGCGACGCGATGGTTCGCGAGCGCGCGATCATCGCGTGCGTTTCGGCGCGGCCTTGCGCTTGCGCGTGGTCGCCGGCTTGCGCGAGCCGGCCGCGAGGTACGCACGACCGCGCGGCGAGATCTCGTAGCCCACCTCGAAGCTCTGTGTGAGCCCCAGCTTCTTGAGCTTGCGCACGTCGATCTTGAACGGCTGCGTCTCGCGCCCGAGCTTGGCGGCCAGCTTCGACGCCGCCACGCGCGGGTGTTTGTCGATGATGGCCATCGTCCTCCGGGTCCACGCCTCGGCGCGATCCATCGCCGCCAGCTTCTTCGCGATGCCGGCCACGTCCTCGGGCGTCAGCTCCGCCGCGAGCGCCAGCTCGACGCGGTCGCCGTCGCCGCCGTGGTGCAACACGACGCGATAGAGCTCGGTCGCGGCCTCGAGCGGCCCGAGCTCCGCGAGATACTCGACCAGCGCCTCCCGCGAGGGGAAGCCGGCGCGCGCCGCGTCGTCCTGGGTGATCGTCGCGACCGTCACCTTGTCGATGGCATCGACCTCGAGCACCCCGATGGGGTGACAGCGATAGCGCCCGCCCGGCCGCACGTGCGGCTTCTGCCAGCGACGGAAGGTCAGCGTGATCGCGCCACTCTCTAGCCCGGCGAAGAACGGTTTCTTGAACAGCAGCATGGCGGCGTCTTCGCCGCGGGATGATACTCGGGACAGGGGAGACCATCATGGGCACCGCGCACCTGTCGCCCGATCGTCCGTGTCCGTTCTGCCAGGGCACCGGCAAGTACCGCGAGGGGGACGCGCATTCGCCGCGCGATCTGCGCTGGACGGTCGCGACCGATCATCACACGGGAACGCACGTGTGCCTGATCGGCGAGATCACCGAGACCGCCAAGGTCGCGGGCCTGCGCGAGCTGCCGCGCCCGCTGGTCCTCGATCTCTCCGGCGTCCGCTACATCAACACCGCCGGCTCGCTCTGGCTGGTCAATCTCCTCGAGGAGATGGGCGGCGGCATCGCCGCCGAGCGCTGCTCGCCTGCCGTCGTGCGCCAGCTCAACCTGCTGCCGCACCTCTCCGATCACCTGAAGGTGCTCTCGGTGGTCCTGCCCTACGAGTGCCCGAAGTGCCAGGTCGACTACAGCGTCGTCGTCAGCGTCGGCACGCGCCGCCCCAACCTTCCGGAGCGCAAGTGCGGCAGCTGCAACACGACCCTCGAGCCCGACGACCCCGTCGACTACTACTTCGCGTTCCTGCCGCCGCAGTGACGCGAGCGTCAGCGTGGTGCGGGCGCGGGCGGAAGCCAGCCGAACACCAGGCACTGGAAGCCGGTCGGCACGTACTCGACGCGACTGCCCATGCGCCAGCCCGCGACCTCGGGAGGCTCGCTGTCCCAGAAGGTTCGCTTGGTCGAATCATCCGGATGGAACGTGCCGAGCACGATCGCGTGTAGGTGCGGGATCTCGCCCTCGGGCTGGAACTGTTCGTCGTAGACGAACACCGGGAGCAGGCGACCCTCGCGCTGCGCCGCGAGCCGGGCAAGCATCACCGCGTCGTCCACTTCCATCTCGTCCGTTCCGTAGTCCGAGACCGGCACATCCGGAAACAGGCGTCGCGCCATGGTCAGCACATTGCTCACGGTCGCGGGCTGATCGCGCATGCAGAGCTCGAGCAGGTCGCGATACCGCTCGCCGAGCCGGTCGCCGCGGGTGAATGCGACCGCCATGCCGATGCACGCGCACAGCCGGGAGCTGGCGTGCTGACGGGTAGACCGCACGACCGGCACCGCGACAGGGTCCGCTCCGCGAAGCGCAAACGATCCGGCGAGCACGACCCGATCGTAGTGCGATTCCCGTCGACAGGGAGGCGATCTTGCTGTCCCTTATTTGCGCGTGGCGTGCGGGCTCGACGAGCGCGAACGCACACCGCCGCGCGAAGGATGTCGCCGACCTACACCATCGGCGATCTTCGTGGGAACGTAGAAGTGGATCCGCTGTCGCATTCCGGGGGGCATTCGATGAAGGCATCCATCGCACGCGTCGCGCTGCTCGCGCTTGTCGCCTGTCAAACCGGCGTTCCGTCACCTGGCTCGAACGGCGATGCGCCGTCCCGGTCGGGTGCGCGCTCGACCTCCAACGGACCGACCCGATCGGCACGAGTAACGCCGATGCGGATGCGCGCGGTGTCGAGCGACCGACCGGTCGGCGACGCCGCACCTCCGTTCACGCTCACCGCTTCCGACGGGAGCGGCCTCGCGCTCACGCGTCTCGACGCGCGCGCGGTCGCCGAAGGCCCGCTGGCCTACACCGAGCTCCACCTCTACTTCCACAACCCCGAGGGGCGCACGCGCGAGGGTACGTTCACGATCACGCTCCCGTCTGGCGCGGCGGTGTCGCGCTTCGCGATGGAGCTGAACGGCCAGTTCCAGGAAGCCGAGGTCGTCGAGAAGGCGAAGGCGCGGCGCGTGTACGAAGACTTCCTGCACCGCAAGCAGGACCCCGCGTTGCTCGAGAAGGCGGCGGGCAACCAGTTCAGTGCGCGCGTCTTCCCGATCCCCGCCAACGCGGACAAGCACCTCGTGCTCTCGTTCTCGCAGGAGCTGGTCGGTCGCGGCTACACGCTCCCGCTCCTCGGCCTCCCGCGCACCGCGCAGGTCGACGTGCGCCTCGACGCCGTCTACCTCGACGGCACGCACAAGCGACAGACGCTGAGCGAGCGGCACTGGCAACCCGATCACGACTTCACGGGCGACGTCGGGTCGTCCGCCGCGGCCGTCACCGCCGGCAACCTGGTCGTCGGCGCCATTCCGTTCACCGAGGGTGACGTGAGGACGGCGCGCGGTGAGGCGCCGCGGCAGATCCTCCTCGGGGTCGACACGAGCGCGTCGCGCGCGCTCGGTTTCAGGAGGTACGTGCATTCGATCCGCGGCCTGGTGGGCGAGCTGCGCGCGACGTACGGCGATCCCATCGAGCTGCAGGTGGTCGCGTTCGATCAGGACACGCAGCCGATCTTCAACGGCAGCGCGTCCGACTTCGGCGAGGCACAGGAGCTCGCGTTCCTCGAACGCGGGGCGGCCGGCGCGTCGGATTTCAGCCAGCTGTTCGCGACGATCGGCGCCTCGCGCCGAGGCGTGTATCGGCGCGTGGTGATCGTCACCGACGGTGTGGCGACGGCGGGCCCCGACACGCCCGAGCTGCTCGGCTCGCTCCGCAACCTGCCGGTCGATCGCGTCGACGTCATCCTCTCCGGCGGCCTCCGCGACGACAAGCTGGCGGCGTCGCTGGTGCGCGCCCTGCCCCGCGCCGGCGATGTCTTCGATCTCGACGACGGCGTGCGCCAGGTGGCGGCCGGGCTCGGCGAGCCGGTCGCGGTGGGTGTGCCCATCACGATCCCCGGCGCCACGTGGGTGTATCCGACGCACGTCCCCGCGGCGCGCCCCGCGAGCTCGATCATGGTCTACGCCAAGATGCCGTCGCCGACGCAGGCGATCGACATCTACATCGGCGGCAAGAAGCGCACGATCGGGCTCGGCACGTCGAGCGAGCCGCTGGTGCAACGCGCGGTCGCCGGCGCCGAGATCGCGGAGCTCGAGGAGAAGCTGGCCACCGCCGAGGGCGACGCCGGCAAGGCGCTGCGCGAGGACATCGCGGAGCGTTCGGTCGCGTCGCGCGTGCTGTCGAGCCAGACGTCGATGCTGGTGCTCGAGACCGAGCGCGACTACGACCGCTACCAGATCGAGCGCACGGCGCTGGCCGACATCCTCGTCGTCGGCGACGACGGCATCGCGCCGTTGCATCGCGACCAGATCGCGGTGAACGGCGCGGCCGAGGCGCAGAAGCAGAAGGAGGTGGCCCTGAGTCGTGAAGAGGCGATCGAGCAGGCGCGCAACGCGGGCGTGCTCGGCACCCTCGCGGCGGACCCGGGCGGCCCGTTCAACTCGATCACCGGAAGCGGCGACATCTCCGCGGGCTTCGACGACCGCGACGTGCAAGGCGGCGTGCTCGGAAACGAGGCCGGCGAGATGAACGGCGGCTTCGGTTTCGGCCGCAGCGGTTTCGGTCCCGGGGGCGGCGGCAGCGGCGCCGGAACGATCGGCACCGGCCAGTACGGTACGATCGGCCACGGCTCGGGCACGGGTGTCGGCTACGGTGTCGGTGGCGGTCGTGGCGGGATGCGCGGTCGGTCGGCGTCAGTTCCGATGGTGCGCATCGGTCAGCCGGCGACCCTCGGCTCCCTCGACAAGGCGATCATCCGCCGCTACATCAAGCGCAACATCCAGCGCATCACGTACTGCTACGAGCGCGAGCTCCTGACCAAGCCCGGGCTCAAGGGCGACGTGCTCGCGCAGTTCACGATCATGCCGTCGGGGCGCGTCGTCGCCGCCACGGCGTCGGGCGTCGATCCGACGGTCAGCAGCTGCGTCGGCAACGTGATCGGCGCGATCGAGTTCCCGCGGCCGCGCGACGGCAGCCTCGTGAAGGTGAACTACCCGTTCACCTTCTCTCCGTCGGACAGCGTGCAGCCCAAGCCCGACCCGCGCCCGACGCCGGCGCCGATGCCGCCCACCGAGGCCGAGCTCGCCGCCGCGCGCACCGAGGCCGCGAACCTGCCGCCGGTGTCGGTCGCGGTGGCCGACTCCCCGTCGGGCAGTAGCGATCCAGCCGCCGGCAGCATCGCGCTCACCGGCAAGATGGGCGAGGTGATGGTGGCGATCAAGGCGGGCAACGCCGACAAGGCGCTCACGGTCGCCCGCGCATGGCACGACTCCGCACCCGGCGACGTGCTCGCGCTGCTCGCGCTGGGCGAGGCGCTGGAGGCCACGAAGGACGTGACCGGCGCGGCGCGCATGTACGGGTCGATCATCGATCTGTACTCGAGCCGCGCCGACCTGCGCCGCCTCGCCGGCGAGCGTCTCGAGCGGCTCGGCGTCGTCGGACGCTCACTCGCGGTCGACACGTACGCGAAGGCCGTCCGCGATCGCCCCGATCACGCGACCGGCCACCGCCTGCTGGCGTACGCGCTCGTGCGCAAGGGTGACATGGCCGCCGCGTTCGACGCGATCCTCGCCGGCGTCGATCAGGAGTACCCGAATGGGCGCTTTCGCGGCGCGGATCGCGTGATGGGCGAGGACGCCGGCATGATCGGGGCGGCCTACATCGCGGCGGGCGCGCCGCGCGTGAAGGTCATGGAGGAGCTGACCAAGCGCAGCCTCTCACTCGCCGACGGGCCCACGACGCGCTTCATCATGTACTGGGAGACCGACGCGAACGACGTCGACTTCCACATCTACGACGCGCGCGGCGGCCACGCCTGGTACTCGGAGATGAGCCTGCCGTCGGGCGGCGAGCTGTACGCCGACGTGACGACCGGCTACGGCCCGGAGTGCTTCGCCATCAAGGGTCGGCCGGCCGCCGCGCCGTACAAGCTCTCGATCAACTACTACTCGCAGGGCCCGATGGGCTTCGGCATGGGCCTCCTGCAGATCCAGAGCTTCGACGGCAAGACCTTCCGGTTCGAGGATCGCCCGTACGTGATCATGCAGAACCGGGCGTTCGTCGATCTCGGAAGCTGGTCGCCGTCGTAACCCGCGGCGCCGCCGCTAGTTCGGCGCGTCGACGCGCGTGCCACGATCGCGGCCATATGCGTCGCCGAGGAGCGACTCGGTGTGCAGCGCGCAGACCCAGCTGCCGTTCTTGCGGACCCACGTCGACGCGTCGGCGGCGTCGAGCGAGACCGGCGCGCCGTCGACGACGAGATCCTCGTGCACCTTGTAGGCGAGCACGGCGACGTCGTCGGACAGCTTCTGCATCTTCACGTCCTCGAAGTGGAACTCGCGCAGCACGTAGCTGGGCTGCTCCATCATCCCCGCCAGGCTCTGCTTCTCGACCTGCCCCACGCCCTGCGCGCCGGTCACGATGCACGTGTCGGCGGAGAGCTGCAACACCGTCTCGACGTCCTGCTCCTTGATCGCGTTCCAGTACTTCGTCTCGAGCGCCAGGAGCTCCTTCTTCAGGTCCTCGTCCTTGGTGTTCTTCATGGTTTCTCCACCGTAGTTCTCGGAAGCCGCCAGGCAACCGCGCGCGCCGCGCCGACGTGCCGGCGAAGTTCGCTGTTGGCGCCGCGGTGCGGTGGTATAGAGCGGCGGCCATGCGGTCGAACGTGTGCACCCGGATGCTCGTCGTCGCGCTCGCCGCGTGTGGCGGCGGCACGGGCGACTCCGATGACGACGACACGACGACGGACGCAGCTGCGGCCGACGTCGCCCCGAGCGATGGCAGTGCGACCGATGCCGTCGCGGACGATGCCGCGATGTTCGACGCGCCGATGATCGACGCGCCGATGATCGACGCGCCGAGCGGGCCGATCACCGGCGGGCCGTGCCTCTCCGGTGCGCCGGGGCAGACCGCGTATCGCGTGCGCTGGGCCAACGGCGGCGGTAGCGCGTACGTGCAGTACGAGGTCCACGCCATGCCGGACACGTCGCGCTTTCGCGCCGGCGCGTACGGCTACCAGATCGGCTTCACGCCCCAGTACGTGGACACCGCGCTCGCCCAGGGCGGCCTGCTCCTCAATTCCAGCGACTTCGTCGATATCGAGCTGTCGACCGTCGGCATCTCGTCGATCACGTCGGCGCACCTCGCCCTCTACGGCCGCAGCTACAGCGTCTCGACCAGCGGCAGCTTCGACTGGCAGACCTTCGACGGTCTCGGTCAGACCGCGTCGAACGTCATGGCCAACAGCACGCCGTACGCGTGGGACAGCGGCGACATGTCGTCCGACATCTCGCCGGGCGACGACGGCGTCCGGATCCGGATCAAGGCCGGCCCCTCGTCGGGAAGCCTGGTGGTCAACCGCATCGAGATCTGTCTGCAAGCTTCGTGAGCTTCACTGCATTGACGCGCTGCTCATGCGGTTCGCGCCAGGCGCGGACCGCCTCGGCGCTTTACGGACTCGATCGAACCGCGTAGCGTGAGTGATCCGCTGGCTGCGATCGTACGTGCAGCAACCGCCACCTCACAGCTCCGGTATCTCGAGCGAGTTCTCGCCCGACGAGCCGACCGCGACCGCCGCCACGGAGGCGTCGTCGGGTGGTCCTGCGCTCACACCGCGTGGACCGGGGACGCTCTTCGGCCGCTACGTCGTGCAGGAGGAGCTCGGCAAGGGCGGCATGAGCGTGGTCTACGCCGCCTACGATCCCGAGCTCGATCGCCGCGTCGCGCTCAAGGTCGTCCGCGCCGATCGCCTCACGACACAGCATCGCCAGCGGCTCCACCGCGAAGCGCAGGCCCTCGCCCGCCTCTCGCACCCCAACGTCGTGACCGTCTTCGATGCCGGCGACGTCGGCGACGAGACCTTCGTCGCGATGGAGCTCATCTCGGGCAGGAGCCTCCGCCGCTGGATCGAGACCACGCGCACCTGGCGCGAGATCCTGACGGTCATGCTCGCCGCCGGTCGCGGCCTCGCCGCCGCGCACGCCGCCGGCATCATCCATCGCGACGTCAAGCCCGACAACATCGTCATCTCCGAAGCTGGCGTCGTGAAGCTCGTCGACTTCGGCCTCGCGCGCGACCTCGGCGATCGCTCGCTCGACTCCGACAGCTCCGACGGGCTCCCCACACCGACGTCGATCGACAGCGGCGCGCTGCGCCCGCTCGAGGAGATCACGCAGCTCGGCCACGTGGTCGGCACGCCGGCGTACATGGCGCCCGAGCTGCGCGCGCGCCGCTCCGATGCCGATCAGCGCTCCGACCAGTTCAGCTTCTGCGCGACGCTGTACGAGGCGCTCTACGGCCAGCGTCCGTTCAACGTGTCGCGCAAGCAGGCGCTCGATCCGCGCGAGCAGCTCACGATCGTCGACAAGCCCGGCGGCGAGCTGCGCACGATGGCGGCGCCGCCACCGAAGGACTCGCTGGTCCCGGGCTGGCTCGCCGATGTCGTCACGCGCGGGCTCGCCGCCGACGCACCGCACCGCTACGCCAACGTCGAGGCGCTGCTGAAGGCGCTCGACCGCGATCCGCAGCGCACGCGCCGCCGCATCGGCCTCGCCGTCGCTGCCACCGCGGTCGTCGTCGGCGCGACCGCGGCGGTCACGGCGGCGCTCACGCCCGTGGTCACACACGCGCCGACCTGCAGCGACGGCGGCGACAAGCTCGCGGCGATCTGGAACCCCGGGGTGCAGGCGTCGCTCGCCAAGGCCGCGCGCGGCCGCGGCCTCACCTGGGGCGACACCGCGATCGCCGCGTTCGCCCACGACGCCGATCGATTCGGCGCGCAGTGGCGCTCCATGCGGCTCGAGGCGTGCACCGCCACGCGCGTGCGCGGCGAGCAGTCCGAGGAGGCGCTCGACCTCCGCATGGCCTGCCTCGATCGCCACCTCGCCGGACTGGGCGCGCTCGTCTCCGTGCTCGGCGAAGCCGACGCCGACGCCCTGCGCCGCGCCGGCGACGCCGTCGACGAGCTGCCGTCGCTCGACGAGTGCAAGGACGCGATGCGGCTGCGCCAGGTCGTCCGCCCGCCGGACGATGCGCTGGTGCTGGCCAAGGTCGCGTCGATCGAGGGCGACCTCGCGCGCCTGGCGGCGCTCTACGCGGTCGGTGACTTCGCGCGCGCCGCGCCGCTCGGCGAGCAGGTCGTCGCGTCCGCGCGCGCCACCAACCACGCGCCCATCATCGCGCGCGCGCTCTACTGGAAGGGCCGCACCGTCGCCGATCGCGGCGGCACCGAGGCCCTCGCGCTCTACGACGAGACCTTCACGTCGGCCCTGGCCGCCGGTGACGACGCCATGGCCGCCGACGCCGCGGCGCGCATCGCACAGGAGGAGCTGTTCGGTGCGCGCCTCGACGAGTTCGACCACTGGAAGCGCACCGCGCTCGCGCTCTCCGCGCGCACCCACACCGAGGAGATCGAGCTGTTCGTCAGCCAGCTCGCATGCATGTCCTATCACTGGACCGGCAAGGTGCAGACGCGGCTGTCGTGCCTGCGCGCGCTCGCCGAGCGCCGCGAGAAGGCCAGCCGGCCCAGCGAGTGGCTGGTCACGACGCTCGGCGTCGCCGCCACCGAGAGCGGTCATCCCGCCGAGGCCATCGAGTGGCTGGAGCGCGGCGTCGAGCTGTCGCGCAGCGAGAACGGCGCCGATCATCCGCGCACGCTCGAGATGCGCGCGTACCTGTGCCGCGGCCTCGACGAGGCCGGCGAGGACGCGCGCGCTGCCGCCGAGTGCCGCGACGCGCTGGCGCGGCTCGAGCGCATCGCGCCCGACGACGCGTCGCTCGTCACCATGCTCGAGGCGAACCTGGCGCAGGCCGAGAAGGACCTCGGCAACATGACGCAGGCGCGCGCGCTGTGGACCAAGGTCGCCGCCGGGCCGGATCAGGAGCGCGCGCTCGAGGCGAAGGCAGCGCTCGCGGTGCTCGCCGGCCAGCGCTCCGGCGACCCCGCCGGCGCCATCCAGGGGCGCCGCGCGAGCCTCGCCGCGACGATCGAGCTCTACGGCCGCTTCGATCCGCACCACCCCAACATCATCGCGGAGCGGCACGAGCTCGCCGCCGCGCTCCTTCGCTCCGGCGACGCCAAGGGTGCCGCCGAGGAGCTGGCCCGCGCCGACAGCGACGCCGACGAGAAGGAGATGAACCCGCTGTCGCTGTCGCGGCTCCGCCACGCGCGCTCGCTCGCCATCACCAAGAGCAAGGGCGATCCTGCGCTCGCGCTCCAGCTCGCGCGCGACGCCAAGGCGCTGCTCGCCGGCGCGCCGACGACGGCGCCGTTCGCCACCGAGCGCGCCGCCGTCGATGCGTGGATCGCCGAGCTCGAAGCCGCGCCGACCAAGTAGACTCGCCGCATGAGCGACGACACGCCGGTGACGCGCGCCGACTTCGAGCGCGCGATGCGCCATCTCAACCTGAGCGACCTCGAGCTCCGCGAGGCGCTCCTCCAGCTCGGTGCGCGTGTCATCACGCTCATCGACGAGCTCACGCGCCGCGTCGACGGCGTCGAGCCCGATCCGGCGCCGCCCGATACGCCCGCCGAACCGCCGACGCAAACGGTCGAGCACGCGATCGACGCGATGATCGGCGAGACGCTCCAGGGCGTGCGCGTCGCCGACGCGCGCGTGCGCGGCCGCGTCAACTTCGACCTCGGTCCGAACAAGTACGAGGTCGAGGCGTCGGCGCCGCCGTGCGACGAGGTGCTGCACCTGTGTCAGGCGCGCTGCTGCACCTTCGACTTCGCGCTGTCACCGCTCGATCTCGACGAAGGCGTCCTGCGCTGGGACTACGGCCAGCCGTACCTCATCCGCCAGCGCGCCAGCGATCACTACTGCGTCCACAACGACGCGACCACGCGGCACTGCACCGTGCACGCGCAGCGCCCGCGCATCTGCCGCATCTACGACTGCACCAGCGACCCTCGCGTCTGGCTCGATTTCGCCAATCGCATCCCCGCCCCGATCGACGCCGCGCAGAACCAGCCAAAGCTGCCGATCGACACGGCTTTCGACCTGATGGACCGGGTGAAGGCGCGCGCGGCCGCGATCGCCGCCGAGCGGGCGTCCATGGCGGCCCCTTGGTCCGACCCTAAGGGCTGATGATTCTTCCGATCTTCGCCGATCGGCGCAGGGGAGATTCGAGTCGACCGGTCCGTACAATGATGCGATGCAGGCGATAGGCTCGCGCTGATGGACCGTCTACGCCGGGGAGACTCCGTCACGGAGGACCGCGATCGTCGCATCGAGCAGCGCGCGATCCTGCTCGTGCGCTCGGGACGCGACTGGCTCACCGCGGTGGTCGAGGCCACGCGCGAGATCGATGGCGACCTGCGTCCGATGCGTAGCGCGCCGGGCCGCGGCAACCGCGCCGGCAAGGCGACGCGCACCGCCGGCTTCGATGCCATCCCGGGCGGTCCGCTCGCGCGCCAGCGGCTGTCCGGAGACCGGACAGCCGGCGACGAGGCGCCCGCCGCCGACGGCGATCGCGGGCCCACGCTCTCGCAGTCCCTGCGCGCGCAGCTGGTCGCGCTGCTCGGCTTCGATCCCGGCGGCCGTGACGTCGAGTTCGCGCCCGGCACGACCACCGAGAGCGACGAGCCGGTGCGCGGCGCCGACAAGGTCAAGCGGCCGAAGACGCTCGCCGAGACCCTCGCGCTCCTCGACGATCCCGAGGTCCCGACCGACTTCGCGCGTCAGGCCGCGGTCGCGCACGCGCTGCTCTCCGCCGACGCCGGCGAGTCGCTCGATGCCGGCCTGCAGACCGAGTTCGGCGATCGCCTCGACGTCGCGCTGGAGGACGTGCGCGTCCACCGAGATCCCGTCTCGAGCATGATCGTCGAGGCGCTCGGAACGCGCGCCTTCGCGTTCGGCCGTCACCTGTTCTTCGCGCCGGGCACGTACGCGCCGACCACCGACGCCGGCCGCTCGCTGATCGCGCACGAGCTCGCGCACGTCGCGCAGCAGCCGGGCGGCGACGTCCGCGACGCGCGTCAGGCCAGCAGCGTCCGGCTCGGCCGCGAGGGCGACGCGTTCGAGGAGAACGCCGACGGCGCCGCCGGCGCGCTGCTCGCCGGTCTGCGCCCGCAGGTGCAACGCGGCGCGCCCGTCGCCGCGCGCTTCGACGGCGGCGGCACCGTCAACCCCGACGGCGTGCTGCGCAAGCACATCGGCAGCGACGAGACCAAGGCCAAGGACGCGCTTCGCAACTCCGGCGCCAAGCGCGGCATGGTCGAGACGATCATCCGCGATCAGTTCTCGAAGGAGGTCGCCGAGGAGATCATCAAGGGCGCGCCCAAGGGCGGCGCGGCCGCCGAGAAGGCGCCCGCGGTCGAGGCCAAGGGCGGCGGCGGCAAGGCCGGCGGCAAGGCCGACGGCGGCGCCGGCAAGGGCGCGCAGACCAAGAGCCCGGGGCAGCTCAAAGGCGGCGGCGGCGGCAACGCGCAGGGCTCGAAGGGCGGCGGCCAGGTCGGCCAGCTCGTCGACGCGTACACCGGCGGCGAGCTCTCCGACGCCGACCGCTCCCTCATCTCGACCGAGCTCGCCGAGCATCAGGCGTGGAGCACGGCGTCGGCCGCGGTCGGCGCGCCGGGCTCGATGGATCGCGCGCTCTTCGTCGCGGGTCAGGTCGGGCGCGGCTTCGGGCAGGGCTTCGTCACCGGCGCCGTCATGGGCGTCGCGATGGGCGTGGTCGGGCAGCTGGCGCAGCGCTTCTGCCCGGTCCCCGGCGTCGGCGCGATCATCGCCGGCGGCATGGCCGCGTACGGCCTCGCCACGCGCGACTGGGGTCAGACGCGCGAGACCATCAGCAACTTCGGCGAGGGCGCCTCCAAGTGGGAGAAGATCGCCAACAGCCTCGCCGCGATCTCCGAGATCCTCGACATCGTCGTCCAGGTCATGAACGTCGTCGCCGGCATCATCGGCCTGGTGTCGGCGATCATGTGGCTGGTCACGATCATCACCGTCGGCATCGCGTCACCGCTGGCCGGCACGCTGTCGGCGATCGCGCTCGGCATCCTCACGGTGTCGGGCGTGATCGACAACATCAACAACCTGATCATCCAGCCCGCGATCATCGCGTTCCGCGCGATGCACGTGATGCAGAGCGACGCCGACCCGCGCGAGATCGTCGGCCAGGGCGCCAAGCTCGCCGACTCGGCGTCGAAGGTCGGTAGCGCCGTCGGTGGCTACCTCGCCGGTCGCGCCGTCGACGCCGCGGGCAAGGGCATCGATCGCCGCAGGTACGGTCCCGGCGGCAAGGCCGGCGCGCGGCCCGCGGGCAGCGGCAAACCGACGGCGACGGCGAAGGCCGGCAACACGCCCGATCCGCACGCGTCGGCCAAGCCGGCTGCCGGCGGCACGCCCGATCCGCACGCGACGGCCAAGCCCGCCGCCGGCGGCACGCCCGATCCCAACGCCGCCAAGACCGGCATGAATTCGGGCCAGGTGAAGGCCAACGCGCAGAAGACGACGATCGCGAAGGAGTTCGCGAATCATCGCGAGCGCTACGCCGAGCGCGCGCGCGCCGAGCAGGCGAAGATCGCGCAGGCCGAGGACGACGCGTACGCGGCGCGCAAGCAGCAGATCGACGACGAGCGCGCGGCCGCCAAGCAGGCCGCCGACAAGGCGCACGACGAAGCGGTCGCCAGCGGCAAGAAGACCGCGGCCGAAGCCGCCGAGGCGCGCGCCAAGATCGACGAGGCGCAGGTCCAGAAGGATTACGAGACGAGCCGCGAGCAGAGCGTGAAGCGCAACGCCGACGAGGCGCGCCGCACCGAGGAGCGTTACAACACGGCGAAGCAGGACGCCGACGCCGAGCACGCGCGCTCGAGCAAGCGCATCTCCGAGGAGCGCGCCGCCGAGGACGCGCGCTACCAGAAGGCGATGGACGACGCGGCGCAGATCAAGGACCCGGAGGATCGCGCGCGCGCCGAGCGCTGGGCCAAGGATAGCTACGAGTCGTCGAAGAAGTTCGCCGACATGCGGCAGCGGCACGCCGACGAGAACAAGGCGAGCTCGACCGCGCGCGCCGAGCGCGACTACGTGCAGGCCAAGATCGACGACGCCAAGTCGGTCACGCGCCGCGAGGAGCTCGATCTCCAGTTCAAGCAGAGCGCCGAGCAGCGGGCGCGCGCGGCGCGCGAGCGGGCGCAGCGCCAGACCGAGTACGAGGCGCGCAGCAAGGCCGAGAACGCCAAGAACCGCGACTACAACGACTCGTACGACAAGCGCAACGAGCGGATGGAGAACGAGCCCGATCAGGCGGCGCGCGACGCGCGGCGCAGCACCGAGGGTGACCCGGAGCGGATGCGCGACGGCCTCAACCTGCGCAAGACGCTCAAAGACCAGGGCGACATGCTCAAGGACTACCGCGGGCAGAAGGCGCTCGACTGGGGCGACGTGTCCTCGAAGGAGCTCGACCCCGGCTTCAGCCCCGGCGGTGGTCCGGTGCGTGGCCTCGTCGAGGAGCAGACCAAGAAGGCGTTCGGGCTCGACAAGAGCACCGAGGCCGAGCGCAACGCGACCGAGGCCGCGCAGAAGCGCGAGTACGGCGGCGACGGCATCACCGATCCGTGGACCAGCGCGCCGGGTCGCATCTGGGACGAGGCGATCACGGGGTCGAAGAAGAGCGAGACGCAGCTCGCGGCGCAGAAGGCCGACGACGCGCAGTACCTCCCCGATCACGCGAAGAACGCCAACGGCGAGCGCAAGAACCCGCACTACACGCCGCCGCCGGCCGGCTCCTTGAAGGACCTCGACACGATCAAGGAGAACTGGACCAAGGCGATCGAGAGGCAGCAGGACGCCGAGGCCGCCGCCAGGGCCATGGAAGCGGAGAAGGCGAAGCACCAGGCCAACGAGGCGCCGATCCAGGGGCTGCACGGCGAGGCGAAGAAGGCGATCGAGAACACCGCCGCGCACAAGGGCGACGTGAAGACGAAGCACGACGCCAACGTGAAGCAGACGGCCAAGCAGGCCGAGGCGGAGCAGAAGATCAACGACTACGCGTCACAGCAGTCGAAGTTCGACGCGGTCATCTCGCCGATGCGCGGCCTCGAGCGATTCACGTACATCGGTGCGCGCCTGGGCGTCGGGTACTTCGACGACATGAACAAGGAAGTGAAGAAGACGCTCGGCGGCCTCGAGGACGCGAGCGCTTCGATGAAGAAGGAGCAGGCGTCACAGCCGGCCGCGAAGGCGGAGCTGAAGGCGAAGGCCGACATGATCGCGCAGACCGACGCCAAGGCGGCCGCGACCGATGGCTCGTTCAAGACGTCGGAGAAGGGCGTGGCGACCCTCAAGCAGGACAACACCGACGCGATGAGCAAGGCCGGCGCGGCGCAGGCCGAGGCGACCGGACAGAAGAACGTGTACGCGCAGAAGGTCACGCAGTACCAGCAGCAGTACACGACGATGGCGAGTGGATTGCTCAGCTGGGCGCGCCAGCACCAGTCGGAGCGCGCGGGCGAGCCGGCCCACGTCGAGGTGCAGGATGGTGGGCCCGAGCATCACGAGGACGCCGACGCCGGTGGTGGTGGCGGCGGTGCCGACGCGGGTGCGCCCGCACCGGACGCGGGTGCGCCCGCCGCGGCACCCGCACCGAGTGGTGCGGGGCCGGTCGATGCAGGCGCGGGCGCGAGCGGTGGTGCACCGGCGGGACCGCCCGCACCGGACGCGGGTGCGCCTGCGGCGCCACCGCCGGCCGCGGCCGCACCGGCCGACGCAGGTCCGCCGCCCGCGGCGCCGCCTGCGCCGCCGCCGCCTTCCGCGCCCGCCAAGCAGCCGTGATAGCGTGACGCGATGTCGAGCGCCGACGCGGATGCGCTGATCGATCGCGCGGCCGAGCTCCTCGACGCCGGCAAGCTCGCCGACGCGCTCGCCGAGCTCGATCGCGCGCGCGCGATGTTCGAGGGCGCGGGCGAGCAGGACTCGGTCGCGAAGTGCCTGCACCTTTCGGCGACGGTGTGCCGGGTCTCGGGCGACTTCGCGCAGGCCATCGATCGCGCGACACGCGCGGAGGCGCTCGCGGCGCCGGGCACGCCCGCCAAGGTCGCGGCGATCGCCGAGCAGGGCGAGGTCGAGATCCTCCGCGGCGCGCACGGCGTCGCCGCCGACCACTACACCCGCGCGCTCCGCGAGGGGCGCAAGGCCGGGCTCCTGCCCGATCACGCGGCGCGGCTCATGCGCAAGCGCGCCGCCGTGCTCGCCGCCGCGCAGCGCTTCGAGGAGGCCGCGTCGTCGGCGCGTGAAGGCCGGGCGCTGCATCAGCAGACCGGCGCGCTGGCCGAGGCGCGGCGCGCGACCGTCGAGCTCGCGGTCGTGCTGGAGCAGGCCGGCGACAGCGTCGCGGTCGACGCCGTGATCGCCGAAGGTCTCGCACTCGCCGGCGAGAGCGGAGACGGGCACGTCGCGGCCGACCTCGAGCTCCTCGCGGCGGGACGCGCCGTGCAGCGGCAAGACTTCGCGGAGGCGCTGGAGTGCGCGCGCCGCGCGCGCCAGCACGCGCTCGACGCGACCGCCGTGTTCTCGTACGTGTCGTCGGTGCTCTCGATCGCGGACATCGCCGACGCGCTCGGCGATCGCGACGCCGCCTACGAGGCGCTCGCGTCGGGCTGGGTGACGACCGGCGACGCGATCGGCGAGGGCCCGGCGCGCCAGCTCTTCGAGCCCAAGCTCGCCGCGCTACGAGACGCGTGGGGCAGCGCCGCTTTCACTGCCGTCCGCGACGCCTACAACGACCGGCGTCGCGCGATCCTGCGCGGCGACGATTCCCCCGGAAGCTGACGCGACCGGACGCGACAGGCGATCCTGGATCGCCGCCGGCACCGGGTCGGGCAAGCCGTCGACGCCGAGGCGATCCTGCTCGGCGAGCACGCGCAGCCGCCAGTCGCGCGCGGGCGCGTACGTCGGGTCCCGATCGAGCGCGTGATCGAACAGCGCGAGCGCCTCGTCGAGCCGGCCCTGCTGGAACTCGCACAGGCCCATGTTGAACATGGTCACGGGATGCGGCCCGTACAGCTCGAGCGAGTGCCGGTAGTACGACATCGCCTCGCGGTAGCGGCGCATCGCGTAGTAGACATAGCCGAGGTCGAACGACACGTCCTTCCCGTCCTTGAGCGGGAAGTGCAACGTCCACACCTTGTGCAGCGCCTCGCGCATGCGCGACGCCTGCTCGACGTACGCCTCGCCGGCGACGCGATGGAGGTGCTTGGCGAGTGCCAGGAACGTGACCGGATCCCACGACGCCATGCGCAGGACCGAGAGCAGCGCGTCGAGATCCATCTTCTCGAGGTTCAGGTGCTCGACGAGGCGGAAGACGTCGGTGGGGCCGACCTTCTCGAAGGCCTGCGCGAACGCGAGCCGCGTCTCGGGGAGCGGATGCCCGTGGCACATCGCGAGCGCGCACAGCTCGAGCGACGCGTTGCGATGCGCCTGCGCGAGCATGAAGCCGCCCTGCCCCGTCACCATCTCGCCGAGCGCATGGAAGTTCACCATCATCGAGATGCAGCCGTTGTGGTGCGCGAGCGACGGATCGCCGAGCGCGAGCAGATCGAGCTCGCGGGCGTGGCCCTTGTCGGCGGAGAGCACGAGCATCCGGCCACCGGCGATGGCGCCGAGGTGCTCGAGGCAGCGGAGCGCGCCCAGCGGGAACGTGAACGCGGTGTCGCCGAGGCGGCCGCCGTACGCGGCGAGGATGCGATTGGCGATCGGCTCGCCGGCGTAATACGCGGCGGCGTCGGCGATCGGCTGGTACTCGTACTGGACGTCGACCTGCTCGAGCACGTCCTTCTCGCCGGGCTTGGCGGGACGCGCGAGGCGCAGCGTGGCCAGCCCCTCCTCGAGCTTGCCGTTCTGGATGCGGAAGACGTCGTGCGACAGCGAGTCGAAGACGTAGTTGGCGACGACGATGATGGGATTGGGCGCGCTGCCGGGCGCGAGGACCTCGCGGGCGCGCTCGAGCTTCAGCTCGGTGTCACGCTCGGCGTCGAAGCGCGCGAGGTCGAGCATGCCGGCCTCGAAGTACGGCTTGAGCCGGGGGTGCTGGCGCCACGCCTCGAGGTTGGACTCGGTGAAGTCGGTGAGCACGTAGCGCACCGGCGGCATCGGGAACGGCAGCCGCGACGCGACCTCGAGGAGCTTGCACAGGAACAGGTATCCGAAATATCCGTGGCCGGCGCCGAGCTCGACGATGTGGATCGGCTTCTTCGGGTCGAGGGCCATCGGCGAACCGGGCGGGCTGGCCGCGCAGTCCTGGATGAAGCGCAGCGCGATCTGCAGGTACGCCTCGGCGATGTAGGCGTTCGACGTCACGTGCGACGGCACGCGGTTCTCGCTCCACGCCTTGGCGCCGCGCCGATCGAAGAACTCGCGTTGCAACCGCCACGTCGAGGATTCGGAGAGGCGACGCCCGGACTCGAGCACGTCACCGTCCCTGGGTTGCTCGCTCATCAGTCGCGAGCATACCATCGTGGTTCGCGATGAACGTCGCCGATGCGCTTGCCGAGGTGGAGCTGGCCATCGTCGAGGAACGCCTCGGCGACGCGACGCGCATCCTCGGCGCGGTCGCGCAGCGCTTGCTCGAGACGCCCGACCCGCTCGAGCTCGCGCATGCCAGCTGGCTCGCGGGCGCGGTCGCGCTGCGCGAGGGCGACGAGCGCAACTTCGTCTCGCTGTCGCGTCACGCGGTCGAGTCGCTGCGCCTCGCCGGCGAGGACGTGCTGGTGCGCGGTGCGATCGCGTCGCGCGCCGAGCTCCTCGAGCAGCTCGGCGACGTGCAGGAGGTGCAGGAGCGCGGCGCCGCCGGCTTGATGAACGTGCTCGATCGCCAGTGCGCGCGGCTGGTCGACATCGCCGCCGCCGGCGGCTGGCACGATCCGCGCTGGCCCCTCGTCAATCGCCAGCGCGCGCTCCTGCCCGCGCTGCTCGCGCTCGTCGAGGCGTCGACCGGCGCGCCGGCACCGATCGCCAGCGTGATCGACGAGCTCGAGCTCGACGCCGTGGAATCCGCGCTGCTCGCCGTGCTCGCGCCGCTCACGCACGCCGGCCGGCCACTGCGCCCGAACCAGCTCGCGCGCACCTGCTTCGGCGACTCGCGCTCCCACGACGACGCCCTCCTCCGCCTGCGCGACGACAGCCGCCTCGCCCGCGGCCGCGCCCTCGTCCCGACCCCGCGCGGCGAGCTCGCCCTCGCCCCATCGCTGATGACGCGCCTTTACCCGCGCTCACCGTAGCGGGGTGACCGCAGAATTCGGAAGCCCGCACGCAACCGCCAGAGGGGACCTACGACAATGCGCCCATCATGCGTGCCGTCCCTCTCCTCTTCGTGCTCTCCGTCCTCGTCCTGACCCGCGTGGCGTGGGCCGGGCCGCTGGACAAGCCGGCCTTCACCGCGACGCCGCAGGAGCTGCTGGCCGAGGCCAAGGCCGTCGCCGGGACCGACGCCGAGGTCGTCGTCCTTCGCGACGACCTGACGATCAGCTACGACGACGCGGGGCGTGCGGAGCGGCGCTACCGCGTCGTCGCCGCGATCCTCAAGCCGAGCGCGGTCGACGACTGGGGCACCCTGGCCATCGACTGGCGACCGTTCTATCAGGAGCGCCCCACGATCCGTGCCCGCGTGGTGGCGCCCGACGGCACCGTCGCCACGATCGATCCCAAGCTCTTCCACGACGCACCGACCGTGACCGAATCGCCGAGCATCTTCTCGGACCGTCGTGACCTCGAAGCGCCGTTGCCGCGCCTTTCGGTGGGCGCCGTGTTCGAGGAGGAGTTCGTGATCCGCGATCGCGAGCCGTTGCTCGCCGAGGGCGAGGTCGAACGCACGTACGTCGGCCGCGGGGTGCCCATCCAGCGAACGCTCATCACGATCGAAGCGCCCTCGAAGCGCCCACCCACGATCGTCGCGCGCGGCTTCGCCAGGCCTCCGGTCGCAAAGCAATCGAATCGCGGCGGACGCATCACGTGGACCTACGACGTCGGTGCGTCGCCCGCACTCGAGCACTTCGATCTTGCGCTGCCCGGAGACTCAACCCCGGTGCCTTATATCGGTGTGGCTACGGGGAAGAACTGGGCCGCGATCGCCGTCGGCTACCGCCGCCTCGTCGAGGCAAAGTTGAAGGATCCCGTGCCGCCGCCCGCGGACGTCAAGGGCCCGACGCAGCGAGCCACCGTCGATCGCACGCTCGCATGGCTCCACGCTCACGTGCGCTACACCGGGATCGAGCTCGCCGACTCGGCGATCATTCCGTACACGCCGGCGGAGACCCTCGACCGCGGGTTCGGTGACTGCAAGGACAAGGCGACGCTCCTCGTGGCGCTCTTGCGCGCCAACGGGATCCCCGCAGACCTCGCGCTGCTCTCCACGGGCCCGGGCATCGACGTGGATCGCGCGCTCGCTGGTCTGGGCGAGTTCGATCACGCGATCGTGCGCGCGAGGGTCGACGGGACGGATCTGTGGATCGACGCGACCGAGAGCGGGCTGCCTGCGGGACAGCTACCGTCGCGAGATCAGGGCCGACTCGCCCTCGTCATCTCGGCCGATGCGCGCGACCTGACGATGACCCCTGCCGCCGCATCGGCCGACAATCTCGTGCGCGAGGTGCGCACGTACACGCTCGCCGAGATCGACTGGGCCAGGGCGCGCGAGGTCTCCACGGAGCACGGCGTCTTCCGCGACAACCTCCGGGGATGGACTCGCGACGCCAAGCAGTCAGAGATCAACAAGTCGCTCGGCGACTACGCCGAGCGTCAGTACGGCGGCAAGCTCGCGTCCTTCACGGCGGACGATCCGGGTGACATCACCAAGCCGTTCGCCCTCGTCGTGGAGATCGAGAAGGTGACCTTCGCGTACACGGGACGCGACCAGGTCGACGCGTGGCTGCGATCCGCGGACACGTTGTCGCGACTGCCAGAGATCGTGAGCACCGAGGACAAGGAGCTCGACGCTGACGTCGCACGGCGCACCGCCGACTACGTCTGGGAAAGCCCGCATGTGGTCGAGATCGAGAACCGGCTGGTGATCCCGACCGGGTTCACGGCGCCGACCATCGCCGCGCCGTCGGAGAAACGCGCGCTCGGCGCGATGACGCTCTCGACCACGCGACGCATGGACGGCGACACGCTCGTCATCACGTACCGCCTGGACACGGGGCCGCGGCGCATCACGGCCGCGCAACTACGCACCACGCGCACGGCCACGCTCGCGCTACAGAAAGAGGACAACGAGCACGTGGTCATCCCGCAGACGGGCGCGATGCTGGTAGCCACGGGCAAGACCGACGCGGCGGTGGCCGAGTACAAGCGCCTCATCGCCCTCCACCCCAAGGAAGGGTTGCACCACGGCCAGCTCGCGGAGGCTTACAGCAAGGTCGGCATGGGCGCCGCGGCCCGGCGCGCCGCACGCCGCCGGGTCGAGCTCGATCCCGACAAGTCCGACGCCTACGTCGTCCTCGCGGTCCAGCTCCAGCGCGACACCACCGGCAAGACCCTGGGGTTCGACGCGGACCGCGACGGCGCGCTCGCCGCGTATCGCAAGGCGATCGCCCTCAACCCGGAGCACCGAGGTGCGCTCGCCGGGCTGGCCTGGTTGCTCACCGTCGATGGCCAGGGATGGGCGAACATGAAGGCACGCGACCTCCTCGAGGCCGTCGCGCTGTGGAAGCGCCTGGCGGCGCTCGACGAGAGTGACGACTTCGACTTCCGGATCGCCGAGAAGCTGTTCGACGCCGGACGCTACGGCGAGGCCGAGGCCGCCGCGCGCGAGCTGCCGGCGTCGGACGAAGCCCGCGGCATCCAGGTCGCCGCCGCGGCCGCCGCGCGCGGTGTCCCCGTGGCGTTGACGCTGGCGCGATCGCTCGCGCCGGGAGCCGCGCGTACGCGTGTCATCGAGGCAGCCCGGGGACGCCTGATGAGGGTGCGCCTCTACGACCTGGTTCGCGCCGTTGACGCAGACCTCTCCAGCGGAGGTCCTGCGACGCACGCGACGATGATCGCGGCGCTGGAGAAGGTCGACCTCGCGCGGCTGGATCCGGCCAGTCCGCGCACGGCCGCCTTGATGGCCGTCCGGGTCATGATGGGCGTCGAGCCGCCGCAGAAGCCGTGGAACGCCGAGATCGGTGCGCTGTTCGTCGACGGTGCGCGCCAGGCGAACGCGAATCCGGCGATCGGCAAGCTGCGCGAGATGTCGCAGGACGCGGTCTTTGATCTGTTCGTGGCGCTGGCCGCGATCACCGTGGAAGGCGATCCGGCGTCGGGCTGGCGCGTCACCACGAGCTTTGGCGGCGAGCGCATGTTCTTGTACGTGCGCCTGGCCAAGGGGCGCGCCGAGCTCGTCGGCTACGGCGGCCTTGCAGGCGGCCTGGGCGGCGAGCTCCGTGCGCGCATCGCCGCCAAGGATCTGGTCGGCGCGAAGCGGTGGCTGGAGCGGTTCACGGAGGATCTCGATCGCATCACCAGCGCCGCGCCACCGTCGATCCAGGCCGTGGGCACGCTCTACCGCGAGGAGCTCGCCGGCACCGGCGATCGTCCTCCGCGAGAGGTGCTGGAGGTCGCCGCCGCGCTGCTCGGCGGCGAGGCGGACAGGAAGGCGGGCATTCCCGTCCTGCGCCGTTGCGCCGTGAAGAGCGCGGAGGTGAAGAAGTCCTGTGGCCATGCGCTGCTCTGGCTCCTGGCCGAGGCGCGGTCATGGACCGAGGCAGCAGAGATCGCCGCGACCATGGAGGACGACGACGAGGTGCTCGCGCTTCGCGCGCACGCGCTCGTCGGTGCGGGTCGAGGCAAGGAGGCCCTGGCGCTGGTCGACAAGGCCCTTGCCGGACGTCCGAAGGACGTGGATCTGCTCGCGCGGCGCGCGTACGTCACCTTGGAGGTCGAGGGCTTCGAGAAGGGAGACGTGTGGCTCGAGCGCGCGGCCACGCACCCCGACGTCACGGAGAGCGTCCTCAACTCCGTCTCGTGGACACGGGCGTTCCACGATCCGACGATGAAACGCGCGCTGGCGGTGGCGCATCGCGCCGAGACGCTATCCAGGGACATCTCGCGTGCGATGTCGAACACGCTCGCGCTGATCGAGGCTGAGGCCGGCAACCCGCATAGCGCGTGGACGTACCTGCAGAAGAGCCACGCGCGCCTCCCGTACGAGCCACCGATCGAGGACGACTGGTACGTGTACGGGCGAATCGCCGAGCACCTCGGACTGAAGGAGGACGCGATCGCGGCGTACAAGCGCGTCGGCAAGCAGCCGGATCAGGTCGGCGTGCCGACCACCGCCGAGTTCGCCGAGCGCGCGCTGAAGCGGCTGGGCGCCACGCCTGCGAAGTAGCAGCTACCCGCCGTCGGCGGCGGCGCGGAGCAGCGCGGCGACGAGACCGTCGGGGTCGGTCGAGCGGAAATAGGCGACGTCGGCCACGATGACGAGCTTGCCGCGCGCGCGGGAGATGCTGACGTTGAGCAGGTTCGGTGACTCGGCGACGAGCGCGCTCGGACGCATGGGCGGTGCGTCGACGAGATCGATGATCACCACGTCGCACTCGCGGCCCTGGAAGCGGTGGATGGTGCTGCACTCGACGGCGTCGCGGATCCGGCGCACGCCGAGCACGCGTCGGATCTCGGCGGCCTGTGCCGCGTAGGGCGTGATGACGGCGATCGACGACGCGCCGCCGCGGACCGCATCGTGGGCGAGGCCCGCGGTGAGCTCGGCCGAGGCGCGGTTGATGCGCGACGAGCCGCGATCCGAGCGCTCGCAGGTGGTGCGGCCCTCGGTGTCGACGAGCGCCACGGCGCGGCCGGCGAACGGCGGGCGCGCGACGATGGCGGCGGTCGCGTCGGGATCGGCGCGGTGAACGAGGCGGCCGGCGTAGAAGAGGCGGCCCACGATCGCGCCGATCGCCGGGTGCATGCGGTACTGCGACTCGAGCATGGCGACGAGCGGGTGGTCGGTCGGATCGGGGACGGTCACCTCGAAGATGCTGCGGCCGATGGCGCGGTGGATGCGCGCGTCGTCGGACTGCACGATCGGCGGCAGCTGGCGCGGATCTCCGACCATGATCGCGCGCTCGCGGCACAGGCACGCGGCGTAGAAGAGCGCCGGCAAGGTGGCCATGCCGGCCTCCTCGGCGACGAGCACGTCGAAGCGCTGGTCGGTGAGGAGCGGCGAGAGGTACGCGCTGGCCAGCGTGCACATCACGACGCGCGCGCCCGCGACGACGCGCGCCTCGAGGTTGCGATCCGCAGCGGCATGGGCTGCGAGGCGGGCCTTGCCGAGGGTGCGGATCGCGGCGAGGCGGGCCAGGCGCACCTCGAGCGCGCGCTGCTGCGCACGTGGCTCGCGCCGCGCGAGCGCCGCGCCGTGGGCCGCGCCGAAGACGCGATCGAGCGCGCCGGCGCGCAGGCCGGGCGGTTCGCCGAAGAGCGAGCGCTGCGGCGAGAGGAGCGCCGCGAGCTCGGCGAGCAGGCCCTGCGCGTGACGCGCCAGCACCTCGACCTCCTCGAGCCGTGCGCGCAGGCGAAGGCGCGCGGTGTGGTGCGCCTCGTGCTGGCGGGCGACCACGTCACCGAGCTCGGCGCCGAACGTCTCGCTGCTGGAGTGGCCGAGGCGCACGATGGTGCCGGCGGCGACGGCGTCCGCGAACCACGCGTGGCGCGACAGCTTGGCGAGGACCTCGTCGATGGCGGCGTTGGTGGTCGACACCAGGAGGACGCGGCGCTGCTGCGCGAGGAGCTCGGCGAGCAGGTGCGTGAGCGTCGCGGTCTTGCCGGTGCCGGGCGGGCCCCACACGAACGCGAGGTTGCTGTCGCTGCAGAGCTGCACCGCGGCGCGCTGGCTCGCGTCGAGCGGGTCATGGTCGAGACGGAGCGTGGTGGCGGTGCGGAGCGGCGGGGCCTGACCGAACAGCGTGAGCGCGAGGGCGACGCCGTGCTGATCGGTGTCGAGCCGCTCGAGCGCGCCGCGCAGGCGATCGTAGAGAAACCACGGGGCCACGACGAGGGCGGCGGGTGCGGCGAGGTCGATGGGCTGACTCGCAGCGAGCGTGACGCGTCCGTCTCCGGCCATCACATGCTCGATGGTCACGGTCTGATCGCCCGCGGGCGTGCGCAGCACGGACACGCCGCCGGCCGCGACTCGCCCCGGACCGGCGCTGCCGCTGCCGCCGCCGAGCGCGAAGCCGTAGCGCAGCGCGCCGAGCTCCGCGCCGTCGGTGAGCTGGACCTCGAAGGCGGCCGCCGAGGCGCGCATCGCGGCGACCTCGCCGTCGATACCGCGCTGGAACGCAGCGACGAACCTTTCGAGCAGCTCCTTCATTTTGCCGGTCGATGCCTGGGCGAACTGCCTGCGCAACGATACCGTGAGGTGTGCGCGCGCTGCGGAAGGTCGTGCTGCTCGGGATCGTCGCGACGTTCGCCGCGTGCGGGCGCATCAACTACGACCCGCTCGGAGATGACGACGACGGCGACGGCGGTAGCGGATGCCCGGCCGGGTATGACGCCGTCGACGGCAGCTGCTATCGCGTCGTTTCCACGCAGCGGGCGTGGGCGGCGGCCGAGGCCGACTGCGAGAGCGACGGTGACGGATCGCACCTCGTGATCATGGTCGACGTCGACGAGCACTTCGCCGTGCACGCGATGTCCGAGGCCAGCGCCGGCGGAGCGGAGGTCTGGATCGGCTACACCGACGTCATCACCGAGGGCACCTTCCAGTGGATCGCCGGCGGCGGCCTCGACCCGACGCTCGACGAGTGCTTCTTCGGCCCCAGCGGCCCCACCAACGACGCCACCACCAACTGCGTCGCCCAGCAATCCGCCACCGAGTGCGGCGACTGGTTCGTGCGCGACTGCGCCCTCCTCCGCCCCTACGTCTGCGAGCACGACGGCCAGCTGCCGGTGCCTGGCACCTTCTAGATTGGTTTAGCCAATCAGGTGCCACCCACCTGCATTGTCGATTGGTTTAGCCAATTGGTTTAGCCAATCAGGTGCCACCCACCGGCATGTCGCTGGGGACAGCTGACCCGCGGCGGCGGCTGCCGGCTACGGGAGCAGTCAGGCGCGCGAGCCGCCAAGCGGGCGGAACGACGCGCCCAGGGCGGGCCCCGGGCTTGCTGAATGCCCATGCCATGACCCGCCTCGGCCGCCATCTGCTCCTGGCAGTCCTAGCCTCGACCGCCGCCGCGGCGTGCGCCGCATCCGAGGGCGGGCCCGACGATCCGCCGCCCCCGCCCGACAACCCGCTGCCGCCGCTGCCGGCTGGCACCGTCGCGGTCGTCGAGATCTACCCCCTCGACATCTGGGCGCAGCTGCTCCCCGCCGCCACCGCCGACCTCGACATCGCGCGCGACGGCGCCGCGGTCGCCACCACCGGCGGCACGCCTGCCGACCCGATCCGCTACCTCGCGCTCACCGCCGCCGACGCCGGCGCCTACGCCATCACGCTCGCCGCGCCCGATCACGATCCCGTCACCGTCACGCTCGACTTCGACGGCACCGGCGAGCTCGACGGCGCCAGGCTCGGCGCGCTCGCCGCGGGCGCCGCCGTCTCCGCCAGCCACGAGATGCGCATGCAAGCCGGCGACGGCGCCACCGCCGTCCCCGTGCACTCGATCTATCTCGGCCTCCGCCACCAGTGGTTCTCCGCGGAGGGCCGCCCCGCGCGCCGCGGCAATCACGTCCGCTTCATGATGGACGGCGAGGAAGCCTGGGGCGCCGTCTCCGACGAGCTCGCCACCGCGAGCGACCAGATCATGCTCGCCTCGTGGTGGTTCGAATCCGACTTCGAGCTCACGCGCACCGAGGGCAACCTCACCGCCGCGCAGCGCGCCGCACGCACCATCATGGGCAAGCTCGAGGCGAGCCCCGCCACCAAGCGCGTCCTCATCGGCCAGTTCTGGGGCCAGGACGGCATCCTCTCCGGCCTCAACGTCGACGCCGCGCTCACCAACCACGGCGCCCGCACCGGCGACAACTTCGAGTACATGGGCCAGGCCAACATCACCGAGGGGATGTTCCGCTTCGAGCTCCCCGGCTTCGAGATGGGCGAACGCGTCCGCGCCATGCGCGCCGAGACGGCCGACCGCAGCTTCGACGCCGAGCCCATGGTCGAGTCGCGCGTCACGCCGCGCATGGTCGACCTCACCGACTGGCCGGTCACGCTCGACGTGCAGCACGCGTCGTGGCACCAGAAGTTCGCCGTCATCGACGACGTCGCCTTCGTCGGCGGCATGAACACCAAGTCGACCGACTGGGACACGTCGCAGCACCGCGTCCACGACCCGCGCCGCATGGAGTTCGGCGCCAGCGACGCCGCGCGCCAGGACGTGCGCGACAAGGAAGCGCTCCCCGACCTCGGCCCGCGCAAGGACTACATGGTGCGCATCGACGGCCCGGCCGTGCAGGACGTCGCCGACGTCTTCCACAAGCGCTGGGAGCTGGCGCGCCTCGAGGACGTCGACTACTCGCAGAACGCGACGCCGTTCACCGTCGACCGCGAGCAGAGCGCCCACGCCGACGGCATCCAGCTGCAGGTGACGACCACGATGCCCGACCCGCTCTGGGAGCACGGCATCGTCGAGACCTGGCTCAACGCCGTCGCCAAGGCCGAGAAGTACATCTTCATCGAGGACCAGTACTGGCGCGCGCCCATCCTCACCGAGGCGATCCTCCGCCGCATGGCGCAGGTGCCGACGCTCCAGCTCGTCGTCATCACCAAGCCGATCAACGAGTGGACCGACCCCGGCTGCGCCTGGAGCTACCGCACCAACAGCCAGCTCGAGGCCGCCGTCCCCGGCCGTTACCATCTCCTGCAGCTGCGCGCGTTCGACACGGTCGTGACCTGGGGCTTCGACGAGACCGAGTCGCGCTACGACGACATCGACACGCACTCGAAGCTGCTCATCGTCGACGACGTCTTCCTGAGCGTCGGCTCGGCCAACAAGAACAACCGCGGCCTCATCTATGAAGGCGAGATGAGCGTGGCCGTGAAGGACCCGACGTTCGTGCGCGAGGCGCGCCGCCGCATCCTCCAGAACCTCCTCGGCGCCGGCGTGGTCGTCAGCGACGACGCGACCCAGTGGAAGAACCAGCTCCTGAACGCCGCCTCCTGGAACGACGGCGTGTGGAACGCCTGGGACACCGAGGGCGGCGACATCAGCCTGGACGGCGCCCCGCTCCCGGCCGCCTACACCCCGCGCGGCTTCGTCTACTCGCTCGACTTCCGCGACGTCAACGAGTGCTTCCTCGAGGACGTCGGCCCCGACATGACCTGACCCTCCGCGGCCGGGTTGCCGTATCATCCGGAGATGCGCTTTCGCCTCGGGGTGGGCATCGCCGTGCTGTGCGTGTTCGCGTGCGCCTGCGGCGGTGGCGGCGGTGGCGGCGGAAACGTCGACGCCGACACGAGCGGCGACGCCACCGACGGCGACGGTGCGATCGTCGACGGCGCGCCCGCCTGCAACGACGGCGACGCGTGTGATGCGGGCATCTGCGCCGGCGGCGTGTGCTGCGCCGCCGATCAGGCGTGCGGCTCGACCTGCTGCGCCGGCGCGCAGGTGTGCTCGTTCCAGGCCTGCGTCACGCCTGGCAACGTGTGCGTCGACGCCACCGAGTGTGCGACCGGCGAGTACTGCGAGTACGCACTCGGCGACCCGCCCGCGGTCGACGCCGGTCCCGGCTGTGTCGGCGGCGCGCTGCCCACGACCGGCCGTTGCCTGCCGCGCCCGCCGCAGTGCCCGAGCGGTCAGCAGCCCGGCGACCCACCCACGTGCCTCGAGGCGTGCCAGTACGTGCCGCAGGCGCAGACCTTCGCGCCGACGCTCAAGTACGCGTGGGGCAACCCGGCCGCCGTGAACACCGCCGACAGCGTGATGATGGCGCCCGCCGTCATCCAGCTCGACGACGACACCTGCGACGGCGTCGTCGACGAGCGCGACATCCCCGAGATCGTGTTCTTCACGTTCGCGGCCGGCAACTACAACGGCAACGGCACGCTGCACGCGATCTCGATCGTCGGCGGCGCCGTCACCGAGAAGTGGATGGCCAACGCGGGCGCCACCTCACCCAACCATCCCGGCCGCTCGATCGCCGCCGGCAACATCGACGGCACGGCCGGCAACGAGATCGTGGTGTGCACGACCGACGGCCGCGTGCGTGCCTACCGCGCCAACGGCACCGAGCGCTGGCTGTCCCCGGCCGGAACCGCGTGCGCGATGCCGGCGATCGCCGACCTCGATCACGATGGCGACGTGGAGGTCATCACCGAGGGCGCGATCCTCGACGGCGCGACCGGCGCGATCCAGACGACGCTCGCCGCCGGGATCGCGAACCTCGTCGCCGCCGACGTCACGGGCGACGGCTTCCTCGATCTGGTCGGGCCTGATCGCGTGTACACGCCCGGCGGCACGCTGGTGACGTCGACCGGCGTGGCCGCGCGCTACGTCGCGGTCGGCGACCTCGATCACGACAACATCGCGGAGGTCGTCGCGTCCGACTACAACACGCACCACCTCGTGGTGTGGAAGGTCGACCCGGCGCAGCCCGGCGGCTTTCGCATGATCCGCAGCGGCATCGACATCAACGGCACGCTGAACCCGAACCTGTGCGCCGTGGGCTCGGCCGGCAACCTGCGCGGCGGCGGCCCGCCGACGGTGGCCGACTTCAACGGCGACGGCACGCCCGACGTCGCGCTCGCCGGCGGCGTTGGCTACGCGGTCTTCGACGGTGCGAAGCTCATGGATCCGCTGGTGACCGACGCCAACACCTTCCTGTGGATCGTGCAGACCCAGGACTGCTCGTCGGCGGCGACCGGCAGCTCGGTGTTCGACTTCAACGGCGACGGCGCCGCCGAGGTCGTCTACGGCGACGAGACCACGATGCGCGTCTACAACGGCTCGACGGGCGCCGTGCTCTTCTCGACGTGCAACACCAACGGGACGCTGTTCGAGTATCCGCTCGTCGCCGACGTCGACAACGACGGCCAAGCCGACATCGTCTCCGTGTCGAACTCGTACTCCGGGTTCAACTGCGCGGGCGTGAAGACGTCGGGCGTCCGCATCTTCGGCGACACGAACGGCAACTGGGTGCGCACGCGCCGCGTGTGGAACCAGCACTCCTATCACGTCACCAACATCGCCGAGGACGGCACCATCCCGACGATGGAACCGCCCAACCACCTGCAGACGCGCCTCAACAACTTCCGCCAGAACGTGCAGCCGCTCGGCGAGTTCTCGGCGCCCGACCTCGTGGTCACCGTGCACGCCGAGTGCGCGCCCGAGTACGCGCTCGTCGCGCGCGTGCAGAACCTCGGCGAGGCGTCGGCCCCCGCCGGCGTCCCCGTCAACTTCTATCTCGGCGATCCCACCGCCGGCGGCACGCTCATCACCGGCAGCCCCGTGCTCACGACCAAGGTCCT
>DATLEB010000043.1:0-7646 GCA_035525615.1 Kofleriaceae bacterium | reverse complement strand
CGGACCGCGGCCTCCCCCATGCGGGCGCGCAGATCGGGGCCGAGGGCCGGCGAGGGGGATTCCTCGACGATCTTCTGGTGGCGGCGCTGGACCGAGCACTCGCGCTCGCCCAGGTGGATGACGTTGCCGCGCTCGTCGGCGACGATCTGGATCTCGATGTGCCGGGGACGCTCCACGTAGCGCTCCATGTACATGTCGCCGTTGCCGAAGGCGGCGAGCGACTCGGCCGATGCGGTCCGGTACATCTGCGCCAACTGATCCTTCTCCCGGACGATCTTCATTCCCCGGCCGCCGCCGCCCGCCGCCGCCTTGAGGATGACGGGGAAGCCGATCTTCTCCGCCAGCCGGACCAGGTCGCGCTCGTCCTGCACCACCCCCTCGCTGCCGGGAAGCTGGGGACGCCCGGCCTCCTTCATCGCCTCCTTGGCGCGGATCTTGTTGCCCATCATCCGGATCATCTCCGGACGCGGCCCGATCCAGCCCAGCCCGGAGTGCTGGACCATCTCAGCGAACTCCGCGTTTTCACTAAGAAAACCGTAACCGGGATGGATCGCGTCCGCGCCGCTCACCTCCGCGGCGGAGAGGATGGCCGGGATGTTGAGGTAGCTCTCCTTGGAGGGCGGCGGACCGATGCAGAGCGACTGGTCCGCGAAGCGGACGTGGAGCGAGTTGGAGTCGGCGGTGGAGTGGACGGCCACCGTCTCCACCCCGAGCTCGCGGGCCGCGCGGATCACCCGCAGGGCGATCTCGCCGCGGTTCGCAATGAGGATGCGGTGGAACACCTATGCCTCCGCGTCCGGGCCGGAGGGCTCCATCAAGCCGGTTCCAGGCGGAAGAGCGGCTCGCCGTATTCCACCGGGCTGCCGTTCTGCACCAGCACCTCGATCAGGCGTCCCGGCTGCTCCGCCTCGATCTCGTTCATCAGCTTCATCGCCTCGACGATGCAGAGCACCTGGCCCTTCTTCACCCTGTCGCCGAGCTTCACGTAGTCGGACGAGTCGGGGTTGGGCTTGCGATAGAAGGTTCCGACGAAGGGCGACGTCACGACGTGGCCCTTCTCCTCGGGCGCCGTCGCGTTGTACGCGGGCGCGGCCGCGGCGATCGCGGCGGCGTGCGTCGGCCCGCCAAGCCCCAGGCCATGCGAGGTCGAGGGCGCGTGCATCGGCGCCATCGCCGGGACGTGCATCGGCGCCATCGCCGCCATCTGAGGCGCCGCCACGGTCGTGACGACGCTGGTCACGCCGCGGCGAATCGTGAACGTCACCTCGGGCGTGTCGACCACGAGCTCGGAGAGGTTGTGCTCGGCGACGGCGGCGGCGAGGCCGCGCACGATCGCCACGAGATCCTCGTTGCTACCCGGCGATCCCGACCCGCTACCGCCGGCGTCATCGCCGTCCGGCCACTGCTTCCGGTTCGTCGCCGTCGCGCCTTTTTGCGTCTTGCGTCCGTTCGCCATCAGCGGGGCTGACCTTCCACGATCGTCAAGGCGGCGTCCAGTCCCAGGTAGTAGCTTTGCGCCCCGAAACCGCAGATTTGTCCGACGCAGCGCGCCGCCGTGATCGAGGTGTGTCGAAACGGCTCGCGCGCGTGGATGTTCGACAGGTGGACCTCGATGGTTGGTAAGGCCACTGCCTCGATCGCGTCGCGAATCGCGACGCTGGTGTGCGTGTAACCGCCGGGGTTGATCACGATCGCGTCGGCGGTTCCGCGCGCGCGCTGGATCGCATCGACGATCTCGCCCTCGAGGTTCGACTGCACGCTGGCGACCGTCGCGCCGCGTGCGGCCGCGCGGCGCACCAGCTCCGCGTCGATCTCGGCGAGCGTGGTGGTGCCGTACACGGCGGGGTCGCGCGTGCCCAACAGGTTGAGGTTGGGCCCGTGCACGACCAGGATGTGCATGAGGACTCTGCTAGAGCGCCGCGACCAGCGTCGGCGTCGCCAGCCGCATCAGGTAGCGGCACTTGCCGAAGTTGCCCTCGGGCGCGAGCGCGACCGCGAGGAAGTACTGCGGCGAGATCATGCGTGCGCACAGCACGAGCCGCTCCGCCTTCACCGTCAGCTCCTCGAAGGTACCGATCTTGAGGGTGTCCGACGCCTTGCGGACCTGGCTGAGGATGAAGCTGAACTCCATCGCCACGGTGTTGATGTCGACGCGATCGGTCTGCCGCGTGTACGTCTCGACGGCGATGCCATCGAGACCCATGACGATGGCGCCGAGGCCACCATCGACGTTGTCGCAGACCTTCTTGAGGGTTTCAGCGAACAATATGCACCTCGGACGCAGGAGAGGCCTGGGAGGCCCCGAAGAGCCTCCTTATATCACGGGGTTGTCGGCACCGCGCGGCGCGCGGCCGCTAGTTCACGTGCAGTTGCCGCCAGCGGTGCACACGCCGCTTGCGCACGATGCGTTGCCGGTGAGCCCCGGGGTCATGATGTTGCACGCTCGACCCGATTCGATCAGGCAGGTAGCGGAGCAGCCGTCGCCGGCGGCAATGCCCGAGTCGTCGCAGCCTTCGTTGGCTTGCAGCTCCCCGTCGCCGCAACCTTCCGCCGCGACGGCCGGGCAGACCGTGTAATCGTCGCAGCATTCGAGGGTACCGTCCTGGAGCACTCCGCAGGCGCCGCCGAGGGCTGGTTCGAACCCCGCCGGCACGCCGGTGCACGGGCCGACGTCGATCGCGACGCAGCCTTTGCAGACCTCGACGGGATAGCGGAAGGTGTTCGAGACGACCTCGCCGCTTCCGTGTGTCCCCACCATGGTGACCGACACGTCCAGGGTCGTGCGTGACAGCGGCGCCTCCTGCGTGGGGACCGGTAGCTGGTCACCTATGGCCGCGAGCAGCTCGGGCGGCACGACCTCGAACGAGAACCCGGAGCGGCCGCCGTTCGGCTCCACCGAGCCGGACGTCGGAACCCGGAACCGGAGGAGGCCGGGGTCGACCGAGAGGTCGGCGAAATTGGAGTCGTAGAAGTCGATGTCGACACGCGCGTGCGTGACGTAGATCGTCTTCGGACCGGTCGGCTCGTCGCCGACCGTGACCAGGTCGTTGACGACGGCCGGCGTGAAGATGTATCCGACGATCGAGGCCGTATCGATCAGGCCGTTGTCGAGAAACGTCGTCGCGGCACCGTCGACGACGCAGGTATCGCCGACCGCGACGTTGCCGACGATGCGCATGCCGCTGTCGGAGTTGTTGGCGACACAACCGGCAGCGAGACCGGCAGTACCGACGAGCGCGAGCATTCTGACGTTCATACGTGCCTCCACGTCGAGATCGATCGTAGCAAGGTTGTCCTCAGGGTCGCAAAAGATCGGCAAGATCGGCGGGGGCCACGTCCATCACGCGGCAGTCCCCCGCCTGTGCACATACGACGAAGCCGATGTGGGTCCCGCGGCGCTTCTTGTCCACCGTCACCCGGGCGAGCACCTCGGGGGTGAGCCACGGCGTCAGATCGGTGGGCAGGCCGGTCGCGGCGAGTGCCGCGGTGAGGCGCGGCTCGAGGTCGGCGCCGGCGACGCCCAGGCGATGAGAGATGCGGGCCATGGCGATGAGGCCGAGGCCGACGCACTCGCCGTGGAGCAATGACCAGTCGGCGGCGGCCTCGATGGCGTGACCGACGGTGTGGCCGAGGTTGAGGAGCGCGCGCTCGCCGCGTCGTTCGCGCTCGTCGCGGCTGACGACCGCCGCCTTGAGCGCCGCCGCGCGCTCGATGACGCCGATGGCGGCGGGCGGTGTCGGCGCCGCGTCGCCGGCGGCCCAGGGCGCGAGCGCCTCGACCGCGGTCCAGAGCGCCTCCCCGTCGAGGAGCGCGTACTTCCAGAGCTCTCCGAAGCCGGCGCGGCGCTCGCGGGGCGGCAGCGTGTCGAGCGTCGGCGTGTGCGCGTGCACGAGGCGCGGCTGGTGGAACGCGCCGATCAGGTTCTTGCCGGCGGGGACGTCGACCGCGGTCTTGCCGCCGATCGCCGAGTCGGTCATCGCCACGAGCGTCGTCGGTAGCTGGACCACGTCGACGCCGCGGTAGAGCGTCGCGGCGACGAAGCCGGCGAGGTCGCCGACGACGCCACCGCCGAGGGCCCACACGGTGCCCCAGCGATCGAGGCCGGCGCCGATGAGCGCGCCGGCGAGGCGGCCGAACATGTCGAGCGACTTCGAGGCCTCTCCCGACGGGACGATCTCGACGTGGACGTCGGCGCCGGCGGCGACGAGCGCGTCGCGATACGCGGCGATCCACGGTGTGAGGTTGGCATCGGCGACGAGCGCGGCCCGGCCGGGGCGCACGAACGGCCCGAGCGCGTCGGCGAGCGGGCGATCGTCGACGACGATGGGATACGTGCGCTCGCCGAGCGACACCCACGCGGCCGCGCCGGGGCGCGCCTCCGCGCGCGCGACCAGCGCCACGACGTCGCCGGCGACGGTGGCGGGCGCGCGATCGTCGGTCGCGACCACGGCATGCGCGCGGCGATATACGGCGGCGCGGCGGCGGTACATCGCCTCGAGCGCGTCGCGCGACTGTCCGAGAAGCGGACGAGGCCCGCTGCGGGCCGCGCGCGCGAGCGCGGCGTCGAGATCGACGGCGAGCGTCACGACCAGCCCGGCGGCGCGCATCCGATCGAGGTTGTCGCCCCACGTCGCGGCGCCACCACCGGTGGCGATGACGTGCGGCGTGGCGTCGGCGGCGAGCGCGGCCAGCGCCTCGGCCTCGCGCCGGCGGAAGTCGGCCTCGTCGGCGCCGACCAGCGCCGCGGCGGAGGTGCCACCGGCCCGCGCGGCGATCGCGTCGTCCAGATCGACGAAGTCGCGGCCGAGCGCGGCCGCGACCTGGATTCCGACGGTGGTCTTGCCCGCTGCAGGAAAGCCGATGAGGAAGACGTGGCGGGCAGTCACGAGGTCACGGAGTCACGAACGCGATCACTGAGCGCAGCGGAGCGACGCCTTGTTCGTGATCTTGGGCGTGATGAAGATGAGGAGCTCGGCGCGGTCGTCGGTCTCGCGGCGGTTCTTGAAGAGCCAGCCGAGCACGGGCAGGTCGCCGAAGAACGGGATCTTGCTGTACGAGAGACCGCTGTTGCGGGTGTAGATGCCACCCATCACCGACGTCTCGCCATCGTTGACCAGCATGCGGGTCTTGGCTTCCTTGTTGAGGATCGTCGGGTCACCACGAGCACCGGTGTTGACGAAGTCTGGCTCGTCCTTGGTCACCTGCACATCCATCATGATGGCGCAGTCGCGCTGAGACACGTACGGAGTCACCTTCAGCGAGAGCTCGGCGCGAACGAACTGCGTCTGCGTGCCCTCGGCGCTGACGATCGAGATGGGGATCTTCACGCCCTGCTTCATCTCGGCCTCGATGTTGTTGAGCACCGTGACCTTTGGCGCGGAGATGATGCGGACCGTACCGGTCTCTTCCAGGGCCGAAAGCCGCAGATTGATGTTCACGTTGCCGCCGACCGAGCCGAGCGTCATGCCGATCGCGCCGTTGCTGCCGTTCGCCGGCAGGTTGACCGCGAAGTCGGCGGGCGCGGCGACACCGGCCTCGGACTTGTTCTGGTCGCCGGCGCCGCCCGTGAGGCCGATCGTCGACGGGAAGATGAGGCCGGTCGCGTTGCCGCCGGCGGCGCCGACGAGCGAGCGACCGCCCCACTGGATTCCGATCTGACGCTCGTACTGCGAACGCGCTTCGACGATGCGCGCCTCGATCGAGATCTGCGGCGTCTGCGTGTCGAGCAGCGTGGCGAGGTCGATGATCTCCCGGCGGTTGCGCGAGACGTCGTTCACGACGATCGCGTTGGTGCGCTTGTCGACCTCGATCTTGCCCTTGGGCGACAGCAGCGGCGCCAGCGTCGGCTTCACGCTCTCGGCGTCGGTGTAGTTGAGGCGGTAGACCTCGGGGCGCGGCGCCTCCATGTCGACCATGGCGCGCAGGCGCGCGGCCTCGGCCTCGTCCTCGGCGTCGAGCTGCTTCTGCGGCGCGATGCGATAGATGTTGCCCTCGCGGCGGTAGCCCAGGCCCTTCGACGCGAGGATCACGTCGAGCGCCTGATCCCACGGCACGCGCTTGAGGCGCACCGTGACCTGCGCGCGGACCTCCTCGGGGACGACGATGCTGACGCGGCCGACGTCGCCGAGCGTGCGGAGCAGGTCGTGGATGTCGGCGTCCTTGAAGTCGAGATCGATCGTCGGACCGCGATAGACCTTCTTCTTGCCGAGCTGCGCGACCGA
Source organism: Kofleriaceae bacterium (assembly GCA_035525615.1). Classification (GTDB taxonomy): domain Bacteria; phylum Myxococcota_A; class Polyangia; order Haliangiales; family Haliangiaceae; genus UBA2376. The sequence goes on along the minus strand of DATLEB010000043.1, from coordinate 1,425 downwards.
GGTCTGCGTGACCGGCGTCGACGTGGCGCCGAAGCCGCCGACCACGGGGCCCGGCACGCTCTGCGTGCGGACCTTCGGGCTCGCGGCGAACGCGAGGCGGAGGTCGCCGCCCGACGTGTCGAAGCGCGGCGTGACGTCGCTGGTGAGCTCGACGACGACCTTCACGTCGCCGCTCTTGGGATCGGTGTACGACGAGACGGCGCGGATCGGACCGCCGAAGCGGCTGGTGTCGAGCGTGCGCGCGAGGTCGGACGGCAGCGTCGCGCCGTGCACGATCAGCTCGGCCTTGCGGACGCCGGTGCGCACGAGCTCGGCGGTGGCGCCCTTGCCGTCGATGTCGACGACGACGGTGTGCTCGTTGTCCTGCGGCGCGAAGCGCACCGCGGCGATCCTGGCGGTGGGCTTGGCCGGAGCCGGAGTTACGGGAGCGGGCTTGGCCGCCACGACAGGCTTCACGGGCACGGGCACGGGGGCCGGAGCGGACGGCGGCGCGGACGCCGGCACGTGCGCGGGCGCGGGCGCAGCGACCGGCTTGGCGCGGAGCTGGGCGAGGGACTTCTCCTCGGCGGCGCGGGCCTTCGTGACCTCGGCGAGACGCGCTTCTTCGCGAGCGCGCGCGTCGCGGGCGTCGGCGGCGGCCTGCTTCAGGCGCGCGACCTCCGCGGTGGCAGCGGCGCGCTCGGCGGCGAGACGCTCGGCCTCCGCGGCCGACGACTTCTTCGCGGCGGCGAGGCGCGACGCCTCGTCACGCGTGCGCGCGACCTCCTTGGTGCGATCGGCGAGCTCGCGCTCCGCCTTCGCGCGCTCGGCGGCGAGGCGCGACGCCTCGGCCCGCGCGGCGGCGATCTCGTCGGCCGACGCCTTGCGGCGCGCCGCATCGCGAGCCTCGGCCTCGGCCTCGTCGGCGGCGCGCTTGCGATCGCGCGCCACCTTGGCGGCGTCGCGCTCCATCGCGACGGCGCGCTCGGCGTCGTCGGCGGCCTTCTCGGCGGCCTGCTTGCGCGACTCGGCGGCGGTGCGCGCCGTGGCCGCGGCCTGCATCGCCTGCTCCTCGGCCTGGCGCGCGGCACGCGCACGAGCCGCCGCGGTCTCGTCGGTCTTGCGCGCCGTGGCGGCACGAGCCGCCGCGGCCTCCTCGGTCTTGCGCGCGGCCGCAGCCTGCGCGGCCGCCGCCTCCTCTGTCCGGCGGCGCTCGGTGGCGCGCGCGGCGTCGGCCTCCTCGGACTTGCGGGTGCTCGCGGCCTGCGCCGCGGCAGCCTCTTCGGTGCGACGCATGGCAGCCGCCTGCTTCGCCGCAGCCTCGTCGGTGCGGCGCTGGTCGGCGGCGCGCGCGGCGTCGGCCTCGGCCTGGGCGCGGCGCGTCTCGGCGCGCTCCATCGCGACGGCGCGCTCGGCGTCGTCGGCGGCCTTCTCGGCGGCCTGCTT
>DATLEB010000042.1:0-59212 GCA_035525615.1 Kofleriaceae bacterium | reverse complement strand
AACAGGAAACAGGAAACAGGAAACAGGAAACAGGAAACAGGAAACAGGAAACAGGAAACAGGAAACAGGAAACAGGAAACAGGAAACAGGAAACAGGAAACAATCCGAGATCAGCGGTTTCCGGTTTCTAATTTCCTGTTTCCTGTTTCCTGTTGAATCAGGCTTCCGAAACCTCGAAGACGACGCCGACCGACACGAGGCGCTCGACGAGGGTCATGCCCATGGCGGAGGCGGGGGTCATGACGCCGCCCGGAGAGGGGAGCTCGTCTTCGGCGAGGCAGCGGGCGGATTCGCCGAGGAGGCGCGCGGTGCCGGCGTAGCCGGGGTCGAAGCGATCGGAGACCGTGGCGATCAGGCGCACGCCGCCGGACTCGCCGTGGAGGCGAACGATGTAGTGGCCGCGCTCGCGCTCTTCCTGCGTCGGGCCCTCGCCCGGCCTGGGCATGCGCTTCTCGATCAACTTGCGGAGCGCCGGCACCTGCGACGCGGCCACGAAGCCGACGAGCGCGCCCGTGATGCCGACGGCGGCGGCCATGCCGATCGGCGAGCGCGGCAGGCTCATGCGCTCGTCGTAGAGGAAGTCGTCGCCCCACGGATAGCCGAGCATGGCGTGGCTGCGCCGCACGACGCGCGAGTTGATCGCCGCCATGACGAAGGGCGCGGTCGGCTTGCCGAGTACGCGGTCCCAGCCCGGACCGCGCGCGTCCCTGGCCGCGCTGCGCGGACCGCCCGCCGGATCGAGGCCGTGCGGATCGCCCAGCAGGCGCCGCACCGCCGGATCCTTCGCTGCGGTGTCGACGATGTTGAGCATGCTGGCGAACGTGCCGCCCGAGAGCTTGCCGCTCGACTCGCCGAACAGCGCCGTGACCGCGCGCGCCGGTGCGCCCGTGCGCGCCACCAGCTCGTGCTGCAGGAACAGTGTGCCGAGGTCGCTAGGGATGGAGTCGAACCCGCAGCAGTGCACGATACGCGCGCCCGTGCGCCTGGCCTCGTCCTGGTTGCGATCGATCGACCCGCGGATGAACGGCACCTCGCCGGTGAGATCGCAGTAGTGCGTGCCGGCGCGCGCGCACGCGTCGACCAGCGCCTCGCCGTAGAGCGCATACGGCCCGACGGTCGTGCACACCACGCGCGTCTCGGCGGCGACCTTCGCCATCGCCGCCGCGTCCATGGCGTCGGCCTCGACGATCGGCAGCTCCGCGCACGCCGCGTCGATGTCGGCGAGCTCGGCTCGCACCTTCTCGAGCTTGGCGCCGTTGCGCCCGCCGAGCGCCCACCGCAACGGCGTGCCCGCGGCGTGGCGAGCGAGGTGCTCGGCGACGAGGCGGCCGGTGAACCCGGTGGCGCCGAAGAGGACGAGATCGTGACGACGTCCAGCCGTGGCCATGCCGCGACTCTATAGTATCGGCGCCATGCCGGCCGCTGTGCGTGAGGCGATGTTCGGCGTCCTCGCCGTGATCGCGGCGTGCGGCGGCGGCGCCGAGCGCCCCGAGCGGACCGAGCGCGCCGAGCGGGCCGAGCGGGATTCGCCACCGCCGGCAGCCGCAGCGAACGAGAGCAACATCCTGCGCGCCGACTACATCGGCCCGGACGGCTGCGCGGAGTGCCACCCCGACAAACACGCGGCGTGGCAGCGCTCGCTCCACGCCGTCATGAACCAGCGCGCGCAGGGCGACGCCGTCGCCGGCGCGTGGAACGGCGCGTCGGTCGCGTACGGCGGTCGCACCGCGCGCTTCCTGCGCGAGGACGGCGTCGCGATCATGGATCTCGCGGGCACGCGGTATCGCGTGACGCGCACCATCGGCGCGCGCGCGCTGCAGGAGTACGTGGGCGTCCGCGAGGGCGACGCCACCGGGCTCGAGGTGCGGCTCCCCTTCGGCTGGTGGATCGCGCGCGCCGGTTGGTACCCGCAGCCGTACTTCGACTCGTGGTTCGGCGCCGAGCGCGACGCCACCGGCGCGCTCGCCTTCGATCCGTACGCGCCCGAGCCCACGCCCTGGGCGACGCGCTGCGCGTGGTGCCACAACACGTATCCGTTCGAGCTGCGCCTCCTCCGCGATCCCGCGATCGGCAACGGCCCCGAGGGTCACGTCGCGCTGGTCTCGACCACGCGCTCGCCCGAGGCGCGCGCCGCCATCCGCGAGCAGAACCTCCTGCCCACGGGCGAGCTCGTCACCGTCGGCATCAGCTGCGAGAGCTGCCACCTCGGCGGGCGCGCGCACGCCGACGGCGCCCCGCAGCGCTTCGCCCCGGTCGGCCCGCACGTGCGCCGCAAGCCGGACGCGCCGCCGCTCGCGCGCGGCCGCGACGAGCCCGCGCTCGTGAACGCGATCTGCGCGCAGTGCCACTCGACCCCGTCGCCGCGCTACCCCGACGGCGCTGCCACACGCAACTCCACCGAGGCGCTCGACCTCGCCGCCGGCGCCTGCGCCTCCGCGATCGCGTGCACCGACTGCCACGATCCACATCGGCGCGGCCCCGGCGCCGGCGCACCCGCGCAGCCCGCGCAGCTCGCGGCATGCACGCTCTGTCACCAGTCGCTCGCCGGCGACACCGCCGCGCTCGCGCACGCGCGCCATCCCGCCGGCGCCGCGTCGTGCCTCGACTGCCACATGCCGCGCATCGTCGAGGGCATCGGCGGCTTCGTGCGCAGCCATCGCATCTCGTCGCCGACCGACCCGGCGATGCTCGCCGCGGGCGCGCCCAACGCGTGCAACCTCTGCCACCTCGATCGCTCGATCCGCTGGACCACCGACGCGCTGCGCACCGGCTGGGGCGCCGCCGTCGCGCCGCAGCCATCGTGGCGCGCCGCGTACGGCGAGCTCGAGAACGCGGTCGGGCTCGCGTGGCTCACGTCGCGCCACGCGCCGGTGCGCCTCGCCGCCGCCGCCGCGTACGCACGCCGCGGCCAGCGCGCCGATCTGCCCGCGCTCGTCGAGCTGCTCGACGCACCGGTCGCGCACGATCGCATGTGGATGCTGCTCGCCATCGAGCAGCTGCTCGGCCGGCGCCTCGCGCGCGACGAGTACGATCCGATCGCCGAGCCGGCCGTGCGCGCCCGCCAGGCCGCCGCGCTACGCCGGACCGTGGCGGAAGCGCGTCCCTGACGGGAAGCGCACGCCCAGCTCGCGCGCCAGCACCTCGAGCAGCTGCTCGCCATCCGCGATCACTTCGCGCTCGACGATCGCCGCGCCCTGCCCGCGCCGTCGAACCAGCTCGTTGCCGCGCACCGTCACGCGGCCCTCCGCGGTCGTGCGCGCGCACATGAGGCCGAGCATGAAGCGCGACTGCGGATGCGTCGACGTGTAGTGGTTGGCGACCTCGTAGTCGATCGCCTCCTGCGGCTCGAGCGTGAACCAGTACATGTCGCTCCAGCCCTCGCCGGTCGCGACCTGCACCACGTGGCCGTGACCCTCGGCGATCAGGCGATAGCGATCGTGGTGCTGGGTCACCTCGGCGCCGTCGACGAGCGGAATGGGCGCGGTGGGGCACGTGCCGCCGAACCCGCCGTCGACGAGGAACCGCCCGGGCGTGCCGGGCACGTCCACCGCGAGCAGCATGTGCGTGCGCGGCGAGATGCCCGTCGCCAGCCAGCGCACGCGCCCGGCCAGCCGCGTGACGCCGAAGCCCAGCTCCTCGAGCACCGCCGCGAGCAACGCGTTCTGCTCGAAGCAGTAGCCGCCGCGGCCGCCGTGCACGAGCTTGGCGACGAGGCTCGGCAGATCGAGCGCGATGCGCCGCCCGAGCAGGATGTCGAGGTTCTCGAACGGGATGGTCGAGACGTGCCCCCAGTGAATCGCGGCCAGCGACGCGATCTCGGGCGCGGATGGTCGGCTCACGCCGATGCGCGCGAGATAGGCGGTCAGATCGTCAGCGTCCATACGCCAGCACCGTAGCCGAGACGGCCCGCGCACGCAGTGCGCCCTTGTAGGTGCCGCGTGGCGGCATTTCGTTTTGTTGCTCTCCTCGTCGGAGCACGTCACGATCGTCGGAGGAGGTCGCGTTGCAGTTCGCGTTGCCTCGGTCGTTCTCGATCATCGCCGGCGCGTTGGTACTGTCGTGTGGCAGCGGGGGGGACCGCTCGCCAGCGGCGGAGCGTGAGGTGACTCGTGGCTCCGCCACCGACGAGCCCAGCGTGCGGCCGCCGCTCGTCGCGACCGCGGCCGCCGCGACGTGCAACGACCCGGCGCAGGTCTACGCCGACGGCACGCCGCAGGGCTGGATCTGCCCGGCCGACGCGCCGGGCGCGAAGCTCACGATCGTCGACCTCACCGACCAATGGACACCACGCACGTTCGCCAGGGCGCCCGACGGCACCGCGCCCACGTTCCGCGACAACTACCTGAAGCTCGCCGCGGGCGACAGCCCCGACGGCGAGGAGCTCGAGCCCGAGGAGCAGTTCGTCGAGCTGTACGGCGTCGTGCCCAACCTGTCGACGGTCCTGCGCCGCCTCGACGACAACGTGCGCCACGCGTGCCACGAGGCCATCCCGCCCATGCCGCTGGTCGCGTTCACGAAGTCGATCTCGCAGGCCAACGACGCGTCGATCCGCGCCGGTGATCGCCGCCGCCAGTACCTGAGCACGATGCTCGAGAAGGAGCGCGTGCGCCGCAAGCTCCCCGACCTCGATGCGCTCGCGAAGGTTCCGTCGCTGCGCAAGCCGCTGGCTGATCTGCGCCGCCTGCAGGGCGTGTACGACGCGCTCGTGACCGTGCAGGCGCACATGGTCTGCGACGGCGTGCTGGCACCGAAGTACGTCGACGGCCTGTTCACGTGGCGCACCGGCTACGCGCTCGATCTCTACCAGCGCAAGAACTTCCTCGTGCCCAACGCGCGCCTGGACGACGAGACCCGCGCCGCGCTCCTCGCCGGCAGCCGCGAGCACACCTATCGCGGCGCGCTGCGCGCCCTGCGCGAGCGCGTCGTCGATGCGACCGGCCTCATCGAGGACGGCACCGCCGGCGCCGGCCCGAGCCCCGTGCTCGGCCGCCAGCTCGATCCCGAGATCATGCGCGCCGCGCGCGGCTACCGGCCGATGCCCCACGCCGCCCCTGACCGCGTCGGCGAGGCGACCGAGCTCGCCGCGCGCGCGCTCGGCTGGACCGACATCGATCGCACGCGCGCGTGGCTCGCCGCCAACCACGTGCGCGGCGGCGGGCGGCGCGTCGCGATCGCGTTGCCGCCGCCGCCCTCGTACTACGCGACGCACATGGAGCTCTCGGTCGAGATCGATCGCGGCGACGTCTGGTACGACGAACGCCCGATCCCGCGTGTCGCGTCGCGCCGTCCCGCGCTCGTGCTCTACACGACGCACGGCGGCCATCGCGTGCCGCTGGTTCGCTGGGCGACGACGATCGGCTCGTGGTCGGACGTGCGCAAGCCGTCGGGGCGCGTGGTCCAGAAGTGGAAGGAGTCGGACGTCGGCAAGCGCGTCTGGCGCGACCTCTACGCGGCGCCGGTGTGGTACCCGCCGCAGTCGACGCCCGATCGCGATCTCGTGAAGTACCTGTGGAACGGCAAGTGGCGCCTCAAGCGCGAGATCATGGGCCCCGGTCCGCGCTCGGCGTACGGCATGGTCATGCTCGTCCACCACAAGGAGACGCAGCTGCGCCGCGGCGTGCGCATGGACGACAACGGCATCCGCGTGCACGGCTCGTCGAGCGTCACCTCGATCGCGCACGGCAACAGCCACGGCTGTCACCGTCTGTTCAATCACCTGGCGGTGCGGCTCGGCGGCTTCCTGCTCGCGCACCGCGCCCACGAGCGCAAGGGCGAGGACATCCGCCCCTTCCGTCGCATCGTGAACTACCGCGGTCGCTTCGAGGCCAAGCTTCAGAGCCGCGGCTTCCTCTACCAGCTCACACCGCCGGTGCCCGTCGAGGTTCTGCCCGGCCGGATCAAGAGCGCACGCAAGGTGCCGCCGCGCAACAGCGCGCCGGCGCGGCCGTAGCTCGCGAAGCGGGCGCGCGCCGTGCTGCGGTTGCGTTTGGCAACGCGCGCCGCCGACCGCGACGCCGAGCACCGCAGCACGCACGCACGATCGGGCGCTTACCGGCTGGCACGCCGGTTGAATTTGCGTCGGTCATGCACACGCCGACGCCCTCCCCGGATCTGCGACGTCGTCTGCGCGCCGCCGCCGACCCTCGCGCGATCACCGACGATGCGGTCCGCATCTACTGCTCGGCGATGGGGCGCGAGAATCACCACATGGAGCTCGCGCTCCTGCGCCAGGCGCCGACCGTCATCGACGTCGACGCGCTCGTCGACGGGGTGATCGCGGGCCTCGACGCCGAGCCGCCGCGCAGCGGGCTCGACCACGTCTTGCCCAATCGCCGCTGGGCGCGCGTGCGCCGCCTGTACTGGGCGCGCCTGCGCGACTACCTGCGCTGGCGCGCGCGCTGATCCCGCCAGGCGCGGTCGGCGCGCGCGGCGTCAGCGCCGTCAGGCGTAGCTCTGCGACGCGCCGCGCGCCCACGAGAGGAGCTCGGGCGCGACCGACGCGAACCACGTGTCGCCGCCGGCGCGGTACGCGGCGACCAGCGTCGCACCTGCGGCGTCGTCGCCCACGAGCTGCTGCGCCTGCCCGAGCCGCAGGAGCGCGCGCGCGTCGTGGCCCCAGCCGGCGCAGCGCAGCGCCGACTGCGCGTTGCGGACCGCGCCGCGCGCGTCGCCGATGGCCAGCCGGATCCCCGACATGCGCACGAAGATCCACCCGGCCTCGCTGCGCTCGAACGTGTCGCCCGGCAGCGCGACCAGCGCCTCGCCGAGCGTGGCGAGCGCGTCGAGCGGATCGCCGCCCGCCAGCTCCGACTCCGCGCGCGCGACCAGCGCCTCGTAGCGCGCGGCGCCGTCGCCGCTCACCGCCGGCATCGCGCCCGTCACCGACGACGAGCGCGGCGCGGGCGCGTCGTTGGCGAGCCCGCCGTAGTGCCAGTCGAGCGAGGCCTGCCAGCTCGCGGCGCCGTCGACGCCCGTCGCGCGCTTCACGACGAGCACGCCGCCGCTCCAGCCCGTCGCGCGATCGACGCGCAGCCGATCGAGCATGGCGAGCGCGAGCCCGATGCGCGCCGTCACCGCGACGTGCTCGCCATGTCCTTCCGGGCTGGTGACGACGGGAGGCGATCCACCGAACGACAGCACCAGCTGCACCGCCTGCCAGTGCGCCGGCGTCGCCTCGAGCAGCGCGCGCGTGAGCGCGTCCACCGCCGGCTGCACCACCACCGCCTCGTACTCGATCTTCACGGCCATCCGCTCGATCCTAGCGCGTCGCGCGGCACAGCACGATCGCGACGTCGTCGGGAAGGTCACCGCCCGGCAACCGGACCAGCGCAACGAGCGCGCGCATCGCTGCATCCAAGCCGCCCTCGCGCGCCGACGTCACGACGCGCGCGACGTCCGCGCGCCGGGCATACGCGAAAAGTCCGTCAGTCGCGACGAGCAGCGACGCGCCGGCGAGCGCGCCACCGAACGGCGTCGCCGCCGCGCCCGCCCCGACGAGCGGCTTCCGCTCCTGGGAAGCCGTCAGCACGTGCACGCCGTCGGCGCCGACCAGCCATGCCTGCGAATCGCCGGCGCTCGCGCCGACGAGACCGTCGCGTTCGACCTCTGCGATCACGGCCGTCGCCTGTCCGCCTCCCAGCCTCGGGCTGCGATCGAGCGCCTCGATCATCTCGGCCCACGTGGGCCGCACGCTCGCGCTCACCGCCGCCTCGGCCACGGCATCGACGATCCGCTGCGCCGCCTCGGCACCGCCGCCCGTCCCACCCGCGCCATCGGCCAGCGCGATCACGACGCCACTCGCGGTCGCCACGACGCGAACGCGATCCTGCCCCGCTCCGCGCTGCGGGCACACGACCCACGCAACCTCGACGCCGCCGCCCGCGTACGTGTGCGCATCCACGCCGCGAGCATAACCGCGGGCGGAGTGAACGACGGTCGGCGCGGCGCCACGAAGTCGCGGCCCGCGCGGTGCGAGCGCGTGCTACGACACGGCCATGGCGATGCGTGATCTCGAGCTGATCGAGCTGGACTGGATCGAGCGGGCGCCGCAGACGGTGCGCGTGAGCGAGCACATCGAGGCGCCGCCCGCGGCCGTGTTCTCGCTGTTCGCGGACGCGGCGTCGTGGCCGCGCTGGTTTCCGCTGATGACGAAGGCAACGTGGCTCGGCACGCCGGGTCAGGTCGGCAGCGATCGCGAGGTGACGATGCGCGGCTTCGGCACGTTCGTCGAGCGCATCCTCGCCTTCGATCGCGATCGCCGCTTCGCGTTCACCGTCCACAAGAGCTCGTCGGGGATGATGTCGCGCTTCGGCGAGGACTACCGGCTGACGCCTGAGGGCGCCGGCACGCGCTTCGACTGGGTCATGGGCGCGGAGGCGGCCGGCATCGGCAAGTACGCCGCCCCCGGGATGCGCGTCTTCATGAAGCAGCTGCTGACGCGCGCCGCGCGCAACCTCGACAAGCAGCTGTCCGGTCAGCGGACGACGACGTACGAGAAGCCGGTCGAGTCGTCGAAGTAACGGGTCAGATCCTGCGGGCCCGCGACCTCGCGCAGCGGGCCGGCCTCCGAGCCAGGGTCGAACACGCGCAGGCGCCCGCCCGAGCGGAACAGGATCACGACGCGCTCCTGCGTCGAGCGCGGGCGGCGATGGCGACGCTCGGTGCGCGTGGCCCAGGTCGACGTCTCGAGACACACCGCAACGGCGAGCTGCTCGCGGTCCTGGAGCGCCGACAGCCGGTTCCACAGGGCGGTGGCCGACGTGACGCACTTGGGTTCGTGCGGCACACTCGGCGCCTCACACACGTCCTCGTACTTGAATGCGGCGCTCATGGGGTCTTCTCCTGAGTCGATGTCCACCATGATTGCGACCGCCGTGCCGACGACGATGTGACACCACGCGACAAGCACTTGCGCGCTGGCGAGGACGCGGCTGTGACACGCGTGTCCCGGTGCGCTCCGCGGGCACGCGTCACCCGGGCACACAGTGCCCGGCCGGGCCGCGCGGTGTCACTCCGTGAAAGGCGTTTCCAAAGGTGCGCCACGGTCGGGCTGGTATCGTGCGTGGCATGAGGGGTCCAGGGATTGCCATGTCCGCCGTGATCGCCGTCATCGGCGCCGTCGCCGCGAGCGCGTGTTCGTCGCCCGACGACCCGCTCACCGTCGACACCACGGGCGGTCCGGTGCACGGTCTCCGGCAGGACGACTCGCGCGCGTGGCTCGGGATCCCGTTCGCCGCGCAGCCCGTCGGAGATCTGCGCTGGCGCCCGCCGCAACCCGCGCCGGCATTCGCGGGCACGTACGAGGCGGTGGCGATCCAGCCGCAGTGTCCGCAGTCCTTCGGCTTCTCACCCGGCGGCGGTGATGAAGGGTGCCTCTTCCTGAACGTGTGGGCGCCATCGACGCCACCGACCTCACCGGCGCCCGTGATGGTGTGGTTCCACGGCGGCGCGTTCATCTTCGGCTCGGGCGGCGACCCGTACTACAGCGGCCGCGTGCTCGCGTCGCGCCACGGCGTGCTCGTCGTCACGGTCAACTACCGCCTCGGTCCGCTCGGGTTCCTCTCGCATCCGGCGCTTGCCGCCGAGAACAGCGGACGCTCCGGCAACTACGGCGTGCTGGATCAGATCGCCGCGCTCGAGTGGGTGCGCGACAACATCGCCGGGTTCGGCGGCGATCCGTCGCGCGTGACGGTGTGGGGCGAATCCGCGGGCGGCCTCTCGGCCTGCATCCATTATCTCTCGCCGAAGAGCCGCGGCCTGTTCCACGCCGTCATCTCGGAGAGCGGGCTCTGCGCCGGCGACGGCGTCGGCGAGCAGACCCCCGCCGAGGCCGAGGCCGACGGCGTCACGTACGCCACCGACGTCGGCTGCGCCGGCACCGGCGCCGACGCGCTCGCCTGCTTGCGCGCGCAGGACGCGTTCGCGCTCGTCGACGCGGCGGGCGCGCCCACCACCACCGAGCAGCTGCCCGGCGGCCTCTTCTTCCAGGACGCCAATCCGCTCGGCTGGCGCCCGCACGTCGACGGCGACCTCCTCACGACGACGACCGCCGAGGCGTTCGCCGCCGGCGACTATCCGCCCGCGCCGCTCCTCCTCGGCACCAACCGCGACGAGGGCACGTTCTTCGTGTGGTCGGTCATCGCCAAGCCGGCGCGTGACGAGGCCGAGTATCGCGCCGCGCTCGCGCGTCGCTTCGGCGCCGCGGCCGTCGATGCGGTCGTCGCGCAGTATCCGCTCACGAGCTACGCGACGCCCAGCCTCGCGCTCGCCGCCGTCTCTGCCGACGCGTTCTTCGTCTGTCCGTTCCGGACCACCGCACGCCTCGCGTCCGCGGCCGGCGCGCCGGTCTACCTCTACTCGTTCCAGCGCGAGCCCATGAACGGCCTCATCACGGACGGCGGAGTGTTCCACGCGTCGGAGATTCCGTTCGTGTTCGGCATCGACGAGTTCCCGCTCGGCAAGGTCGGGCCCGACGGCGTGCCGCTCTCCGACGCGATGATGCGCTACTGGACCCGCTTCGCGGCGACCGGCGATCCCGACGGCGGCGATGACGTCGCGTGGCCGCGCTTCGATGCCGCCGGTGATCAGCACCTCGTCCTCGATCTGCCGATCCGCGCCGACCGCGGCAACCGCAAGGCGCAGTGCGACTTCTGGGACGCGCTGTAGCAACCCCGCGCGCGCTCCCGTGTACGATGCGCGCTCGCGCCTCAACCGGCGCGCAACCACGGGGGCATCTATGGGTTTCATGGACAAGGTCAAGGCCGCGGCCGGCGTCGGAACCGCGGGTCTGCAGGTCGACGTCGCGCAGCGCCCGACGAAGCGCGGCGAGGAGCTGGTCGCCACGATCCGCCTCACGCCCGGCAAGGCGGCGCAGAAGCTGAATTACCTCGTCGTCACCGTCGAGTACGAAGGTGAGTGGCTGGTGAAGAACGCCGACGGCAACGACATCCGCATCGTCGGCAAGGGCTACGTGCTCCACGACAAGCCCGCCAACACCGTCGGTGCGACGCTCACGCCCGGGCAGACCCTCGAGATCCCGGTGCGCGCCCGCGTCCCGTCGGACAGCCCGCTGACGGGCGAGCAGATCAAGTACAAGTTCTACACGCGCGCCGACATCGACGGCGCCAACGACCCCGAGTTCTCGACGCCGCTCGAGATCCGCGGCTGATCGTGCGGGATGACCGCGGCCGCTCGGTGCGTTATGTCCCGCATATGAAGCTCTCCCTCGTCTCGTCTGCGCTGCTTCTCGCTGCGGCTTGCGGCGGCGGCACCAAAGCGCCCACCACCGTCGGGAATAACTCGGCCGCCGCCGCCAGCAACGGCGGGCTCACCGTGCGCAGCATCGACTGGCTGAACCGCACGTACGAGGGCGCCGACATGGGCAACGTCACCGTCGAAAATGGCGTCTACGAGTACGCGATGGACGGCGACGGCAACGTGGTCGCGGCCGACTACCAGCCGACCGATCCCGACGAGTACGTCGAGCGCGGCTCGTACGAGATCAGCAAGCCGCTGTTCGGCGACGTCACCGGCGACGGCGCCGAGGAGGCCGTGCTGGTCATCTACTTCAACGGCGGCGGCACCGGCCGCTTCACGGGCATCGACGTCTACGGGATCCGGGACGGCAAGGAGACCGTGATCGGCAGCATCCCGGGCGGCGACCGCGGCGACGGCGGGATCGACGACGTGCAGCTCGAGGGCAAGGTCATCGTGGTCGCGCGCATGATGTCGCTGGAGGGCGACGGCGCGTGCTGCCCGTCGAAGCTCCAGCACGAGCGCTGGTCGTGGGACGGCAAGAGCTTCGTCGAGGACGAGGCCGCCCGCTCGACGAGCGACTTCGCGAACTGATCCTCGCGGCCAGGTTCACCTCGGCGGCGGTGGCGGTTCGACGCGATAGCCGGCGCGCGCGAGCATCGCCGGCAACCCGCCGTCACCGAGGAGATGGCCGATCCCGACGGCGACGAACGCGCCGTCGGCCTTCAGGTAGCCCTCCATGCGCCAGAGCCAGCGCTCGTTGCGCGGACCGAGCAGCGGCTTCGTGCGCTCGGTCTGGAACGCGCGCATCATCCAGGCCTCGTCGCCGGCGGCGTACGCCGCGCGATTCCGCGCCAGGTCGCAGCGGATGGTCTTGCGCGCGTCGATCGCCTCGACCAGATCGGGGATGCCCACGTTGTCCGCGACCTGCGGCAGCTGCTCCTCCCACGTCTCGAGGTGCTCGACCACGAGGCCCCGCGCCTTGGCCCGCTGCACCACCGCGACGTCGAGCTGCGGATCGGGCGGCGGCGACATCGTGCGCGTGAGCAGCGACATCGCGTACCACGGCCGCACGCGCGCGAGCTCGGCTTCCTTGATCTTGCCGCGAAGCGCGTCGCGCAGCTCCCACCACTTGTCGGTCGGCAGCTGCTGGTCGAGCCCCTTGCCGCGCGGCATGCGGATCACCTCGCGCAGCGTGTCGGGGCTCGGCTCGAGATCGCCGAGCTCGGTCGCCACCACCGTCGAGCGCTCGAGCGCCGCCCACGCCGCGCGCGGCATGTCGTCGCCATCGACGTCGTGCACGGTCCCGAACAACCACACCACGGGGCCGTCGCCCGACGCGGCCTGCACGCGCCACAGCCACGCGTACGGCTCGGCCGGCGCCGCCGGCAGCTCGCACGCGGGCGCCGACGCGCCACAGCCCGCGACCACGGTCGCGAGCGCGATTGCCAGCACGAGCACCCATCGCATCCCCCGAGTGTACGATGCGCGGCCATGGGGCTCCGCACCGCCGACGATTACCTCGCATCGATCCGTGACCGCGCCCGCTCGCTGCGCGTCTTCTACCGCGGCGAGCGCATGGACTCGGTCGTCGACCACCCGGTCGCGTGGCCGGCCGCCAACTGCGTCGCCGAGGTCTACCGCGCCGCGCTCGCGCCCGAGACCGCGGCGATGATGACCGCGGAGTCGCGGGAGGCCGGCGTCACCGGCGAGCGCGTGAACGTCTCGAACATCCTGTGGCGCTCGCGCGAGGATCTCGTCGCGCGCGTGAAGTGGGAGCGCATGATCGGGCGCATGACCGGCCGCGGCGCCCTGCGCTCGCCCGGCCTCGACGCCATGAACGCGCTGGCCGCCGTCACCCACCAGTGCGATCGCGAGCGCGGCACCTCGTACCACGAGCGCCTGCTCGCGTTCGTGCAGCGCGTCCAGCGCGAGGACCTCGCGGTCTCGGGCGCGATGACCGACGTGCGCGGCGATCGCTCCCGCCGGCCGGCGACGCAGGCCGATCCCGATCTCTTCCTGCGCGTCGTCGCGCGCGAGAAGGGCGGCGTGGTCCTGCGCGGCGCGAAGGCGCACCAGACCAGCGCCGTGCACTGCCACGAGCACCTCGTCCTCCCCATGACCTGCGGCCCCGACGAGGGCGCGTGGGCGATCGCGTGCGCCGTCCCCAGCGACGCGCCCGGCGTCACGCACATCTTCTCGCGCCAGCCGTCGGACTCGCGCCGCGCCGAGCACGCTCCGCTCGACGCCGGCCTCCCCGCCTTCGGCGGCTGCGAGAGCCTGATGATCTTCGACGACGTCTTCGTCCCCGACGAGCGCGTCTTCCTGTGCGGCGAGCACGAGTACACGCAGGAGCTGGTTCGCCTGTTCGGGTCGTTCCACCGCTTCTGCTACGGCGGCTGCAAGGTCGGCGTCGCCGACGTCGTCATCGGCGCCGCGTCACTGATCGCGCGCGCCAACGGCGTCCGCGACCGCAGCGCCGTCGAGAGCAAGCTCACGGAGATGGTGCACCTGAACGAGACCATGTACGCGTGCGGGCTCGCCGCCGCGCTCGAGGGTCGCCCCACCGACGCCGGCACGTGGATCCCCGACATCGGGCTCGCCAACGTCACCAAGCTGAACGTCACGCGCTTCCCGTTCGAGATCGCGCGCCTCGCCGCCGACATCGCCGGCGGCGCGATGCTCACGCTGCCGAGCCAGGCCGACCTCGAGCACGCCGAGCTCGGCCCGCTGGTGAAGAAGTACATGGCGGGCAATCCCGAGGTGCCGACGAGCGAACGCCTGGCGCTGTTCCGCCTCCTCGAGTTCCTCACCCACGGCGCCGGCGCCGTGTACTTCCTGCACGAGTCGCTGCACGGCGCAGGCGCTCCGGAGGCGATGCGGATCCTCCTGAGGCGCGAGGTCCCGGTCGCGCCCTTCGAGGACGCGGCCCGGCGCCTCATGTTTCACTGACAGGCGCCGGCGGGCACCACGAAGGACTGCGTGATCGTCACGCGGCTGCCCTTCACGGTCGCCTTCGAGCCCTGGCCCACGCCGGCCGCGGCGTACGCCTGCCACACCCAGCAGTCGCCGGTGCTGTCGACGGCCTGGAGCAGACCGTCGCGCATGTTCTCGTAGCTCGGCGTCGACGGGATGTAGTTCATGCTGTCGACCCAGTCGGCGAGCAGGTCGTCGGCGCTGCGGCCGTTGACCAGGTACGCGCCGAGGAGCTTCCACATGATCGCGGCGTAGAGCTCGCCGTCGTTGTGGACCTCGCCGCTGTTCATGGCGGCGTACGTGAGCGGGTAGCCCTCGTACGAGTAGCGGCGGATGCCGAGCGAGCTGCCGTACGCGTACTCGCCGATCACCGCGTCGCCGTCCAGCAACATGGCGAGCGTGTCGCCGCCGCCCTCGCCGATCGCGCCGGCGATCGGGCCGCTCATGCCGCCGATCATGCGCCACGTCAGGCCGTGGCCGTACTCGTGGAACACGATGTCGGCGTCGATGTCGCCGTCGATCTGGAGCGGCACCGCGGTCTCCTTCAGGAGCCCGCCGCTGACGCCCGCCGCCGAGCGCAGGGTCGCGCCGTCAGTCAGGCCGACCATGAGCGACGGGATCGTGATGCGGCGGTTGGTGCCGCCCATCGCGAAGTAGTCGGTGGTGCCGGTGTTGTTGGCGACGATGGCGGCAATGGCGCCCGCCTTCTGCGCGTTCAACACCTTGACGGTGAAGTCGCACGTACCGCGGTCGATGAGCGCGATCTTGCCCGCGAGGCCGGTCAGCGTCTCGCAGCCGTCACTGGTCGTGCCGCTGCCGTCGTTGACCAGCACCACGGCGCCGGTCAGAGCGGTGAGCGAGAACGTGCCGCCAAACGTGGAGGCCTTGCCGTCGTAGCGGCCAGCGACCGACGCCGGCGCGGCCACGTTCAAGTACGCGTCGGGACCCACGCCGGTCCACAGGTACATCTGCATGCGCGGCGCGCTGCCGTCGGCGGGCGTCGCGAAGTTGGCGTTGTCGGTGCCGCCGCCGTCCTGCGCCTCGGCGTTGACCGCGTCGTTACCGGCGCCGCCGAGGCCGAAATTGCTCGCCTGGAAGTTGCCGGCCGCCTCGTCGAAGCCCGCGGCGTAGAGCGCGTCGTGGACGCGGTTGTTGAGATAGAACAGGTTCTGCACGGCGACGGCGCGGTTGCCCGCGGTCGTCGGAGCCACCGCGAGGTTCGCGGTGGCGAGGAAGTTGCCGTCGGTGACGCTGGTCGCGCCCGTGGTCGCCGCCGCGTCCGGAGCGTTGTTGTTGTCGGTGTCGAGGTAGGCGCGAACGTTGTTGCCGCCGATGCTGTGGGTCGTCTGCGCCCCCGTGCCGAGCCAGCCCGTCCCGCCGCTCACGACGGTCTGGCCGCCCTTGCCGGGATCCTCGACGAAGACACGGTAGCTGTCGCCGTTGGTGCGCGACTCGACGGAGAAGACCTTCCCGCCGCCGTCGACGATCGTGTGATGGAGGAGGTTCTTCTGGCCCTGCCAGGTCTCGACCAGGAAGCCGGGGCGCAGCGCGCCGTCCTCGTCGACGTACGCGATGCGCTCGACGGTGGGCGCGCGATGGAAGGTGGCGTCGGGCGCGATGCCGAGGTGCGCCCGGGCATGTGCGAGCGCGGTGGCATCATCGATGCGCGGCGCGACGAGCGAGCCGCTCGGCGCCGGCACGAGACGATCGATCACGTGTAGCAGCTCGCCCTGCGCGCCGAGTGTGGCCTTGACGTAGCCGCCGACCACGCGCACTCCGTCGATCCGTTGATCGAGGCGGACGTGCGTACGGCCGCTGCGCGCGTCGACGCGATCGGTCGTCACGTCGAGCGTCGCGAGCTCGCGGCCGCGTCCCGTGGTGCGGAGGAAGTCGGTCACGATCTCGCGCGCCCGCGCCGCGGATGGGCCGGTGAGCGGCGCGCCTTCCTCGGCGACGTAGATGCCGTCGGTAGCGACCGGCGTCTGCGTCTGAGGATCGTCGCAGCCTCCGAGGAGGCTGGCGCTGGTGATGGCGAGAAGAGAGAGACGACGAATCGAACGCGAACGAGGCATCGAGCTGGGGGTTCTTTCCGGGAGGTGCATCCCGTGGTTTGCACGAAGCAGGCCGCGTCGGTCGCGCAAGGGTGCGAACCTTTCGGGTTCCAAGGGTGCGACATCTGGTGCGACGCCGCACCGCGTGACGAGGACAGTTGCCACCCAGCCGCGGAGAAATGCCTCGATGACGTCGTCACGAACTCCGAGCTGTGACTCTATGGGGGGATGGGGAACGACAAGCCACCGCAGAAGACGATGATGGGCTGGAGCCCGCTCCAGCAACCGCCTGGCGCGCAGCAGGTCCCGTACCCGCCCGCGCCGGGGCAGCCGCAGCCGCCGCAAGGCCACCCGTTCCCGCCGGGACCGCAGCCGATGCAGGGCGGCCCGCAGCAGATGCCGCCCGCGCCGCCGTACGGTGCGCCGCCGCAAGCACCGCCGTATGGCGCGCCGCCCGCTGCGGCTCCGTACGGTGCGCCGCTGCCGATGCCCGCGTTCGGCGGTCAGCCGCAACCGATGCCACCCGCCGCGCCGCCGTATGGCGCGCCGCCGTATGGCGCGCCACCGTCGCAACCTCCGTATGGCGCGCCGCCCGGAGCACCTCCCGGCGCGCCGCCGTGGGGCGCCGCTCCGCAGCAGCCGCCGTATGGTGCGCCGCCGCAGCAGCCGCCGTATGGCGCGCCGCCGCAGCAGCCGCCGTATGGCGCGCCGCAGCCGATGGCCGCGTTCGGCGGACAGCCGCAGCCGATGCCGGGGTACGGCGGACCGCCGCCGGGATACGGCCAGCCGCCGGGATACGGCCAGCCGCAAGGCTACGGACAGCCGCAGCCGGGCGGTCGCTCCATCCCCGGCGCCGACGCGACGAGCGGTGTCTCGGCGCGCGTGCGCTTCATCCGCCTCACGTACCTGCACCTGTTCGGTGCGATCCTGCTCTTCGCCGGGCTCGAGTACCTGCTCTTCACGAACGCGACGCTCGGCGAGAAGGTCTCGGCGCCGCTCGTGAAGTTCGCGCTCGGGGGTCGCGCCAACTGGGCCGCCGTCCTCGGCGTGTTCATGGTCGTGTCGATCGGCACGCACTACCTCGCCGAGCACACGCGCTCGAAGCCGCTCCACTACATCGGCCTCGTCCTCTACGTGATCGCCGAGGCGCTGATCTTCGTGCCGCTCCTCGCCATCGTGAACTGGAAGACCGCGGAGATCGTCGCCAAGGGCGGCGGCAACCCCAACATCATCCGCGACGCCGCGTACATCACGCTCGCCGTGTTCGGCGCGCTGACGCTCTCGGTGTTCGTCACCAAGAAGGACTTCTCGTTCCTGCGCACGGCGCTCGCCGTCGCCGGCGCCGCGTCGCTCGGCCTCATCGCGCTCTCGCTGATCTTCGGCTTCAACCTCGGCATCGTGTTCTCGGTGGCGATGGTGCTGCTCGCCGCCGGCCAGATCCTCTACGAGACGTCGCAGATCATGGCGCACGACGATCCCGAGAGCTACGTCGGCGCCGCGCTGTCCCTGTTCGCGTCGGTCGCCCTGCTCTTCTGGTACGTGATCCGGATCCTGATGAAGCTGCGCGAGTAACGCGCGCGCTCAGAAGCCGAGCAGGTTCGCCAGGTACGTCCGCCGGTCGCGCACGAAGTCGCGCGCGCCGGCGAGCTCGGCCTCGTGACGGCCGAGGTTCTCGAGCGAGGCGCCGGTCAGCGGGCGCGAGTGGAGCGTCGCGGTGGCGCGATCGATGCGGGCGAGGAGGACGTCGACGTCCCACGCGTCACGCGCGACGCGCGTGAGCTCCGCGCGATAGGCGGCGGCGTACGCCGGGATGCGCAAGAGGCGCACGCACAGGTAGCCGGGCGGATCGCCGGTGCCCCACGGGTCCTGGTTCAGGTCGAACGGGTCGAAGTTCGCCACCCAGTACGGCCAGTTGACGCCGTGGGTGAGGATCACGAAGCGCCCGCCGGGCACGTGATAGAGGTAGTAGTTCCACGCGACGATCGCGTAGTTGTCCCAGAGGACCGCCACTTCCTCGACGGCGAAGTTGGTGATGAAGCGATCGACGTCGAGCTGCGCCTCGAGCGCCGCCGGGAGCTGCGCGTCGGTCGAGTCCATGATCACGCGGGTCAGCGCCTCGAGGTCGTCGCGCGTCCGCATCTCGGACACCTCGTCCTTGAGGTCGGCGGCGGCCACGCCCTTGGGGAAGTCCCACGGCCCCTCGTACACGTTGCCGTCGCCGTTGCCGTCGCCGAAGACGCCCTCGAGGTACTGGCTGTTGGTCGCCTCCTCGAGCACGAACAGGCCCTTGTCGACGCCGTTGAACGAGAGCGTCGCGTGCGACGTGCGCGGCGCGGGGAGCCCGGCGCGCCGGTACACCTCGTAGCTGAGGTGGCCGACGAGGAGCGACGGATCCTGCACGGCGTTGTCGATGGTGAGCTTCTTGAGGCCGTCGAGCTTCTGGCCCGCGACGAACTCGTTCATCTTGACCGTGAAGCCGGCCTTGCCCGAGAGCGGGCGGACGCTGGTCGTGCCCTTCTTCTTGCAGCCGGCGTCGGCGACGGTCTCGCCGTCGATGGCGATGGTGCAGCGGACGCGCACGTCCTGGTTGCTGTCGAGCGTCGCGAGATCGCCCTGCGCCACGGTGATCGTGACCGCGTGCAGGACGTCGGGATCGAACACGCGCTCGCCGCCAGGGGTGACGCTGCCGTCGGCGTTTCCGCCGCCGCCGTCGCCGTTCCCGATGCCGCCGTCGCCGCTGCCATCGTCGTCGTCACCGCCGCCTCCGCCGCCGTTGCCACAACCGGCGAGCGAGATCGCCGCGCCGAGGAGCAATGCCCACAGGGGATGACAGCGCATCAGGGCACGATAGCATTCACGTGTGCCCCCGACGCAACGACGTTCGCACGCCACCATCGCGCGCCCGGCCGTGGGTGCCGCGCTCCGCCTCGCCGTCGTCGCGGACACGCACTCGCAGCCGCACGCCCATGCGGCCGCACACCTGCGCGCGATGGCGCCCGACGCGATCCTCCACGCCGGCGACATCGGCGACCTGCACGTGCTCGACGAGCTGGCCGCGATCGCGCCGCTGCACGCCATCCGCGGCAACATCGACGTGCGTGCCGTCACGCTGCCCGACGTCCTGACCATCGACGTCGGCGCGGAGGGCGATGAGGAGGGCGCGCTCCGCATCCTGCTCGTGCACATCGGCGTCGCCGGCGTGCGCTTGCGTGCCGACGTTGCAAAGCTGGCGCGCGCCGAGCGGGCGCAGCTGGTCGTGTGCGGCCACTCGCACATCCCGTTCATCGGCCGCGATCGCGACCTGCTCGTCTTCAATCCCGGCTCGGTCGGCCCGCGCCGCTTCAACCTGCCGATCGTGTACGGCACGCTCACGCTACCGCCGGGCTCCTCGAGACCCGTGTTCGCGCACGTCGACGCCGCCACCGGCAAGCCGTGGATGCCGCCCGGCATGCCCGGTCAGAGCGCGCGCACGTAGGCACGCGAGCAGCGCGCGCCGCGGATGTACGAGTCGTCGCGCACGAAGCCGTTGGCCTCGTAGAACGCGATCGCGCGCGTCATCCCCTCCGTGGTGTCGAGCACCATGCGCACGGCGCCCTGCGCGCGCGACCAGGCGAGGGCGACGTCGAGGAGCCGCGCGCCGAGGCGAGCGCCGCGCGCCGCCGGCCGCAGATACATCTTGCGCAGCTCGTGCAGCTGGTCGTCGGTGGGCGAGCCCACGCCGAAGGTGAGCCCGAACTCGGCCAGCGTCGCGCTCACCAGCTCGATCACCGCCGGGACGTCGGCGCTCGTCACCTCACGGACGTCGATCCGCGAATCGGTCGTCACGCCGGCAGCATACGACGCGCGCGCGGCGATATGATCGTGTGGTGCTCGGACGCGTTCTGACTGTCCTGGTCGCCTCGCTCGGCAGCGCCGCGTGCGCGTCCGGCCACCGCTCTTACAACGTGTACCTCGAGGCGAGCGCCGGGTTCGCGACCACGACGATCGACGGTGAGCGCGCCTTCGGCCCGACGGTGGGCGCGCACTTCGGCGTCGCCAAGGAGACCGAGCACTCCGACGGCATGAACGTGCACATGGGCGCCGGCGGCCTCGTCGCATACGAAGGCACGGAGATCCGCGCCGGGCTGGCGATGCTCGGCCTGCACGTCGACTACACGACGTCGCGCGAGACCGACGGCTCGCGCATCAATCGGTGGGCGACGCTCGTCGAGGGGCCGCTGCTCGTCATCGCCGGCGAGACCGACGGCGAATGGACGAACACCGGCGCCGTCTCGGTGGCGACCGGCCCGGCGCGCGAGTGGCGCGCGCACAACGGCCTGCTCGCCGGCGCCGGCGTCATGGCACGCGGCCTCGTCGGCGGTCACGCCACCGGCGGCGGCGGCGTCGAGCTGCGCGTGCGCATCGGCGTCGCCGACCGCCCGCACATGCACCGTCGGTAGCGGCAGGCGCGTCGCTAGAGCGACGGCGTCACCGCGATCGACGCCGTGCCGGGCACCTTGATCCACAGCGTGCCGCCGGTCGCGGATTCCCAGAACCAGCCGTCGGAGGCGCCCTCGAGCAGGAGGAGCGACGAGCGCTCCACGAGCGGGGTGTCGCCCGACGTCACCGACGTCGGCCGGATCTGCGAGATGACCTCGAAGACGGCGCCTCGCGTGTAGAGCGGTGACGCGGTGAAGCCGAGCATCAGCGTCGCGTTGCCCTGCTGCTGGGTCAGCTGCGCGCCGTCGTAGGTGTCGAAGCGCGTCGGCTCCGTGCCCGCCACCACGCGCGCGTAGAGCACGCCCGCGTCGTTGGCGAACGACTGGACGAGCGAGCCGTTCGGCACCGGCGCGAGCGTCTCGATGGTCGGGCGCAGCATGGGCACGATGCCGCCGCGCCGCACCAGCAGCGGCAGCGTGCCGAGGGGCGCCGGCACCGTGACCTGCGCGCCGCCCGCGCCGCCGTCGTACACGGCCCCGGACCACCAGTGGATCCACTGCCCGGGCGGCACGTGCACCATCTTCGTCGCCTGCCCCGCGGCGATCACCGGCGCGACCAGCAAGTGCTCACCGAACAGGTACTGGTCGCTCGGATGCACGCCGAGCTCGGGATACGCGAGCCCGAACGGCCGCACGATCGGTCGCCCCGTCGTCGCGATCTGCGTGGCGTACGTCCACGCGTACGGGAACAGCCGCAGGTGCAGCGTCGTGTACGTCTTGAAGATGTCGAGCGCCGCCTGATCGCGCCCGTTCTCGGCGGTGAATTCCCACGGCTGCTCGCTCGACGCGTCGCCGACCTGCATCGCGCTCCACACGGCGTTGGCCTCGACCCAGCGGATCCACGTCTCGCGGTTCGCCGGCGACTCGCGATAGCCGCCGGTGTCCGACGCATAGAACGGGAACCCCGACGCCGAGAGCCCGATGCCGAACGAGATCGCGGTGGGCAGCCCGCCGACGGCGAACGTGCTCTCGCCGGGACGGTCGTCGCCCCACCGCTCGAAGCTCGCGTCGAGATCGCCGGGCCACACGATCATGCCGCGCACGTGATCACCCCAGCGGCCGGTGCGCGTCAGCAGGAACGCGCCCTCGGGCGCGAGCACCTCGCGATAGACCTGGTGATAGAGGAGCTGGTAGCCGCGGTGCATCGTGCTTTCGTCGCTGCCGTCGGCGAAGCGCCACGGCGTGCGCCGGCCGTTGAGCCCGAGCACCACGTCCTCGGCGTAGTCGAGCTTGAAGCCCTCGATGCCGAGCCCGCCCTGTCCCAGCGGGTTGGTGTACGTGCGCAGGTTCTCCTGCCACCACGCGTAGGCCGCGGGGTTGGTGAGATCGAGCGGCTTGCTCCACGGATTGAGGACCACGCCGGTCTGCGGCGGGAAGTAGCCGTTCGTCATCGCGTAGGCGTGCTGCGTCGGCGCCGCGTCCTGCTCGCCGGCGGGCGCGACGTAGGGCGCGTGCCACACGCCGTAGCGCAGGCCGGCGTCGTGGAGCGCCTGGAACATCGTGGTCGGCGTCGGGAACTTGCTCGCGCTCATGTCGAACGTCGACACGCCGGTCGCGTACGGGCGATCGAGCCAGATGCCGCTCACCGCCAGCTTGCGCGATCGGATCTGCTGGATGTCGTCGAGCACCTGCGCCTGATCGCGGTTCTCGTTGCGCCACAGGAGCGGGCCATACGCCCACGGCGCCGGGAGCCCGGGGGCACCGGTGACGTCGTGGTAGTGGGCGAGCACGTCGAGAGGCGCGTCGGCGGAGAAGAGGTGCACCTCGAGGCCGGCCGAGGTGGCGTGCCCGGTGCCGAAGGTGACGTCGACGAGCTGCGCGGTCTCGCGCGCGACGTCGAACGTGCCGGGGCGATCGCTCTTCACGAACAGGCCCCACCCGCGGGTGCCGATGAGGAGCGGCACCGGCACGTGGTTCTCGTTGTTCGACGACTCCGAGCGGAGATCGACCTCCATCTGCATCGGGCGCAGCTTGCCGCGGTGCTCGACGCCGTCGGGCCACTCGCCGAGCCCGTAGAACCCCTCGGTCGCGGAGGCGTCGGGGCGCACGCGGAGGTAGGCGGCCGACTGCGCGCCGTCGACCTCGCCGGTGAAGGCCAGCGAGAAGCAGCCGGGCGACGTCGCGGAGATCCGGGCGAGCGCGCCGCCGCCGCGGTAGTCGAACGCGAGCGCCAGCTCGGTCTCGCTCGACGAGACCACGCGCATGGGCGTGTCGGCCTCGAGCGCGTGCCACGTGAGCCCGGCCGGCGCCTCGGGCGGCGCGTCGACGAACAGCCAGTACGGATCGAAGCTGTCGCCGGCCTCGAGGCTGTCGACCGCGCCGACCTGGAGGTCGTCGGCGCCGAAGGTGAGGAGCGTGACGTCGCCGCGCGCGAAGACGAGCGATGTCCGGTCGTCGGACAAGGTCACCGTGGCCGGCCCCGACACGGCCGGCACCGCCGGGACCAGCGGCGGCGCGTCATCACCGCCGCACGCCGCGAGGGCGGCAGCCACAGCGATGACGACGCCGGCGACGACGAGACGTTTCCCCATGGCGCGCGACGATACCGCCCGTCCCGGGCGCGCCCAAGCCCCGCGATCGGGTCACGGTCTGTCAGCCGGGCGCGCCGGTTACGAACTTCGCACGGGACCAGTCGCCGACCATGGCGTCGACGGTCTCGAGGATCTGCACGTCCCACGGGCGCCCGCGCTCGAGCGGCTTGTGGCGGTCGCGGCGTAGCAGACACGGCTTCACGATCCCGTCGACGCCGAGGCGTACGCCGTAGATGCCCTCGCCGCACTGCGGCTTGACCAGGCAGCCGCGACAGAAGTCGGTCTCGAGCCGGCCGGTCGCGATGTTCTTGACCTCGATCTTGGTGGTGCCGACCCGGTACGTGGTCTTGCGGCCGCCGAACTGATCGCGCGCGCCGCTCGAGACCGCACCGCGCTCGGCGAGCCGCGCCGCGATCCACCTGGGGTCGATCCAGTCGCCGCCGTAGAACGCGGGATCACAGCTCGAGCGCACCAGCGCGATCGCCTTGAGATCGATGCCGTGCCCGATCGCGAAGTCGAGCACCGCGTCGAGGCCGTCGCGGTTGGCCTCCGACAGCGAGAAGTTGATCTCGACCTTGTAGCCGTGCGCGGCGAGCGCGGCGATGTTGGCCATCACCTTCGTCGCGGTCGTCGCGGCGCCACGCCCGCCCAGCTTCTCGCGGAAGAACGCATCGTCGACGGAGTGCAGGCTGGCGAGGATGACGTCGATCGCCGCGAGCTTCGGCCGCCCCAGCAGGCGGTCGGCGAGGATGGCGTTGGTGTTGAGCGCGAGGCGCGTCGTGCGTTTGTCGATCCTCGACACCAGCCCGACGAAGTCGGGGTGTGCCAGCGGCTCGCCGCCGGTGATGTTGATCTGCTCGCCGCCGAGCCGTGCCCACGCGTCGGCGAGCGCGACCAGATCGTCGTCGCCGAGCGTGCTCGGCGCCCAGTCACCGCGGCGCGGGTTGGCCATCGCCTCGTTGTGGCAGAAGAAGCAATCGAGGTTGCAGACGTTGACGATCGCCAGCCGGAACTTGCCGCCACCCTCGTTGAACGTGCGGAAGCTCTCGACCAGCCGGGCGGGATAGGACTGCATGTCACGGACCTCCTCCCAGGTTGGTGACGATCGCGCGCAACGCGGCCAGCCGACCGCTCCGCTCGTCGTCGGTCTCGATCACGATCCATGGCGCGGTGCGCGCCAGCATCTCGTCGTACGCGTCGCGCATCGCGGCCCAGGTCGCGGCCGCCGCGCGGTCGATGGCCGTCGTCTTCCAACGCCGCCGCGGATCGGCCGCGCGCTCGGCCAGCCGCTGCGCCTGCGCGTCGCGACCGACGGCGAGGAACACCTTCACGACACGCAGCCCGCCGTCGACGAGCAGGCGCTCGAGCCGCGGCGCCGCGTCGAGGAACGCCTCGCGCTCCGCCGTCGTGCACAGCCCGTGCACCGGCTCGAGGGCGGCGCGGTTGTACCAGCTGCGATCGAAGAACACGATCTCGCCGGCCGCCGGCAGGTGCGCGAGCCAGCGCTGGAAGTACCACTGCGCACGCTCGCGCGGCTCGGGCGGACCGAGCGCCACCGCGCGACAGCGCCGCGGATCGAGATGACGCGTCGCGCGCCGCACCAGCGCCGTCTTGCCGGCGCCATCGGCGCCCTCGACGATCACCAGGGCCCGCTCACCCCGCTCCACCATCCGGGCGTGCCGCTCGACCAGCGCCAGCTCCAGCGCCGCCCGTCCCTCCCGATACATCCTCTCGTCCACGCCGCTTCGATGCGGCGCTCGACGAGTCCGTCTCAGGCCACGGCGTCGCGGACCGCGGCGTCGCGGACCACGGCGTCACGAACCACGCCGTCCACGCCGGCACCGTCTCGGCTGACACCGTCGCGGATATGGCGCGGCGGCTCGCGCACGTCCCACACCAGCCCGACCCACGCGAGTCCGCGCAGCACGTAGTAGGTGAGATCGATCTCGTACCAGAAGAAGCCCTGACGGCACGACGACTGGTAGTGGTGGTGATTGTTGTGCCAGCCCTCGCCGAGCGTGAGGATCGCGAGGAACCAGTTGTTGCGCGAGTCGTCGGTGGTCTGGTACCGGCGGCTGCCGAACACGTGCGAGAGCGAGTTGATGGTGAACGTGCCGTGCCACAGGATCACCGTCGACACGAAGAAACCCCACACCAGCGCGTGCGCGCCGCCGACCAGGAGCAGCACGGCAGCGAAGAGCACGCCGGGCAGATGCTTGGCGCGATCGATCGCGACCAGCTCCGGATACTTGGTCAGGTCGCGGCACTCGCGCGCCGTGTGATCGTTCGACGACGGCGCGCAGTTCCAGCCGACGTGCGAGTACCAGAAGCCGTTCTGCTTGGGCGAGTGGATGTCACCCGGCTCGTCCGACACCTTGTGGTGATGGCGGTGCGTCGCGGCCCACCAGAGCACGCCGCGCTGCATCGTGGTCTGCGTCAGGAACGCGAGCACCGCCTGCCCCACCCGCGACGTCTTGAACGTGCGGTGCGAGAAATAGCGGTGGTAACCCGCGGTCACGAAGAACATGCGGATCGGGTAGAGCGCCAGCGCCAGCGCCAGCCCGGTCCACGAGAAGCCGATGAGGGCGACGCCGATCGCAGCGATCAGATGCATGCCCCAGAAGGGCAGCGAGCCGCGATTCAGGTACGTGCGCCAGGACGAAGCAGGAACATCCACACCGTCAGCATGGCGGCGAACCCCTCAGGCGCCGGCCAGCGCCTGACGAGGTTTCGGTCACGACGCTCGCGCGATCCCGACACGATCGTGACAATCAGACGCCGGTTGACGCACCTCGTCGCGCGGCAGGGACCAGCCCGTGCGCGTGCGCCCGACGACGCGTACGATGGTCGAACCGATTCGATTCGGGACCATGCAGATCGAGCTCCACAAGATCAGCGAGCAGCGCCACGCGCTGACCATCGTGCGCGCCGACGGCACGCGCGAGCGGGTGGAGTGCGAGACGCGCAGCTTCCTCCAGCACGACCTCTTGCACTACGCGACCGAGGCCGAGGCCGGCGTGGACGTCGGGTTCTGGGGACGGCTCGCCGCCGGCGCCACGCTCGCCGAGCTGAACGACAAGGCGCTCCAGGGCTCGCTCTACGATCAGCCCGCGATGCTCGTCGTCGAGCAGATCGTCGGCGCGCTCACCGGCGCGATCAAGGGGCGCTCGCCCGACGACGTCGTGAACGGGCTCCAGCAGCTGGCCGAGGCACAGCAGATCGCGATGCCGGCGTGGCTGACGGCCGCGTTCGTCGAGCGCGTGCAGGCGCGGATGCGCGGCCTCGTCGGCCGCTGGAACGCGACGCCGTTCGGTACGTCGATGACGCTGCCGTGGCCCGCGGCCGCACCCTGACACCGTGTATGGTGGCCGCTTCGTGGCTGACCCATGGATTCGCACGGCGGCCGAGCTCGACGACCTGGTGGCCGAGCTGTCGCGGAGCCGCGCCATCGGCATCGACACCGAGGGCGACAGCCTCCACCACTACACGGACAAGGTCTGCCTCATCCAGGTGAGCGCCTTCGGCGGCGGCGCGTGGCTGGTCGATCCGCTCGCCATCACCGATCTCTCGCCGCTCGCGCCCGTCCTCACCGATCGATCGATCGTGAAGGTCGTGCACGGCGGCGAGAACGACGTGACCTCGCTGCGGCGCGAGTTCGGCTTCGCGTTCAAGACCATGTTCGACACCGCCATCGCGGCGCGGCTCCTCGGTGACGCCGAGGTCGGGCTGCAGGCGCTGGTGCGCAACGAGCTGGGCATCGAGCTCGACAAGAGCAGCCAGCGCGACGACTGGTCGAAGCGACCGCTGACGGAGCGGCAGGAGCGGTACGCGCTCGCCGACGTGGAGCACCTGATGGCGCTGGCGACGCGCATGACGGCGCGGCTCGCCGCCGCCGGGCGCACCGAGTGGGCGCGCGAGGAATTCGAGGCGCTGGCCGAGCTGGAGGCCGCCGAGAAGCGGCGCGGACCGGACGAGTTCCGTCGCATCAAGGGCTCGGCGGCGCTGTCGCCGCGCGGACAGGCGATCCTGCGCGAGCTGCACGTGTGGCGCGAGGCGCGCGCCGAGGCCGCGGACTGCCCGCCGTTCAAGGTGGTCGCGCCCGACGTGCTCGTCGCGCTCGCCGAGGAGATGCCCGAGACCGTCGAGGAAGTGCAGCGCATGGTGCGGCGCTTCCCGCGCGCGGCGGGTGAGGCGGAGGCGCTGCTCGACGCGATCGATCGCGGGCTCGATCTTCCCGACGAGGAGCTCCCGGCGCGCGAGCGCGGCGAACGACCGTTCGTGTCGCCGGCGACGAAGCGACGGCTCGAGGCGCTGCGCGTGTGGCGCCGCGAACAGGCGGAGCGCTCGAAGCTGGATCCCGCGATCGTGCTGTCGGAGAAGCTGGCCCAGCGCGTCGCGGCCGCGGCGCCGCAGACCAAGGCCGATCTCCTCGCCGTGGATGGCCTTCGCAGATGGCGCGTGCACGAGTGGGGCGACGCCTTGCTCGACGCCTGCGCCTGAAACTCCCTCGCTGACGCCCATTTCCCGAGGCCCGAGGCCCCCTTCGCGAGCTCCGAGGCCCGAGGTCCGAGGCCCTCTTGATCTCCTCCTTACCATTTGGTAAGTAAAAGCAGACCAGATGGTAGACACGGTCGCCGCCAGGAAGCCGTCGGTTCGCGAACAGGTCGTCGCCGAGGCGACCCGCCTGTTCGCGGCGAGCGGGTTCGAGGCGACGCCGCTGCAGGACATCGCCGACGCGGTGGGCATCTCGAAGCCGGCGGTGCTCCATCACTTCCCGTCGAAGGAGCACATCCGCATCGGCGTGATGGAGGCGATCTTCGCGCACTGGCGCGATCAGCTGCCGCGGCTCCTCCTCTCGGCGACCGAGAGCCACGCGCGGTTCGACACGGTGCTCGGCGAGGTCTACCGCTTCTTCGCCGCCAACCCCGACCGCGCGCGCTTCGTGTCGCGCGAGGTGCTCGACCGGCCGGCGCAGGCGCGGGCGATGCTCGGCACCATCGCG
Source organism: Kofleriaceae bacterium (assembly GCA_035525615.1). GTDB lineage: Bacteria > Myxococcota_A > Polyangia > Haliangiales > Haliangiaceae > UBA2376. Next base: position 30,921 of record DATLEB010000042.1, on the reverse strand, counting down.
CCGATGCTGCGCGGCATCGCCGGCTACATCCGCGCCGGCCTGGGCGACAAGGCCGACGACGTCGACCCCGACGCGTACGTCATCCACGTCATGCAGATGGTCATCGGCGCGAGCGCGATGGCCGACGTGACGAGCGTGATGCTCGGTGACGGCGCCACGGGTCGCGCACGCTACGACCGCGAGCTCACGCGCATCGCGAAGTCCAGCCTGTTCGGACGGCGCGGCGCGCGGCCGCGCGAGTCGTCCGCTGCTCCCTCCAGAAAATCCACGAAGCCCCGCCGGAAAAAATCATGAGCCCCGTATCCATGAAGCACATCCTCGAGCACGGCCCGATGCTGCGCGCGCTCGGCGCGACCGCGATCGCGGCCGTGCGCGGTCCGTCGTCGACAGCGTCGGCCGACAAGCCGGCGACGCCCGGTCCGTGGTTCGAGACCGAGGTCAAGGCGCCCTCGGCCGACCTGGTGCGCGCATTCGTCGCGTTCACGAAGGGCGACCAGGCGACGTACCGCGGCGTCGTGCCGCCGCACCTGTTCCCGCAGTGGACGCTGGCCAGCGCGTCGCGCGCGCTCGGCGGCGTGCCCTACCCGCTCGCCAAGATCGTCAACGCCGGCGTGTCGCTCGACCTCCACGCGCGCATCCCGGCCGGCGAGCCGCTGGTCGTGCGCGCGCGCCTCGAGTCGATCGACGAGAGCCCGTCGCGCGTGCTGATGGCCACCCGCATCGAGACCGGCACGGCGTCCGCGCCCGACGCGCTCGTCGCCACGCTGCGGACGTACGTGCCGCTGTCGCCGAGATCGAACGGTGCGAACGGCGAGGGCGGCGCGAACGGCTCGAACGGCGCGAAGCGGTCGGAGCGCGCCGCCCCGCCCAGCGTCGCCGACGGCGCGCGCGAGCTCGCGTTCATCAAGGTCCCGGCCAACGCCGGCCTCGAGTTCGCGAAGCTCACCGGCGACTTCAACCCGATCCACTGGATCCCTGCGTACGCGCGTACCGCCGGCTTCAAGGCGTGCATCCTGCACGGCTTCGGAGAATTCGCGTACGCGACGTCCGCGCTCGTGCGCGGCCTCCTCTCCGGCGACGCGAGCAAGCTGCGCGCCGTCGAGGCGCGCTTCACGAAGCCCTTCGTCTTGCCCGGGAAGCTGGGCATCTACGTCACCGATGCCGGCGAGCTGTTCGCCGGCGATGCCCCCGGAGGTGCTGCGTACCTCGCGGGTCGTTTCGAGATCGGAGCGCACTCATGAACGACGTCCTGCTCACGCTCAGCAAGTCGCCCGCCGCGCGCAACGTGCTCGGCGCGCTCAAGCTCCCCATCCCGCTGCCCGAGCCGCTCCTGCGCGGCAAGGGCGCATGGACCGCGCGTCCGCTCGAGGGCGAGACCGTCCTCGTCGGCGGCGCCGGCAAGGGCGAGCTCCTCGCGGCGATCGCCGACACGCTCGCCGAGGCGGGCGCCACGCTCGTCGTCGCCGCGGACATCGACGTCGCGGCGCGCGTCGCGGCGCTCGAGGACGCGGCGCAGGCGCACGCCCGTCCGGTGCGCGCCGAGGGCTCGGATGAAAAGGAGCGCATCCAGGCGCTCGTGTTCGACGCGTCGGCGATCGAGACGGTCGACGGCCTCAAGGCCGCCTACGAGTTCTTTCACCCGCGCCTCGGCCGCCTCGCGCGCTCGGGCCGCGTCGTGATCGTCGGCCGCGCGCTCGCCAGCGACGCGAACCCGCAGGCCAACGCCGTGCGCGCCGCGCTGGTCGGGCTCGCCAAGGCCACCGCCAAGGAGATCGGCAAGAAGGGCGCGACCGCCAACTGCGTCCTCGTGGCGCGCGGCGGCGAGGCGCGCCTGGCGCCGGTGCTGCGCTGGCTGTGCGACGCGCGGTCCGCGTTCGTGACCGCGCAGCCGCTCACCGTCAGCGCGAAGGCGAAGGACGGCGCGAAGGCCGCGTACGTCCGCCCGCTCGACGGCAAGGTCGCGATCGTCACCGGCGCCGCGCGCGGCATCGGCCGCGCCACCGCGCTCGCGCTCGCCGCCGAGGGCGCGCGCGTCATCTGCCTCGATCGCGCCGAGGACTCGAAGGACACGAGCGACCTCGCCCGCCAGATCGGCGGCGCCGCCCTGCTCCTCGACGTCACCGCCGCCGACGCCCCCGCCAAGATCCTCGAGGCGCTGGGCGAGCGCGGCGTCGACATCGTCGTCCACAACGCCGGCATCACGCGCGACAAGACGCTGGCGCGCATGAAGCCCGAGCACTGGGACTCGGTCATGGCCGTCAACCTCGCCGCGGTCGTCCGGATCACGGACGCGCTCCTGCCCAGGGCGCTGCGCGACGGCGGCCGCGTGGTCTGCCTGTCGTCGGTGTCGGGCATCGCCGGCAACGTCGGCCAGACCAACTACTCGGCTTCGAAGGCCGCGCTCATCGGCTACGTCGATGCGCTCGCCACGCAGGTCGCGCCGCGCGGCATCACCGCCAACGCGATCGCGCCCGGCTTCATCGAGACCCGCATGACCGCGGCGATCCCGATGGTCATCCGCGAGGCCGGCCGCCGCCTCTCGGCGCTCGGTCAGGGCGGACTCCCCGAGGACGTCGCGCAGGCCATCACCTTCCTCGCCAGCCCGGGCGCACAGGGCATCACCGGAACCACGCTCCGCGTCTGCGGCGGCGCCCTCATCGGAGCCTAGGAGAACCTCATGGCGTCTTCGAATTCGTCCAAACGTCGCGCCGTCATCGTCGGCGGCATGCGCACCCCCTTCCTGAAGGCGTTCACCGAGTTCACGCAGCTCGACACCATCGCCCTCGGCGTGGCCGCGTCACGCGCGCTCCTCGCCAAGCACGACCTGCCCTACCGCGCCGTCGAAGGCGTGGTGTGGGGCGGCGTGATCCTGCCCAGCGGCGCGCCCAACGTCGGCCGCGAGATCGCGCTCGACCTCAAGCTCGATCCCGCCGCCGAGGCGATGACCGTCACGCGCGCGTGCGCGTCCGGCCTGCAGGCGGTGACGCTCGCCGCCGCCGCCATCGAGCGCGGCGACGCCGACGTCATGATCGCCGGCGGCAGCGACTCGACCAGCAACGCGCAGGTCCAGCTGCCGCAGCAGTTCATCCACGCTTTCGGGCCGCTCGCGCTGGGCAAGCCCGCGCCGAGCGACTACCTCGCCGCGCTCGCCAAGCTCGGCCCCATCGGCGACCTCCTGCCGCGCCGCCCGCAGATCGCCGAACGCACCACCGGCGAGGTGATGGGCGAGTCGGCGGAGCGCATGGCGCAGCGGTGGGAGATCACGCGCGAGGCGCAGGACGCGCTGGCGCTGCGCTCGCACCAGAACGCGGCGGCGGCGATCGCCAGCGGCCGCATCGCGAACGAAGTGACCAAGGTCGACGTGGGCGGCGGCAAGTGGGTCCACACCGACGGCCTCGTGCGCGGCGACACCAGCGCCGAGAAGCTGGCGAAGCTGCGGCCGGCGTTCGCCGAGGACGGCACGGTCACGGCCGGCAACGCCAGCCCGCTCACCGACGGCGGCGCCGCGGTGCTCCTCATGAGCGAGGAGAAGGCGCGGTCGCTCGGCTACAAGCCGCTCGCGGCGTTCAAGTCGTGGGCGTACGTCGGCGTCGATCCCGCCGACCAGCTCCTCATCGGCCCGGCGCTCGCCGTGCCCAAGGCGCTCGATCGCGCCGGCATCTCGCTCGCGGACTGCGACTTCGTCGATCTGCACGAGGCGTTCGCGGCGCAGGTCCTGTGCGTCATCAAGGCCATGGGCTCGGCCGCGTTCGCGCGCGTGAAGCTCGGCCGCGACCAGGCGGTGGGCGAGGTCGATCCGGCCAAGCTCAACGTGCGCGGCGGATCGATCGCGCTCGGTCACCCGTTCGGCGCGACCGGCGCCCGCATGGTGACCACGATGGCCAACGAGCTCGCGCAGAGCGGCAAGCAACACGCGGTGCTCGGCATCTGCGCCGCCGGCGGCCTCGGCGCCGCCGCGGTCCTGGAGGCAGTCCGATGAATGACTCGACCAAGACTTCCCCGAACAAGACGTCCCCGATCGAGAAGCTCGCGGGCACGCCGTTGCGGATCATCACGCAGCTCGGCTCGAACGAGCTGGTCGACAAGCTCGGCCTGCGCGACGCGACCGAGAAGGCGCTCCACGGCGTCGGCCACGCGGCGGGCAAGCTCATGGGCGGCATGCCCAAGAAGAAGAAGGCCAAGAACGGCGACGCCAAGGCCGCGCCGACCGTTCCGACCCAGAAGAAAGAGAACGGAGCCGCTGCCGCTGGCACGGCACCGCCTCCCGCGCGCCTCGCCACCGTCGCCGCGACCGGCGTGTTCGACCTCCGCCCGACCGAGGATCAGGACCTCATCCGCCAGACCGCGAAGCGCTTCGCCGACGAGGTCATGCGCAAGGCGGCCTACGCCGCCGACAACGCCGCCACGCCCGACCTCAAGGTGCTCGCCGCCGCGCAGGAGCTCGGCCTCGCCATGCTCGTCGTCCCCGACGCCGCCGGTGGCATCGCCGAGAGCCGCGCGCTCATGACGACCGTGCTCGCCATCGAGGAGCTCGCGCGTGGTGACATGGGGCTCGCGCTCGCGATGCTGGCGCCGCTCGGCGTCGTCAACGCGCTCGTCGAGTACGGCACGCACGCGCAGCAGCAGGCGTGGCTGCCGCGCTTCACCGGCGACACCTTCGTCCCCGCGGCGCTCGCGCTCCTCGAGCCGGCGCCCGGCAGCGACCCGTCGCGCCCGCAGACCGGCGCCGTGCGCGCACCCGGCGGCTGGAAGCTCTTCGGCGAGAAGTCGCTGGTGCCGCTCGGCGAGAGCGCCGAGCTCTTCCTCGTCCTCGCCGAGATCAAGGGCGCGGGTCCGCGTCTCTTCCTCGTGCCCAAGGGCACGCTCGGCGTCACCGTCACCAGGCAGCCGGCGATGGGCCTGCGCGCCGCCGGCACGTGCAAGCTCCGCTTCGACGGCGCGTTCATCCCCGGCGACGCGCTCCTCGGCGGCGAGGAGGCGCGCGGCAGCTTCGACGCGCAGGCCGTCGTCGATCGCGCGCGCATCGCCTGGGGCGCGATGGCGGTGGGCGGCGCCAAGGCCGTCCTCGACTACGTCATCCCCTACTGCAACGAGCGCAAGGCGTTCGGCGAGCCGGTCTCGAACCGCCAGGCCGTCGCCTTCATGATCGCCGACCTGGCGATCGAGCTCGAGGGCATGGCGCTGCTCGTCCACCGCGCGGCGTCGCTCGCCGACCAGGGCAAGCGCGTCACGCGCGAAGCCAACCTGGTGCGCGTGCAGTGCACCGCCAAGGGCATGAAGGCCGGCACCGACGGCGTGCAGCTGCTCGGTGGACACGGCTTCGTCAAGGAACACCCGGTCGAACGCTGGTATCGCGATCTCCGCGCGATCGGCGTCATGGAGGGAGCGCTGTGATCGAGCTCGACATCTCCAAGAAGCACGTCGCCCTGCAGCAGCAGGCGCGCATGGTCGCCAACAACGTCTTCCGCCCCATCTCGCGCAAGTACGACACGCTCGAGCACGCGTACCCGAAGGAGCTCGACCTCCTCGCGTCCTTGCTCGACGGGTTGAACGAGAGCGGCGCCGGTGCGTCGGCCAAGCTCGAGAAGGGCCCCGACGACGGCGCTGACGGCGCGGGCGGCGATCCCAAGCGCGCGAAGAACGGCGCCAACATGGCGACCGTGGTCGGCACGATCGAGCTGTGCCGCGGCGACGTCGGCCTCCTGCTCACGCTGCCGCGCCAGGGTCTCGGCAACGCCGCGCTCGCGGCGGTCGGCACGCCCGAGCAGAAGGCGCAGTACGCCAAGGACTGGATCTCGATGGCGATCACCGAGCCGGGCGCGGGCAGCGACTCGGCCGGCATCCGTGCCACCGCCAAGCTCGACGGTGACGAGTGGGTGCTGAACGGCGAGAAGATCTTCGTCACCGCCGGCGAGCGCTCGAGCGCCGTCGTGGTGTGGGCGTCGATCGATCCGTCGCTCGGCCGCGCCGCGATCAAGGCCTTCATCGTGCCGAAGGGCACCAAGGGCATGACGGTCGCGCGCCTCGACCACAAGCTCGGCATCCGCGCGTCGGACACGGCGACGATCGTGTTCGAGGACTGCCGCATCCCGAAGGCGAACATCCTCGGCAGCTCCGAGATCGACACGAAGAAGGCGTTCGCGGGCGTCATGAAGACGTTCGACAACACGCGCCCGCTCGTCGCCGCCATGGCGGTCGGCGTGGCGACGGCGGCGCTCGAGCGCACGCGCGAGCTCCTGCGCGCGGCCGGCACGCCGGTCGGCGGCGGGCGCGCGAGCGGCACGTATGTCGAGACCGAGCTCGAGCGCCTCGAGGCCGAGCTCGAGACCGCGAAGCTGCTCACGCTCAAGGCGGCTTGGATGGCCGATAACGGCATCCCCAACTCGCTCGAGGCGTCGATGGCCAAGGCCAAGGCCGGGCGCGTGTGCAACGAGGTGACGCTCAAGTGCGTGGAGCTACTCGGGCCGATCGGCTACGAGGAGACCGAGCTGGTCGAGAAGTGGGCGCGCGACTCGAAGATCCTCGACATCTTCGAGGGCACGCAGCAGATCCAGATCCTGGTCGTGGCGCGCCTCGTCCTCGGCAAGACCAGCGCGGAGCTGCGCTAGTGGCCGAGCTGTCTCACATCCCCGCGCCGCCGGCCGGGTTTGCGGGCACGGCACGCTACGCGATCCGCGCGCGCGACAAGCGCGACTACCACGGCGTGCTCGACGCCAAGAAGATCCTGGCCGGCATGTCGAGCAACGAGAGCGTCGTGCGGCTGCGCGACGACGAGGGCGCGGTGGTGCTCGAGACCGATCACCCGATGTTCACGGGGCGGCTGCGCGAGCAGTTCCGCTACGCGCGCACGGGGGCCGGCCTCGTCGCCGAGTCGCTCACGCGCGAGATCGCCGACGAGCACGGCGACGTGGTGCGGCGCGAGCAGGTGCCGACCTACCTGCACGGCCCCATCGGGCTGCCGCACGAGACGTACCCCGAGGTCGCCCTGCCCTTCCTCCTCGGCTGGCTGCCGCTCGAGAAGCGGCGCAGCCTGTACGCGTGGATCAACGATCGCTTCGTCGCCAAGCTCTACGTCGAGCGTGACGGCAAGGAGACCCTGACCTTGCCGGTCGGCCGGCGCGAGACCGTGAAGGTCATCATGTATCCCGACCTCAACGACTGGGTCCCGCTCGGAACCGTCCTCACCCGCCTTGCAAAGCCTTTCATCCCCAAGTACCGGATGTGGTTCGACGCGACGGCGCCGCACCGGCTGGTACGGTTCGAGGGCCCGTACGGTCCTCCGGGTGCGCCGGAGATCGTGCTGGAGCTTGCAGCGCTGGAGTCGTGATGCAGACGGTGTTCACGCGTCAGGTCGGAATCGAGGTGCCGCTCATCTGCGGCGCCATGTACCCGTGCTCGAACCCCGAGCTGATCGCCGCGGTGAGCGCGGCGGGCGGCATCGGGATCATCCAGCCCATCTCCATGTCGTTCGTGCACAAGCGCGAGCTGCGCGAGGGCATCCGCTGGATCCGCACCCAGACCGACAAGCCGATCGGGTTCAACGCGATCGTCGAGAAGTCGTCGGACGTGTACACGAACCGCATGAAGAAGTGGGTCGACATCGCCCTCGAGGAGGGGGTGCGCTTCTTCATCACGGCGCTGGGCGATCCGCGCTGGGTCGTCGAGAAGGTTCACGCGGTGGGCGGCATCGTCTATCACGACGTCACCGAGCGGAAGTGGGCCGACAAGGCGCTCGAAGCCGGCGTCGACGGCCTCATCTGCGTCAACAAGGACGCGGGCGGCCACGCCGGGACGAAGGCGGCGGAGCAGCTGTTCGCCGACCTGGCGTCGACCGGCAAGCCGCTCATCTGCGCGGGCGGCATCGGCGACGGCGCCGCCTTCGCGCGCGCGCTCGACGTCGGCTACGCCGGCGTGCAGCTCGGTACGCGCTTCATCGCGACGCGCGAGTGCCACGCGCACGACGACTACAAGCAAGCCATCCTGCGCGCGAAGCCGCAGGACATCGTCCTCACCGAGCGCATCTCCGGCGTGCCCGTCGCCGTCATCAAGACACCGTACGTCGAGAAGATCGGCACCGAGGCCAGCTTCCTGATGAAGCGCGTGTTGCGCCACCCCAAGCTCAAGCACTACGGCCGCATGTACTACAGCGCCAAGAGCATCTTCGAGCTGCGCAAGGCGTCGCTCCAGGGCGTCAGCTACAAGGACTTCTTCCAGGCCGGCAAGAGCGTGGGCGGCATCGACGCCATCGAGCCCGCCGCCGACATCGTCCGCCGCTTCGCCGACGCCGCGCGCGCCCGCGCCGCCTGAGCGGCGAGCGCGTGGGAGCGACCGCTGCGGGCCGCACGTCCCGCCCGCCAAGCCCGCGAAGAGCGCGAAGCTCGCGGGCGCTACCGCACGCAGACGACGGTGACCTTGCGCCCCATGTCGACGTAGACCTCCCATCCGGCGGTCGGCGAGTAGTGCAGGCGCGCCTCGGCGTTGTTGAACGGGTTCTGGGTCCAGTCGCCGCCGATCATGGAGATGCCGCAGATCGCGTTGTCGGCGACGGTCGCGACCTGCTGCTCCACGTGCGTCCAGCCCGGTGCCTCGACCGTGGTCGTGCTCACGACCTTGGTGACGTTCATGCAGACCGCGGTGGCCATCGCCGTGTCGTCGTCGCCGCTACCGCCGAGGAACCACCCCGACCACGGGCTGTACAAGATGTGGACGCTATCGCTGGCCTCGTTCATGGCGTTCAGCGTCCCGTAGCCGGCGAGAAAGCAGCGGAACGCGGTGCGATACGGACCCAGCTGCGTCGATCGATCACCTGCTTGCCACTCGTAGATCGTGGGCGCGCCGCTGGCCACGGGGCCCTGGCACGCCACGGCGACCTTGTTGATCCCGTTGCCGACGGAGAGCTGCCACCCCTGCGGACCACGCAGGAGCTCGAAGCCGGTGGAGATCAGCGTCCCGCGAACACCCGCGATGAAGCAGATGTGACTGGCGGGCGCGACCACGTGCAGGCCAACGCCGTAGCTTGCGATCGTGACGTCGCCCAGCTCCTGCTCGGTCTCGCCGAGCGCGGCCTCGTCGAGCCCGTCATCGTCGTCGTAGGCGTCGACACAGCCAGCCAGCGCGAGCACGGCGAATGCAATAGCGGAAGCGATCGGCCTCATCGCAGCGGTGGAGTCGGACGGCTGCCGGTCGTGACGTGATTTCGCGAGGTAGGCGGCGTGGCCGGCCACTGGCCGGCCGCTGGCCCGGCCAGACGACCTCACGGAGCGTCGCCGACAGATGCCCGGACCGTCGTCGGCAGACGCCGGCACGGCGGTCGCAATGGACGGGGATCACAGATGTCCGCCGAGGAGACATGAGGCGCGCACGGACCGGCGACGCCGGCGCCTTCGCGGAGGACCTCGGCGCGCACGCCGGGCACTCCGGTTCCGCTCCGGGCAAGCGCGCGCGGACCGATGCGCTCGCAACGGCGAACGCGAGCACCAGCGCGAGCGCGACATCGCGGCCCTCCGCGTTCGCCGCGGCGGCATCCGAGCACGCCGCGCGCGGCCTCTCGCCGGACCTCTCGCCGGACCTCTCGCCGGACCTCTCGTACGACGCGCTGTTCGGCGTCAGCGGCGCGCAGCTCTTCGGCCACGCCGGCCCCGACGGCGGCAGTGGCACGAAGAGCAGCGGCACGAAGAGCAACGGCACCGGCGCCGCGGCCACCGCGACGCAGCCCGCGAGCGCAGCGCCGCTCACCGCCGCCGACTTCACGGACGTCGACGTGCCGTGGAACATCGCCGAGAAGCTCCACGTCGCGCCGGTCGGCAACGCCATCGATCTCCACGTCGGACAGATCAACAACTACGGCGCCGCCGAGCTGAAGCCCGAGGTCGACGCCGCGCGCGGCACCGGCTACACGCTCGGCTTCGTCCAGACCCTGCGCTCGACCAACCGCGTCTCGATCTACGCCGAGGACGACGCGCGCGACGCGGCGTACGACAAGCGCAAGGAGAAGATCCACGACGACCACGCGAAGTCGCATCGCACGGCCGATGGCGGCCACGACGAGCCGGGCGCCGGCGACATCGAGGCCGGCCACACGAAACACAAAGCCAAGGCGCCCGAGTACCAGCGCCTCGTCCTCAAGGGCGGCCCCCTCCTGGACACGCTCACGGGCCCGTCGCCCTGGTACGACGCCAGCCAGAACATCGCGCTCGGCGGCGACGAGGCGATGATCACCGACCACCCGCGCGTCACGTCGCCGCGCGTCACGCCCGACGGGGCTGCGACGCTCTCGCGCGTCGAGGGCAAGGACAGCTTCCTCACCAACTTCATCGCGATGCCGCCCGGCGGCGGCGCGCCGATCTACCTCGCCTACGCGACGTGGCACATCAGCTACAGCGGCGAATTCGATCGCGCGCTCTCGCACTTCCACGGCGGCACCGTCACGGTGACCGCCGACGGCAAGGGCAAGGGCGGCTCGCCGGTGCTCACCGGCACCCCCGCCAACGCCGCCATCGGCAACTCCGCGACGTGGAGCGACCCCAAGAAGTAGCGCAGGCCTAGCGCTTGAAGCGGATGAGGAACTCGAGGATCGAGCGGTGCTTCTTGGTGTACGGCGGGAAGAACATGTCGAGGATGGGCAGCTTGGGGTTGGTGAACACGGGCCGCAGCTTCGAGAACTCGAGGAAGCCCTCGTGGCCGTGGTACTGGCCCATGCCGCTCGCGCCGATGCCGCCGAACGGCATGTCGTGCTGCGCGACGTGCAGCATGCAGTTGTTGATGGTCACGCCGCCCGAGCTCGTCGCGTAGACCAGCTTCTTCTCGGCGTCCTTGTTGTTGGTGAAGACGTAGAAGCCGAGGGGCCGGTCGCGGCCGTTCACGTACGAGATGACCTCGTCGAGCGACTGGTACGTCTTCACGGGCAGGAGCGGCCCGAAGATCTCGTCCTTCATCACCTGCATGTCGTCGGTGACGCCCAGGATCAGGTGCGGCGGGAACTTGCGCAGCGAGTCGTCGAACGAGGCGCCCGGCACCAGCGGCACCACCTCGGCGCCCTTGGCGCGCGCGTCCTCGAGCGTCGCGCGCAGCCGCCGGTACGACTTCTCGTCGATGACCGACGTGTACTGCGGCCCGCCCGGATCGGGATACCGCTTGGGCACGATGCGCTTCGCGGCGGCCGCGAACGCGTCGCGCTTGCCCTCGGGAACCATCACGTAGTCGGGCGCCAGGCAGGTCTGCCCGGCGTTGAGCAGCTTCGCGTACAAGATCCGCGACGCGGCCTCGTCGATGTCGAAGTCGTCGCACACGATGGTCGGCGACTTGCCGCCCAGCTCGAGCGTCACCGGGGTGAGGTGCTCGGCCGCCGCGCGCATCACGTTCTTTCCGGCGTCCGCCGACCCCGTGAAGATGAGGTGATCGTACGGCAGCGACGAGAAGTCCTGGGCGCGCACGCCGGGCAGGATCGCCAGCGTGTCCTCGGCGAACACGGCGCGCAGCTTCTCGGCGAGCAAGCGGCACAGGTGCTGCGAGTTGCTGGCCATCTTGATCATCGCGCGGTTGCCGGCGGCGAGGACGCTGGTCAGCGGGCTGATGGTCAAGAACAGCGGGTAGTTCCACGGCGAGATGATGCCCACCACGCCCTTGGGCATCGGGATGACGCGGTTGGAGCCGGTCGCGAACAGGACCGACACGTGCCGCCGCTGCGGCGCCATCCACTCGTCGACCTTCTTCTGCGCGTCGCGCAGGCCGTCGATCGACGTGAACAGCTCCGCCATCATCGACTCCTCGTAGGCGCGATGCCCGAAGTCGGCGCTGATCGCCTCGGCGATGGCGTGGCGGTTGTCGACGAGCACGCGCTCGACGCGCTTCAGGTTGTTGAGGCGCTCCGCGTGCGTCGGGAACGGGTGGCGCAGGTACGCCTCGCGCTGCAGCGCGAACACGCGCTGCGCCTCGTTCTCCGCGTTCGTGAACGTCCGCTGCTGAGCCGTCTGCGCCATCGGGATCCTCCGCGCCAGAGCGTGGCCCTCCCGGCGCGCGCTGGCAAGCGGCCCGACGACCGAGCCGCGCTCAGGCCTCGGCGCGGTGCTCGAGCGTCTCGCGGATCGCCTGCGACAGCGCGAGCGCCGTGAACGGCTTCTCGATCAGCCGATCGCTGGGTGCGAACGGCGAGCTCGTGACCGCCGGATGCTCGGTGTAGCCCGACATGAAGAGGACGCGCGTGCTCGCGCGCGTCGCCAGCACCTCGGACGCGAGGCGGCGACCGTCCATGCCTGGCATGACGAGGTCGGTGAGCAGGAGATCGATCGGCTCCGGGTACGACGCCACGACCGCGAGCGCGCTGGCCGGGTCGCCGGCCTCGAGCATCCGGTAGCCCAGCGCGCGCAGCTGGCGGCGAACCGCCGAGCGCACGAACGGATCGTCCTCGACGATGAGGATGGTCTCCGCGCCGCCGCGCGGGGCCGGTCGCTGCGGCTCGGGCGCGCTCGTCGTGACCACCGCCACGTCGACGCGCGGCAGGTAGATCCGGAACGTGGTGCCGGAGCCGACGACGGACTCGACCGCGATGCCGCCCTCGGTCTGCTTCACGATCCCGAACACGGTCGCCAGGCCCAGGCCCGTCCCCTTCCCGACCGGCTTGGTCGTGAAGAACGGCTCGAACATGCGCGACTGGGTCTCGGGCGTCATGCCGCACCCGGTATCGCTCACCGTCAGGACCACGTGACGACCAGCGCGCGTCCCGACCTCGGCGGCGCGTGCCTCATCGAGCTGCACGTTGGCGGTCTCGATGACGAGGCGACCGCCCGACGGCATCGCGTCGCGCGCGTTGACCACCAGGTTGAGGAGCACCTGCTCGAGCTAACTCGAGTCGCCGCGCACCGTGCCGAGCTGCGGCGCGAGCACCGCGCGCATCTCGATGTCCTCGCTGACGAGGCGCGACAGCATCTTCTCGAGGTTGGTGACCACGCCGTTGAGCGCGACGTCGGAGACCTTGCGCGGCTGCTTGCGGCTGAAGGTGAGGAGCTGGCGCGTCAGGGCCGCGGCTCGGTTGGTGGCGGCCTCGATGTCGCGCACCTCGGCGATCGCCGGGTGGTCGTCGCCGAGCTCGTCGGCGACGAGGTTGGCGTTCGAGAGGATCGCGGCGAGCAGGTTGTTGAAGTCGTGGGCGACGCCGCCGGCGAGCTGACCGATCGACTCCATGCGCTGCGCCTGCTGGAGCTGCTCCTCCGACTTGCGGATCGCGGCCTCGGCGGCGACGCGCTCGCGCTCGCGCTCGATCTGATCGGTCATGTCGCGCGCGACGACGAGCCACGAGGCCTCACCCGCGAGCGTCACGCGGCGCGATTCGGCATGGACGTGGCGCGTGGCGCCGTCGCGGCGGAGCCAGCGCACATCGATTCCGGGCTGGCATTCGCCGCGCTGGACGCGCTCGCGGTGCTCGACGAGGCGCGCACGGTCGTCGGGGTGCACGAACGTGTCGATCGACCGCTTTCCGATCAGCTCGTCGGGGCGGTCGTAACCGAGGAGGCGGAGCAGCGACGCGTTCATCCAGCGGATGGCGTGGCCGGCGCCCGCGTCCGCGTGCACGAACATCGGCTCCGGCGACGATTCGAGGAGCGCTCGGAACTCGTGCCGCATGCTCTCGGCGTTCAGGATGGCGCGCCGCATGAGGATGTGGATGAGGACGGCGAAGAGGGAGCCCGTGATCACGCACGAGACGAGCAGCGCGCAGGTGGGGCCGCCGATCGCAACGATCATGGCGATCGCGACGGTGTCGAACACGACCATGGTGGCGGCGAGCCAGCGCGTGTCGAGCAGCACGCCGGCGCTCGCGATCTGCATGACGAAGAGCGTCGCGTACGCGTCGTCGTGCGTGGACCAGAGCGGCGCGAGCGTCGCCGCGAGCGGCGCCCAGAGCGTGGCCGCCGACGCGGCATGCGCCCACGCGAGCGGGACGCGCCGTGCGAACACCGCCGTGGCCAGGACGCCGAGCGCCGCGAGCACGGCGACATCGAACAGCGTCGCCGCTTCGGATGGTGCCAGCCCGAGCGACCCGAACGCCGCGATGTACGCGGCCACGCAGACGAAAACCGCTGGGGCCATGGTGCGCGCGCGTTCGCGCGTGATGAGCGCGAGCGCCGTATGGGCCGCCTGGCGGTGTTCGTCTGGACGAGCGAAGTACGTCACTGCCTACCGAATCGGCCGTTTCCCCCGGGAGTTGAGGCCGCTTTGATGTATACGCGGGCGATGCGCGCTCTCCGAGTCGTCCTGGTGTCTCTGGCCCTCATCGCAGGATGTGGGAGCTCTCGAGAGGGCGACGACGCGGCCGACGACATCGACGCCGCCGGCGACATCGACGCCGGCATCGACGTCGATGCGACGCCGACCGACGCTGGCCCCGACCCGGACGCCGCCACCGCGTGCGGTACCGCGCCCCAGTGCGCGGCCGTGTGGGAAGAGGCCGCCAGCGACCGCTTCGAGGCCATCCTCGGGGATCCGCTGACCCTCGCCGCGTTCCTCAAGGGGATGCCCAAGGGCGGTGACCTCCACAACCACCTGTCGGGCGCGGTGTGGGCGGAGACGTACCTCACGTGGGCGCAGGCCGACGGCGACTGCATCAACACGACGACGCACGCCGCCGTGTTCTCGAACCAGTGTGGCGCGGGGACGCAGGCGACGCCGTCGTCCGGCTCGTTCTACGACGCGATCATCCGCGCCTGGTCGATGCAGGACTTCGTCGAGGGCACCGAGACCGGTCACGATCACTTCTTCGCGACGTTCGGAAAGTTCGGCGCCGTGGCCGGCGCCCACCGCTTCGACTCGATCGCCGACGTGCTGGTGCGCGCCGCCGACGAGAACCAGCTCTACGTCGAGACCATGTTCAACCTCGGCACCAACGTCGGCTCGCTCGCCGCGTCGGTGTGGTCGGGCGCGGTGACGGTCAACGACCTCGACACGTTCTACAACCAGCTGACGACGAACGCGCAGTTCACGACGCGCCTGAACAGCGACGTGGCCGTCGTCACGGCGGCGCAGAACGGCTACCGCGCGTCGCTCGGCTGCTCGGGCAGCAACCCGCCCGCGGCCTGTCAGGTCGGCGTGCGCTTCGTCGCGCAGGTGTCGCGCACCGGCGGTAACGATCAGATCTTCGGCCAGCTGGTGTCGGCGTACGAGATGGCGTCGCTGACGTCGGGGATCGTGGCCGTGAACCTGTCGTCGCCCGAGGACGACTCGCGCTCGCTCAACAACTACGAGCTTCACATGTCGATGCTCGGCTACCTCCACGCCAAGTACACGGCGACCGGGCGCAGCCCGCTGCACGTGACGCTGCACGCCGGCGAGGTCACGCCCGAGTTCCTGCCGGCCGGGAGCAACCACAACACGTTCCACATCCGGCGCGCGGTCGAGGTGGCACACGCCGAGCGCATCGGTCACGGCCTCGACATCCTGACGGAGACCGACTCGCCGGGGCTCATGACGCTCATGCGCGATCGCGGCGTCCTCGTCGAGGTCTGCCTGAGCAGCAACGCGCAGATCCTCGAGGTCAGCGGCGCCGCGCATCCCATCGACGAGTACCTGCAGGCCGGCGTGCCCATCGCGCTCGCCACCGACGATCAAGGCGTCTCGCGCTCGAGCATGGCCGGCGAGTACGCGCGCGCCGCGCTCGATCAGGACCTCGACTACCGCCAGCTCAAGACCGTCGGCCGCCAGAGCCTCCAGCACGCCTTCCTGCCGGGCACGAGCCTGTGGACGACGGTGCTGCCGGCGGTGCCGGTCACCGACTGCGCGCCGAGCGACACCATGGCGCTCGGCGATCCGCCGAACATCACCTGCGCCGCGTTCCTCGCGACCAGCGAGAAGGCGCGCCTGCAGTGGGAGCTCGAGCGCCGCTACCTCGCGTTCGAGCGCGTGCAGTAGCTCCGCGCGGTTCAGCGAAGGATCGAGCCGGCGACGCCGCGAATCAGCAGCGCGTCGGAGAGGTCGGCAGGCTCGCCGTCCACGTCGAAGGATCCGCTGAGCACCGCGGCGCGGCTCGCGCTCGACTGGAAGTCGAACGTGTTCTCGCCGTGGAACGAGGAGCGCTGCGTCGAGACCGCGCCGGTGCCGGTCCACGTCAGGTCGAGATCGATCGTGAGCTGACCGCCGTTGAAGCCGTCGAGCACGACGGTGCCCTCGGTGTGCGCGAACGAGAGACCGTTCGCGGTGAACGGCAGCGCGGCGAGACCGGCGAAGCCATTGCCGAAGTCCTCCGGATCGCACGTGTCGACCTGCGTCGCGACGGCGAGCACGCCCTCGGGGCGGTCGTTCCCGGCGTTGTTCTTCAACAGCACCAGCTGACCCGACGTGACGACGCAGCCGTCGTCGGACACCTGGGAGAATAGGACGACCGCACCGTTACCGTTCACGACGGTGGCCGTGGCGGCGTGCGCGACCGGAGCCGCATAGAGGGACGGAAGCGTGACCGCTACAGCGGCCATCAAAACATTTCGCATCCAACCACGATAACCTAATGCGTGGGCAGCCGCGCTTTGATGAAGCGGAGAACTCGACCGGCCGCCGGCGGATCGAGGTTGGCGAGGACGGCGATGGTGTATCCGGAGTCGCAGACCTGCAGGTCGCCGTTCATCCCGGGAGCGCCGCCGCCGTGGCCGATGCAGCGGACGCCGTCCTCCTCGCTGGTGCCGAAGCCGTAGCCATACCCACCTTCGGCTACACCGGTCTTGCGTGTGGTCAGGAGCTCGGTGTGCTTCGCGTCGAGGAGCTTGTGCGCCGTGAGCGCGCTCGCGAACTTCACGAGGTCGCCGACGGTCGAGTCGCCGCCGCCCGCCGAGGTCGCGCGAATCGGCAAGGTGTCTTTCGCGTCGGTCCACGACTCGAGTCGCTGCTGGCCGAGATTGCGGCTGTAGGCGATCGAGCGGCCCTTCATGGGCTTGTCCTCGAACGGCGACGACGTCGACGTCATCTTCGCGCGCTTGAAGATGCCGGCCTGGACGACGTCGTAGTAGCTCTTCTTCGTGACCTTCTCGACGATCACGCCGAGCAAGAGGAAGCCGTAGTTGGAGTAGCGCTCCTCGGCGCCGGGCTCGTGCAGGAGCGCGCGGCGGCCGTACAGCGTCACGTAGTCCTGGAGCGTGCGCAGCTCGAGGCGATGCGCGTCGTAATCCGGCCCGAAGATGTCGCCGGTGCCGCCGGTGTGCGTGAGCAGGTGATGGATCGTGACCTTGGTGGCGACATCCTGGTTGGGATAGTCGGGGAGGATCTTCCCCACGGTGTCGTCGAGCGCGAGCTTCTTGGCCTGCACCAGCTGGAGGATCGCGGTGGCGGTGAACATCTTGTTCATGGAGCCGATGCGGAAGCGCGTCGCGAGCGTGTTGGGGACACCGTTTTCGCGGTCGGCCATGCCGTAGGCCCGCGCGAAGATGGTCTTGCCGTGCTTCGCGACGATGACGGCGCCCGAGAACTTGTCCTGCGCGACGAGCGTGTCGAGCTCGGCCTCGAGCGCGGCGATCGCGTCGACCTCCGACAGGCGCGCCGGCTTGTACTCGGCGGGCGTCGGCACGACGTTGATGTCGAAGGTCTGGATCACGCCGGCGGCATCGAGCTGCAGCTCGACGCGCGCGAAGTTGTCCCCGCCCCGCTCTCTCACGATCGCGACGTACGTCTGCGCTGTCGTCTTCTCCGGCGTGACGAGCTCGAAGCCGCCCGTGTTCTCGCGGAAGCCGAGCTGGTCCTCCGGACTCGGGAACACCTTCGCGAGCTCGGGTCCGAGGAGCTTCGCGAACTCGGCGAGCCCGGCCGTGTCGCTCGCGTTGAACGCCTCGAGCCAGCGCTCGAAGGCGGCGGCCGCCGTGATCGTCGGCGCCGCCGGCGGCTTCGCGGGCTCGGTCGGCGTCACCGGCGGTTCGAACGGTTCGGCCGGCCCGGCCGGCGTGACCGGCGCGGGCGCGCTCGATCCGGATCCACCACAGCCAGCGGCGAGCGCCGCAACGCACAGAACGAACCGCACCATCGTCATGCGGCGACGTTATCAGCCCAGAGCACCGGAAACGCGGTCGTGTCGAGGTGACCGCGGTCATCGGCCGGAAAATACGCGCGCGCTTCGGGCGCCGGCAGGTTCTCGGGCACGAGCCGGCACGCGCCGTCGAGCAGCCGAAACGCAAGCGTCTTGCGCGGGCGGCCGCTCGTGTTGGGCTCGCTGCCGTGGAACGTGAGGCAGTGATGGAGACTGATGTCGCCGGGCTCGAGCTCGAGCACGGTGCCGCCGCCGTCGGCGCGCGCGCGCAGATCCGGCGGCAGGAGCGCGAGCGTGTCCTCGACCTCGCCGCGCCGGAGCGCGAGGTTGAGCGCGGGGTGCGGCCACCGGTGACTGCCGTCGAGCACACGCAGACAACCGCTCGCGATCGTGCACGGCGTCAGCGCGAGGCGCAGCGTGACGACGCCGGGGCGATCGAGGTACCCGAGGTACGTGAAGTCCTGGTGCCACGCCACCGTCGCCGGGCGCGCCGCCGGCTTGATGAACACCGTGTCCTGCAGGAGCTGGATGCGCGCCGCGCCCAGCGCACGCCCCGCGAGCTCGCCGAGCGCGGCGTCGATCGCGAGGTCCGCGATCGCCGGCGCGGCGCGCGAGATGCCCGCGACCTCGACCACGCGATCGCCCCACGCCGGATAGCTGTCCTCGGGAATGACCGCGTCGAGGGCGCGCTCGAGCTCGGCGACGCGCGCAGGCGCGATCGCACCGCGCACGACGAGCCACCCGTGCTCCTCGAAGTGCTCGCGGGCCGACATCAGCGCGAGTCTAACGCGTGGTACCGCGTGGTACCGTATCGGGATGGCCGACTGGGCCGCGCTCGAGCTGGAGACCCGGCGATGCTGCGAGGCGGGCGACACCCACGGCGCCGCCACGCTGGTGATCCAGGAGCTGGGCCCGGAGCTGCTCGGCTTCCTGGTGGTGCTCATCCGCGATCGCTCCGACGCGGGTGAGGTCTTCGCGGACGTCTGCGTGCGCATCTGGAAGGGACTCCCCGCGTTTCGCTGGGAGAGCTCGCTGCGCACGTGGTGCTACGTGCTGACCCGGCGCGCCGCGGCGCAACAACGGAAGTCGCGCGACGCCTGGAAGACGCGGCACGTTCCCTTGTCCGACGCAGCCGACCTCGAGCCGCTGATCGTCCGGATCCGCACCACGACGCTCGCCGGCTTGCGCGAACAGCGCCGCACGCGCGCCGAGCGGCTGCGCGAGCAGCTCTCCGAGGACGAGCAGGCCCTCCTGACGCTGCGGGTCGATCGCGGCCTCGAGTGGCGCGACCTCGCGCAGGTGCTCGCCGATCACCCGCTCGACGACGGTGAGATCACGCGCGCCGCCGCCGCGCTGCGCAAGCGCTTCGAACGGCTCAAGGAGCGCCTGCGGACGCTGGCGGCCGAGGACGAGGCGAAGAACCGGGGCTGACGGGGCTGCGCGCGCCGAGCGGCGGCGTGAGCTCGAGGAGGAATCCGTCGGGATAGCCGCGCCACGTGAGGGTGTGGCCCGCGACCGTGATGTCCGACTCGAAGCGCCCGGCGATCCACAGCCGCCCGCCAGGCCCGTGGTCGAGCGAGCGGACTACTTCTTCCGATGGTCCGCCGATACCGAGGCCATCGATCGCGCGGCCGTCGCCGTCGAGGCGCACCACGAAGCCGTCGTCGCGGCCGCGGTTCTCGAGCGCGACGTCGTCGAGGTGCAGCTCGGTGCCGGCGAAGCGTCCGGCGGCGGCGAGGAGGCCGTCGGGGCCGTACGCGAGGGCGAGGACCCGGGCGCGCCCGGTGGCGAGCTGGCGCCGCCAGCGCTCGGTTCCGTCGGCGAGCGCGAGCTCGGCCACCCACGCGCCTTCCGACGGCTGCCAGTCGGCGCCACCGGCGGCCACGCGGTCACCGTCCGCGGCGACGGCGGCGACCTCGCATCCCGCGCGCGCGCCCTCGAGCTCGCGCAACCACACGATGGAGCCCGAGGCGGCGGCGAGCCGGGCGACGAAGCATCCGTCGGGCGCGAGCGTGCGATCGCCGAGCGAACCGCCGCGCGTGATCTGGCCACCGACGACGACGGCGTCACCGGCCACCGCGAGGCCGCGCGAGCGCGAGCTCTCGGCGGTCTGGCCGGTGGTGACCCAGCGCAGCGTCCCGTCGCCGCTCCACGACGCAACGAACGGCGCGCTGGTGGACGTGGCGCCGGCGTCGCGCGGCGTTTCACCGCCGAAGCGCGCGGTGCCGGCGAAGTCGCCGGCCACGTACACGTTGCCGGCGGTGTCGACCGCCACCGTCCGCGCCTGACCGAGCCGGCTCGCGCCACAGGTTCGCACCCAGTGCACCGCGCCGGTCTCGCGATCCAGGCTGGCGACGAAGCAGTCCTGGCTCGCCGCGATCGCGGGAAGCTGGAAGTCGCCGAGGCGCGCGCCGTCGCGATAGAAGCCGGCGACGAGCACGTCGCCGCGCTCGCCGGCGGCGAGGGCGAGCGCGCGCGCACCGGGAAGCAGCCAGCGGACGCGGCCGTCGTGGACGCGGGCGACGAAGCCCGTGCGTGCGCCCGTGGGCGCGTCCACCGCGACGCCGAGCACGCCGCTGCCCGCGCCGACGAAGCCGGTCATCACCACGTCGCCGTCGCCATCGCCGCCGATGGCGATCGCCGCATGCACCATGTCGGACCAGGCACCGCCGATCGAGGCCGAGGTCGCGACAGGCCCGCCCGCGCCGCCACCTTCGCCTTTCCATCCCTCGGCGGGCCCGCGGTCGAGGAGCGTCAGGAACTCGGGGCTCGCACAGTCGGAGAGCCGCGTCAGCCCTCCGACCCACTTCTCGGTGCCCGCGGGATCGTCGGGATCGAGGTGCGCGACCGCGTACTCGAAGGCCGCGAGCCGATCGTCGAGGCAGCGCTCGGCGGCGCGCGAGCGATCGCGACACGCGGCCTCGCGCAGCGTCGTCCACTGGCTGGCGTAGCCGTCGAGCACGGGCAAGCTCGTCGACCACGCCGGCGCGGCGAAGCGCGCGCGCACGGCGGCGCTCCACGAGGACGCGATGCGCTGGCCGCTGCGAGCACAGGCGTCGCGCGTGCCTCCACGCTGATCACGCGCGACGAAGGCCGCGGCCGCGAGCCCGGCGACCAGCCCGACGCCGATCACCGCGCGACGTGCCGACGGTCGACGTCGAGCTACCCGCGCGGTCGGCAGTGGGCTCGACGGCGCCGACGCGTCCGAGGTGAGCGCGTCGCGGACGTTGCGCAACACCCCGGCGACCTCGGCCGCGCCGGCGGGGCGTCGCTCGGCGCGCGGTTGCAGACACGTCGCCACCAGCCCGACCAGCGGCTCGGCCTCCGGTGGCAGCGCGACATCGAGCCGCGGCGGCCTGTCGTCGGGGCCGACGTCGCGATCGCCGAACGGGAGGGTCCCGGCGATCATCTGGTACAGCATCGCGCCCAGCGCCCACAGATCGGTGCGGACATCCTGCGGCTCGCCGCGATGCTGCTCGGGCGCCATGTAGCCGGGCGTTCCGGCGACCGCCGTCGCGTTGACACCCGACACGCCGAAGTCGAGGACCTTGACGACACCGCCAGCGAGGAGAAACACGTTCGACGGCTTCAGATCGCGGTGGACGACGCCGGCGGCGTGCGTGTGGGCCAGCGCCACCGCGACCTGCTCGGCGATCGCCACGGTCTCGACCAGCGGCAGCGCGCCGCGCTGCAGCCGCGCCTCGAGCGTCTCACCGTGCAGCCGCTCGAGCACGAGGTACAGGACGCCGTTCCAGTCACCGAACTGGTGCAGCGTCACCACGTTCGGATGATTCAGCCGCGCCGTCGCCCGCGCCTCGCGCTCGAACACCTCCGGCAACCGCCGCCCGATCGTGTCGCCGCCGCGCTCGAAGCGCATCAACTTCAGCGCCACCTCGCGATCGAGCTTCAGGTCACGCGCCGCATACACCACGCCCATGCCGCCCGAGCCCAGCCGCGCCTCGATCCGGAACATGCCATCGACGATCGTGCCGGCCTCGACCAGCACCTGCCCCGCGAGCGCCCGCGGCACAGGCACCGCCGGCGCCGCCGCGATCTCGCGCAGCAAGCTGTCGCCCTCTTCGGGCTTGTCCGGCTCGTCCATCGACATCCCAGGGTACGTCGGTAGTGTGGTGGCCGCGCAGCGATGTGACGCCCCCGGCGCGCGAATCTCGAGATTCTCGGATACGGCTCACAGCGCGGCGGCGGTGTGCGCCTGGGGATCCTCTCCCATCTCGTTGATCCATCGGGTCACGTTCTTCTTGTCATCCGTGACGCGTGAACCCCACAGCGACTTGACCGGATGAGCCTTCGCCCACGCATCGAGTCCCGCGTGCATTGCCTTCTCGAGCTCGGTGAGCATCTTGATGCGCCAGCTCAACGCCGACCACGGTTGCGACGGCATGGCCTCGCTGATCCAGGCCAGCGTCCCCGCCTCGATCTGGACCTTGGCCGCGTGGGCTTCACGGATGCGCGTCGCTTCGGCGAACGCGCGCTGCTCGACGGCGCTCTTGCCGGCAGTAGCGCGCTTCCCTGCGAGCACCGACATGAAGAGATTCTCGCCTTCGATGATCTGCTTCGCGCGCCCCACCGCCTCGGTCCTGAGCTTTCCGCGCCGTTCCTCGTCGATGTAGTCGAGGCCTACGAGCACGGCCCCCGCCACGGCCGTGCCGATGAGGGCGCCTTCGACAGCGCACAACGCGAGCGCCTCGGCCTCGATCACCGGCGCGGCCTTCATCACGACATGCTTGAGCACCTTGGCCGGGTCGACCGAGAGCTCGCACTCCAGGCCGACCGTCCCTTTGAAGACGTAGTTGTCGGTATCGTACTGACCTTCTTTGTGCCCCTTCACGGTAACCGGCAGGAACTTGGTCTCTCCCGGCTTCGCCTTCCACGGGGCCGCCTCGAGCTTGAAGAAGAAGTTGCCGCCCAGCGGTCCGATGAACTCGATGGCTGGGTTGATGCCATTCGGCGTCGCGTCGACGCTGCCCTTGAACTTCGCGCCCGCACCGCCGAGCTTGTGCTCCACCTCACCCTTGAAGACGCTCACCTGGTCGAGGTGCCCCCCCTTGAACTTCAAGCCTCCGGCTCCGCCCTGCACGTTGGTCGATCCTTCCTGCGCGAACTTCGCCGCGTACTCCCCCTTGAACACGACCTTGGGCTCGATCTTGAGACCACATTCGAGCTGCGCCTTTGGAAGGGGAAAGGACCACTCGATGGGCGTCATCGCGAGCTTCGCCCCGATGCCGGCGCTGGCGCCCGGCGATGCCGCACCCGGCGCGGGCCCACCCGCGGCCCCGTCCCCGCCGGCCTCCTTGCGAAACACGGTCGTCCTCGCGACCGAGGCCGGGGCAGCTCCGATCTGTGCTTGCCGTCCCGACACCATCGCGTCGGCGGCGCGATCGGCCTCGACCTCGGCGGCGTCGCCCGGCGACGAGACCTCCAGCTTGTTCTGGCGCGTCGCAAAGCCACCGCCCGACTGCTGGACCGTGTGCGCGACCTCGTGGGCGAGCAGATGCAGCCCGAACGGATCATCGGGCTGATACATCCCCTGCGCGAAGTGGATGTCGTTGCCCGTCGCGTACGCCTTCGCGCCGACCGACTTCGCCGCGGCGGCGCTTTCCTCGCCCGTGTGCACGCGGACCGCCGACAGGTCTGCACCGAGCGAGCCCTCGAATCGTTCGCGCAGGTCGGAGCGCAGCGGCGCGCCCGTCGAGGATGCGGCGGTCGCCACGGCCGCCTCGCCGTGCTCCCCGTCGACGGCGCCCGCGCCGTCGGCGCGACGATGCAGCACCGAGGCGACTCGCTCGGCCAGGGAGCCCATCGATGGACCAATCGACTGCGTGAGGGTGCGCTTACCCGGGTACGTGGCGGGACTGGCCGCGGGGCGGTGAGGAGATTCGTCGTGGACGACCGCGTCGAGGAAGGCGTGGGTGGACATGGCGGGTTGGTGCGAAGCCGCGCAGGGCGTGTGACTGGCAAAGACCGGTCGTGAGCGTGGTCACGCGCGCGCAGACGCGGGTCACCAGTTGCACAGCGGAGCGATCGATTCGCCGTCGATCGAGAGCGCGGTGCATTCGTCCAGCGAATCGAAGGTCGCGCGCAGCGTCTCGGCGCCGCGCAGCTCGACCCAGCCGTCGAGCGTGGCGCCGAGCGAGTCGAGCGCGACGATGCGCACGTCGCCCGTCACGGCGGCGCGGCCGACGCCATCGACGAACATGCGCGAGGTGTCGGCGATGGTGTAGTGCACGCCTCGTCCGTCGGGCAGCTCGGTGAGCTGGAGCGCGCTGTCGCTGTTGGCCCAGGGATGCTCGTAGCGCATCGTGACGTCGACGGAGACCTCCTCGCGCAGATCGACGGCGCCAGCCGGCGACGAACGCACCACCTGGCCGTCGAACATCGTGGCGCCGAGCACCAGGTCGGTCGCGGTGAGGATCTCCGGCCGAGCCGGGTCGGCGAGCTCGCCTGCCCGCGGCCACGTCAAGGACGAGTTCTCCGCGCGCGCCGTGCCTCCGCTCGATCCGCCGCAACCGATGAAGGTGACGTCACCGGCCCTGATCATCGGCTCACAGGTGGGACTCGACGCGAGCCGCATCACGACCATGTACGCGTACAGGTCGACATCGATCAGGTCGGCGGCGGTGAAGAGCGTGATGCCGAGCTGGTCGTGCGTCGCGGTAGAAAAGCGCGCGGTCAGGGTCGGATCGGACTCGGGCTCCGAGTCGGCGGTGCACGCGACCACCGTGACGAGGACGCAGGCGGATGCGAGGCGGCAGGCGGGGACGAGGCGGGGCGACTGCATACCGGGGTAGTGCGTCCCGCCGTGCGCGATGTGACAGCGATCGTCACCGTCTGTCACCGTCTGGCACAGAACGGCACGGCCGTCACAGCGTCCGCCCGACGCGCACGACCCCGCCATGAGCACATATCGCCTCGTTCTTGCCTGCGTGTTGCCCCTGGCCGCCTGCGGCTCGATCGTGCAGCCGGATCCCGGCACCGACCCCGATTCCGGGACGGACCCCGACGGCGAACCGGATGCGGACGTCCCCGTCGACCGCGACGTCCCGCGCGCCGTGACCGTCGCGCGCGCGACGGAGCTTCCCGGTTGCACGCACCACGTCGACGCCGCAGCCACCGGTGGTGACGGCTCCGTCGCCAGCCCGTTCTCGACGATCGGCGCCGCGCTCGCCGTCGCGACCGACGGCGCGGTCATCTGCGTCGCCGAGGGCGTCTATCGCGAGACGCTCTCGCCCGGCGCCGTCGCGCTCACGCTCGCCGGCGGCTTCCGCTCCGGGCAGGGCTTCGCGGAGCGCGACTCCTCGCGCTTCGTGTCGCGCGCGCAGGGTGACGGCACCGGCTCGTTCGTGCGCATCGACGGCGAGGACGCCCCGCGCGACGCGGAGCTCACCGCCATCGACGGCTTCGAGATCACCGGCTACGAGCGCGGCGTCGTCCGCGCCACGTACTTCTCGCAGCGCTTCGCGCTCACGAACAACTACATCCACGACAACCGGTGCCCGGCGGGCCGCGAGCTCGGTGGCGGCTTCGTCCTCACCAACGTGTCGGCCACGATCTCCGGAAACGTCATCGCTCGGAACACGTGCGGGCTCGGCGGCGGTGGCGTCGTCATCGAGGACTCGCCGCTCGAGCACAGCGTCACCGTCGAGCGGAACCGCTTCGAGGCCAACGTCGGCGACGACGCCGACTGCCACGGCGGCGGCCTCTATGCCGTCATCACCGACCTGACGGTCCGCGGCAACGACTTCCTCGCCAACCGCTGCACGCAGTGGGGCGCCGGCCTCTACGTCGGCGCGATGCCGCCGCAGCGCACGGTGGCGCGTGTCGAGTGGAACGTGTATCGCGACAACCGCGCCGACAACGCCGGCGGCGGCTTCTTCTGCGACGACGGCGCGACCTGCGTCTCCGACCACGAGGTCTACGACGGCAACTGCGGCGGCAACGTCTTTCTCGACAGCGGCGCGGTCGCGACCGTCGCGTCGTTCGACCACATGACCAACCTCCGCGCGCGCGAGTCCGGTTGCTCCAGCCTCGGGCAGGGCTTGATCGTCAACAAGTCCGACACCACCGCCACGGCCGACACCTACGCGGTCACGAACTCGATCTTCTGGGCCAATGGCGGCGACATCGCCGCCGTGTGCGACACCGGCTGCGCTGCCCTCGCGATCGACGTGAGCTACTCGTCACTTCGGCCGACGGTCACGGGCAACGTGAGCGTCACGTTCGGAGCCGGCAACCTCCCCGCCGTCGACCCGCGCTTCGTCGACGCGACCGGCGGCGACGTCCACCTGCGCTCCACCCGCGGGCACTGGACGCCGGATGGCTACGTCACCGACACCGTCGACAGTCCCGCGCTCGCGACGGGCGACCCGTCCGGCGACACGCGCCTCCAGGACGCGCGCGCCGGCGACCGCACCGAGATGGGCGCCTACGGCAACAGCGCCGAAGCCTCGTACGTGAGGTGACGTCGAGGGAGTCGCCCTCAGCTCCAGTTCTTGTCGGGCTGGACCTTCATCTTCTTCGCCGCCGCGACCACATCCGCCAGCTCCACGGGATCGCTGAAGGGATCCTCGTCGAGCTCGGTCACGCGATTGAGCAGGCGCTGCCACCGGTGCAGCTCCTCGACGTAGGCGGGATCGAGGACGCGTCGCAGCACGCTGCCCTCGGGGACGAGGTCGCAGATGCCGTTGTGAAGCCACTCGCCCGTGTGCCAGTCGGGCATGTCGACGCCCGGGAACAAACACACGCCATGCAGATCGATGCCCTGATCGACCGCGGCGAGCGACTCTTCCATCACGTCCTTCAGCCACGCATCGCGTCCGTCGGCGAGGCCGCTGGTCTCGCCGATCAGCATCGGTCGCCCGTAGCGTTTCCACGGAATCATCAGCATCTCGCACAGGGGCTTGATGCGGTCGTCGTCGGGCGGCAAGGCGGCGTGCGGGCCCTGCTCGCGAAACTCCATCTGGCCGAACGAGTAACAGTTCGCGCCGACGATATCGAGGATCTCCGGCGAACCTCCCAGCTCGGGATGCTGCGTGCCGGCGAGGATGTCCCAGGCCAGGAAGGTGTCCTCGTCGTTCTCCTTGCGGGCCGCCTCCTGAAGATCGGGCCGGTCGCGCGGCGCGACGATCTGCACCAGCGGATCGAAGTGCACCATCCGCGCGTCGGGCGCGACCTCGCGGATCGCACGGACCGCCGCGATGTCCGCCCGGCACAGGATCCGCCGCAGCTCGAACCGCTCCTCGCGCGTCTTGCGATACGGCGCGGCCCAGCCCCACTCCCCGCCGATGAACGCGAAGAACGTGATCTCGTTCATGGGCGCGAAGAAGTGCGGCCCGCGCACGCGTGGCACGACGTACTCGGCAGCCGCTCGCGCGTAGCGCGCGAACCGATCGACGAACGCCCCATCGAACGGGTCCAGCCCATCGGGATAGCCGTAGTGGCACAGCTCCCAGATGGGAAGGATCTTGCAGGCGTTCATCGCCTCGATCATCGGATCGATGCACGAGAAGTCGTACGTGCCGTCGCGATCCACGGTCGGCCACGGAATGCCTTCGCGCGCCACCGCGATGCCGAGCTTCCGCAGCATCTCGTAGTCCTCACCCGCGTGCTGGTGATGCTGCGTCTCCGCGATCAGGTCGCGGCGCCCTTGGTCCTTCCACACGAACGTCGAGCACTCGAACCCCGACAGGAAGAACGTCGGAAAGATGCCAGGTTTGTTCGCCATCCTGAACCTTGGCACACCACGCCCCCGGCGCCGACGCCTCGATGTGAGAGCGCGACGCGGATGTCGCGATCCGCTTGGCGCGTGGCGCGCACGTGCGTGAAATCTCGCCACGGACGCGTGTCACGCGACGTGCATTGAACCGCGTCATGCTTTGTCGCGCGCTCGTCGCTGTTGCCGTGTTTGCCATGTCCTGCCTCTCCGCCTGCAGCGACGAGGTGCCCGAGCCGCCCGGCATCTGCCAGACCCACTGCATCACCGACGCGCCGCCGCGCGGCGCGCAGGTGACCTGCTGCGACTCGATCACCTGCTACTACGACGAGGAAGCCGAGCAATGGCAGGTGGTCGCGTGCGACATGGGACCGCCGCCCGACGCGGGCGTCGACTGACGCGACCTGATAGTGTCGGCGCCGAGGAGCACGCATGACGGAGTTCGCGCGCGAAGAGGTCGAGGCGGCATTCCAGCGCTTCTGGACGGTGGGCAACCTCGACGAGAACTGGCGCGAGTGGCCGTCGCTGCTCACCACCGACGTCCACTACATCGAGCACATCTACGGCGAGATGCGCGGGCGTGAGGCGGTGACGCGCTGGATCACCGGCCTCATGGAGAACCACCGCGACGTCCACGCCGTGATCGACTGGTACATGATCCGCGGCCATCGCGTCGTCGTGAACATGCAGAACCGCTACTACAACCCCGATCCCGACGGCGCACCGTTCGACTTCCCCGGCATCACCATCCTCGAGTACGCCGGCGACGGCCTGTTCGGATACGAGGAGGACTACTGGTGCGTGCGGACGGCCAAGCAGTGCCACGCAGCGTTCAACGAGGCGGTGGCACGCTGCGGCGGCCGCGGCCTCGACGGCGGCCGGTTCGAGGCCCTGGAGGCCGAGCGCCGCGCGGCCGCGCTCGCCGTGTTCGCGCGCGGCGGCTGACGACATGAAGGCCGGACTCGCCCGAGGCCCCGATGGCCGCCCTCGATGCGCATGGGGCGTGTCGACGGAAGACTACATCGCCTATCACGACACCGAATGGGGATACCCGGTGCGAGACGATCGGCGCCTGTTCGAGAAGCTGTGCCTCGAAGGGTTCCAGGCCGGCCTCTCGTGGATCACGATCCTGCGCAAGCGCCCCGCGTTCCGCGCCGCGTTCGCCAACTTCGAGATGGCGAGGGTCGCGACGTTCGGCGCGCGCGACGTCACGCGTCTGCTCGGCGACGCCGGCATCGTGCGCCACCGCGGCAAGATCGAGTCGACCATCAACAACGCCAGGCGCGCGCTCGAGCTCGTCGACGAGCACGGCTCGCTCGCGGCGTACGCGTGGTCGTTCGAACCGCCGCGCGCCGAGCGCCCACGCGTCATGACCTTGCCCGCCCTCCGCGCGATGCCCAAGACGCCCACGTCGACGCGCCTGTCGAAGGACCTGAAGCAGCGCGGCTGGTCCTTCGTGGGCCCCACGACGGTCTACGCCTTCATGCAGGCCATGGGCCTCGTGAACGACCACCTCGAAGGCTGCGCGTTCCGCCCCCTCGCGGATGCCGCGCGCGCGCCGGAATCTCGTAGTGCCCAGGGACGGAGCTGAACCGCATGCTGCGTTGGACGCTCATCTTGCTCGGCATCCCCATGGGGCTGGCGATGCTCGCGCTGGCGATCTACCTCCTGGCGACCGGCGAGGCCTCGATCAAGGAGGGGCTCGGCATGTCGGCGATGGGCGTGCTGTTTCTCGGGGCGGGTGTCAACGCGCTGTCCCCGTCGATCGTCGAGCGACTGTGGAGCTGGCACTCGATGCGCGGCTCGCGTAGCCCGTTCGCCACGGCCGAGGTCGACGAGCTCATCGGCCTCGTCGAGCGCGGCGACTTCGCCGCCGCCGAGCAGTTCCTCGAGCACCATCGCGACGCCGCGTGGCACGACCGCGCCTACTTCGTGGAGGCGCTCGCCGAGCGATGCAAGCCGTCGGTCGGCGCGCGCTGGAGCGCCGCGCGCAAGGGCGCGGTCGCGGATCTGGTGCGCGGCCGACTGCTGATCGCGTCGGCGTGGGCCGCTCGCGGTAGCGGTCGCGCCGAGTCGGTGAGCGACGCGGGCTGGCAGGTCTTCACGCGTGATCTCGAGCAGGCGCGGACGCACCTCGAGCGCGCCGCGGAGACCGACGCCGCCGATCCGACCGCGCTGGCGTTCCTCATCAAGGTGGAGATCGGCACGGATGGCGAGGCGGCCGAAAGGTACTTCCAGCGCGCGATCGAGCGCGATCCGGGGCACCACCTCGCGCACGAGCTCATGCTGCTGGCGCTCTGCGAGAAGTGGCATGGCAGCCACGAGGAGATGTTCGAGCTCGCGCGCGACGCCGCCGCGGCGGCGCCCGCCGGCTCGAGCCTGCCGATGCTGGTCGTGACCGCGCACATCGAACACTGGCTGTACCTCGAGCACTTCGACGGACAACCCGCCGTTGCTCGCGCCGCGCTCCACGCGGATCGCGCCGAAGTCGCCCGCGCGTTCGCGGCGTCCATCGATCACCGCGACTACCGGCCGGATCGCCTCACCCCCTGGCGCCTGAACGAGGCCGCCTGCTGGACGTACCTGGCGCGAGACCACGGCCAGCTCGCGCGGCGCATGAATCGCCTCGGCGACGTGCAGACGCAGTTCCCCTGGGCGTACGCCGGCGCGGGCGCGTTCCGAGCGGCGCGCCGGGCCGCACGCGCGACCTGACGAGGTCGCTTCGGCCGTCTTGCTCGTGCCCAGGGACGGAGTTGAACCGCCGACACGCGGATTTTCAGTGCCCATACCAGAGGCCTTGCGGCGGCCCGTAACCGGCGGCCGTCTCAAGGCTATCAAGGGTGGGCGAGATCGGTGACGCCGCCCGTTGTGCCGTATTTGTGCCACTCCATCGAGGGTTGCGGTCACGCTCCCGCATCTTCTCAACGCCGGCCGCGGTTTGGCTCAGGGAGTGTTGCACCACGAGCCATCTGCCGAGAGCAGCTCCGTCCCGATCGCTTCCTGAGCAATCCGTTTTCCTTCGACGAGGAGCCGACACGCACGATCGCGGAGCTCCATCGGCAGCCATCCGCTCAGCTCGAGCGCAACCTCCTCGGCAACCGCCGGCGTCGATTGGAGGCGACCATGCTCGAACAGCATTTCCCAAAGTCGCGCTGCGGGCCGAACCGCCGGGACGCCGTGCAGCGCCGCGGTCACGTCC